>CAZCSD010000014.1:0-47850 GCA_964501235.1 uncultured Polaromonas sp. | reverse complement strand
TCGAGCTCAAACGACCCGTCGGTAGCGCCAGGGGTGTCCTTGATCCACTTGATCGTCGAACCCCAGGCGCCCACATAAAAGCCGCTCTTGTCCGCGTAATCGAATCCGCCCTGCACCGCGGGCTTGAGACGCGACTGCGAAATACCGCGGTAGCGATAGTCGGTGACCACGCCCGCGTTGAAGGACAGGCTGGACTCGGGGGCGGCAGCCTGGGCCATGACAGCCGAAGAGGCCAACAAAGACGCGCCGGCCAAAGCGATGGGGACAGACAACAGTTTCATGAAAGACTCCTGCAAAGTTCAAAAAAAGACCTCTTTACCTTGCAGAAGCCGTGCCAGGGTGTTTTTCGCTCAGAATCGCAGATACAGCCCCAGACTAGCCGGGGAAATGCACCGGCGCGGTGCATGGGTGAGGCGCCCGCACCAACAGGCGGCGGGCAGGGGGGCTCGGGCGCTCAGGCGCTACCGACCCGGTAGAAGTGTTTGGCATAAACCATCCACTGGCCCTCATGCTTCATCAGGTTCAGATGGTCTTCCATGATGTTGTTGAACAGACGCAGCCTGACCTTCACGGCGGCCATGGTCGGCGACAAAAAGTCCACCAGAAGAATCTCTTCGTTGCGAGGGTGCCCACCGGAAGCCGGCGATGCCCGGCCCTGCACCATTTCACGGTAAGCCAGAAAGGGCCGGACCACCAAGGCGCCGTCCTGCTGCGAGTACAGCACGCAATCCTTGTGAAAGACACGATCAAAAAGCGCCATGTCCTGGGTCTGAAGCACCTCAAAATAGCCTTCGAGAAAGGTCTGGATTTCTTTAATGAGCATTTTTCTCTCCTGAATCGATGGATGGGCAAGGGATGAAAAGTCGACGTACTGAACGACCGGAAGCAGTCTAGAAATCCTGGCAGATCCTGTGTGAGAATATTTTTGAGCCCAAACACGAATTTTTTTGATGTCTTCCCGGATCCCTCCCTTGCCCGCCTTGCGCGCCTTTGCAGCCTTCATCCGGCAAGGCAGCATTCAGGCGGCTGCCGAGGAGCTGAGCCTGACCGCGGGAGCCGTCAGCCACCAAATCAGGGCCCTGGAAGACTTCCTGAATCTGCCACTGCTGGAGAAGCAAGGCCGTCAGCTGCTCTTGACGGAGAAGGGACGTCTGTATGGCTACCGAATCCGCCAGGCCCTCGACGAGATCGGCAGCGCCACTTACAGCACGGCTGTAAAGCGAAAACCCAGCACACCGGTGGTGCGTTTGTCCGCGCTGCCCTCATGGGCCCAGGGCTGGCTGTTGCCGCGCTTGCCCACCTTCTGCCGCCGCCATCCGCAGATCCGTCTGGTGATTCAAGGCTCCATGGACTATGCCGACCTGCAGACGGGCACCGTCGATTGCGCCATCCGCTTCGGACACGGCCACTGGGGCGATGCGGTGGTGCAGCCCCTGATGAGCGATCAACTGATTGTGGTGGCATCGCCCAAGTTCCTGGGCGAGCGGCCGCCCCAGAGCGTCGAGCAGCTGCTGCGCCTGCCGCTGCTGGAATCGCAGGAAAGCTGGTCACACTGGCTCTCAACCCTGCCAGAGCCGCCAGGCCCAATTCAGCGGCCCGTCGCTCGCATGGAGTTCACGGACTCCACGCACATGCTCGAAGCGGCCCGCCTGGGCCTGGGTATCGCGCTGAGCCCCCGCTCGATTGCTGAAAGTCTGCTCAACCGAGGCGAGCTGGTAAAGGCTTTCGATCACGAGTGTCCGCACACCTCCGGCTACTACGCCCTGCTCCCTCCATCGGGCCACCCCTCTGAGGCCACACAGGCCTTTCTGACCTGGCTTGAGGAAGAAGGCGGGCGCTCCATGAAAAACCAGGGCAAGAAAGCGCGGCCGAACGCTTCTGGCCGTCGCTGATGCCAGCGACGGCCCCGGCTCAGTTAAGCATCATGCTGAGCTTGCGGCGATAACTCGAAACCAGCGCGGCCTGCGGGTCTTCCTGTACCGCGTTGGCGCCGACCAGTTCGATGCCGGCGGCCGTCTTGCCCGGGGTGCCGGAGGCGGTCTTGGGCTTGGGCGGGCTGAGCAACTCCAGGATGGCCACAAAGGTCTTGCGCGGCAGTTCGTCTGCCCACTTCTTGTCGCGCATGATGATTTCGAGCAACTCGTCCATGGCCTCGGTCCACTGGCCGGCAGCCATCAACACCCGAGCCTTGGCCAGGCGGGCGTCAAAGTCGCGTTTGTTTTGGGCGATAACTGCGTCAAACTGCTCCACAGTCCACGGGCCGCGGGGATCGGTGGTTACAAATTCAAAAGCAGCCAACCATTGCTTGAGCGCCTCAAAGCGCATAGGCACCGGGATGCGGGCGAGGGTAGGGGCCAAGGCCTGAGCGGCCTGCGGCAGCTGCCCGGTGCCGATGAGCAGCTTGACATAGTCAAAGCGGGCGTCGTCGTTGCCCGGGTCGGCAGCCAGCGCCTCGGCCAGTTTGTCGATGGCGCTTTGCAGGTCGCCTTCTTCCATCAGGTCCTGCGCCTGCTCGGCGTCGGCCTGGGCTTGCATTTCGTCGTCACTGGGCAGATGCTTGTCCAGGAATTCGCGCACCCGCCCTTCTGGCAGGGCGCCGGCAAAACCGTCCACGGGCCGGCCCCCGATGAGCAACACACAGGTGGGAATGCTTCGTATGCCAAAGGCGCCCGCCAGTTGCTGCTCGTCGTCCGAATTGATCTTGACCAGTTTGAAACGGCCGCCATAGTCGAGCTCGAGCTTTTCGAGAATGGGGCCGAGCGATTTGCAGGGGCCGCACCAAGGGGCCCAAAAATCAACCAGCACCGGGGTGTTCATGGAAGCGGCGATGACTTCCTGCTCAAAATTCGCCATAGTCACATCAATCATGCGGCTATGGTACCCGCTGCTTCTGGCCCCCACCCAACTCAAGGCCCCGTCCAACACCCGGTAGCACGACCCGGCCGGCCCGCCCTGGGCCGCATAAAATTGCGCCTTCCCACAAACCCCGACTCAGACTCCCGTGCCGTGGCTGAGCCCCCAGCCCCAAACAGCCGGCCGAAGGCCTCCCCCGATGAGCAGCAACACCCCTCTCCAAGTTAGCGTGGTCATGGGCTCCAGCAGCGACTGGGAAACCCTGCAGCCGGCCGTCCAGATCCTGCGGGACTTTGGCATCGGCCATGAGACCCAGGTGGTTTCAGCCCACCGCATGCCCGACGACATGTTCGCCTACGCCGAGTCGGCTCAAAGCCGGGGGCTGCAAGCCATCATTGCCGGTGCCGGCGGCGCTGCCCATCTGCCGGGCATGCTCGCCGCCAAGACGACCGTGCCCGTGTTGGGCGTACCCGTGCCCAGCCGGCATCTGCAAGGGGTCGATTCGCTGCACAGCATCGTGCAGATGCCCAAAGGCATTCCCGTGGCCACCTTTGCCATCGGCCAGGCCGGCGCCGCCAATGCGGCGCTGTTCGCCGTGGCCCTGCTGGCTTTGCACGACACTGCACTGGCGCAAAAACTGGCTGCCTACCGGGCCGAGCAGACGCGCGCGGCACAGGCCATGACGCTGCCGCCGACATGAGCGCAGAGCACGAAGCTGCCAGACAGACATCCGCGCCGGTCCTGCCCGGGGCCACGCTGGGCGTGATGGGCGGCGGCCAACTGGGCCGCATGTTTGTGCACGCGGCCCAACGCATGGGCTATTTCACCGCGGTGCTCGACCCGGACCCCGACAGTCCGGCCGGACGGGTGAGCCACCACCACATCCAGACGGCCTACACCGATGCACAGGGACTGGCCGAACTGACCCGGATCAGTGCAGCCATCACGACGGAGTTTGAAAATGTGCCGGCCCAGTCGCTCGAGCAACTGGCACGACTGCGGCCGGTGGCCCCGGGGGCGGCCTGCGTGGCCATTGCGCAGGACCGCATTGCCGAGAAAGCCCATTTCAACGCCTGCGCCAACCTCTCGGGGGTGGGCTGCGCGCCGCATGCAGTGATCCGCCGAGACAGCGATCTGGCCACCGTCGATGCGCACTTGTTGCCCGGCATCCTTAAAACCGCCAGGATGGGCTATGACGGCAAGGGCCAGCAGCGGGTGCAAACGGCGCAGGAGTTGGCACAGGCCTGGGGGCAAATGGGCCGGGTCGATTGCGTCCTGGAGAAAATGTTGCCGCTGCAAGCCGAGTGTTCGGTGCTCGTGGCACGCGGACGCGATGGGCAAATGGTGACCTACCCCGCACAGCGCAATGTGCACATCGACGGCATCCTGGCCCTGACGCAAGCCCACGCAGACTGTCTACCGGCGGTGCTGGCCGGCCGTGCGCAGGCGGCGGCCCGTACTCTGGCGCAGGCCATGGGCTATGTGGGGCTGCTGTGCATCGAATTTTTTATCGTGCGGGGACCGCACGGCCTGGACCTGGTGGTCAATGAGATGGCGCCGCGTCCCCACAACAGCGGCCACCATACGCTCGATGCCTTCGATCAATCCCAATTCGATATGCAGGTTCGCGCCATGGCCGGTCTGCCGCTGCCCCAGCCGAGGCAACACAGCCCGGCGCTGATGCTAAACCTGCTCGGTGATATCTGGTTCGATGCGCAGGGCCGTCAGCGGACGCCCGACTGGGCCAGCATACTGGCCCAGCCCGGCACGCACCTGCACCTGTATGGCAAAACCCAGGCCCGGCGTGGTCGCAAGATGGGCCATCTCACCATCACCGGGGCCAACCTGGCGACCGTGCAGTCCGAGGCCTTGATATGCGCGCGACATCTGGATTTGCCAGTACGGGCTGAGTTGGAAGCGATGACATGAAGCTGGCGGCCGGGGCGCCTGGAACGATCGCCCGGGCGGTTGAACAACTGCGCGCCGGTGACCTGGTGGCCCTGCCCACCGAGACCGTCTATGGCTTGGCCGCCGACGCGCGCAATGAGGCTGCGGTGGCGCGTATTTATGGGGCCAAGGGCAGGCCGGCTGATCATCCGCTCATCGTGCATCTGGCAAGCGGCGCCGAAGTGGCCGATTACGCGGCCGAGGTGCCTGCGTTCGCACAGCGCCTGATCGACGCCTTCTGGCCCGGACCGCTCACCCTCATCCTGCCACGCCGACCCGAGGTGGCGGCTGCGGCCGCCGGCGGGCAGGACTCCATCGGGCTGCGCTGTCCTTCACACCCTGTTGCAAACGCCGTGCTCAAAGCCTTCGGCGGCGGCCTGGCCGCACCCAGTGCCAACCGGTTTGGCCGGGTCAGCCCCACCACCGCCGCGCATGTGCAAGAGGAATTCGGCCCCGAGCTGTTGGTGATTGACGGCGGACCCTGCGAAGTAGGCATCGAATCGACCATCGTTGACTGCACGCGCGGCGCACCCGTTTTGCTACGGCCGGGCCAGATCACACCGGCACAGATTGAGGCCGCCTGCGGCAAGGCACTGGCTACTGCGCTGCCCCAGGCTGCGCCGCGCGCCTCCGGCACGCTGGAGTCACACTATGCCCCGCGCGCGCGCGTGCGGCTGCTGGGCGCGGCCCAATGGCAGCAGCAGCTACAAGGATTGGACAGCCAGGCCCCGGCGGGGCAGGCCATCATCGGCCTGTGGAGCCCGCAAGAGCCCAAACCGTGCCCGACCGGGCTGATTTGGCGCCGGCAAGCCAGTGACGCAGCCACGGCCGGGCAGCAGCTCTTTGCCGTGCTGCGCGAGCTCGATGCCTGCGGGGTACGAGAAATCTGGGTTGAGCCGCCGCCGGCCGGCGCCGCCTGGGACGGCGTGCGCGACCGCCTGCAACGCGCAGCTGCCACAAGGCCCGAGGAGTAGCAGCCGCCTCAGGCGGCCACCAATTCGCGCGCGGCCTGCATCGCAATCTCATAGGAATGCAGGCGAGCGCGGTGATCGAAGATCTGGCCGGCGATCATGAGTTCATCGGCACCGGTGCGCTCGACAAAGTCGGCCATCTGCTCCCGCACGGTCTGCGGCGAACCGATGGCCGCGCAGGTCAGCAGATGCCGCAGCACCGCCTGCTCGGAGGCGCCGAGCTGCTGCAAATAGCCCGGCTGGGGCGGCGGTAGCTGACCCGGCCGTCCGCTGCGCAGATTGACGAAGGCCTGCTGAGCCGAGCTGGCCACCAGCTGCGCCTGTGCGTCACTGTCTGCCGCAAAGACATTAAAACCCAGCATGACATAAGGCCGGTCCTGCTGCGCCGACGGTCTGAAGCGCTCGCGGTAAATCGCCACCGCATCCATCATCTGGGCCGGGGCAAAGTGCGAGGCAAAGGCAAAGGGCAGGCCGAGCAAGGCGGCCAATTGGGCGCCGTACAAACTGGAGCCAAGAATCCAAATGGGCATACGCAGCCCGGTGCCCGGCACAGCACGCACGGGCTGACGCGGCGCCTCAGAGAGGTAGTCCATCAGCTCGAGCACGTCCTGCGGGAATTCGTCGGCGTCCGATTGCAGATGGCGACGCAAGGCCCGGGCGGTCTGCGGGTCCGAGCCCGGCGCGCGGCCCAAACCCAGATCGATGCGACCGGGAAATAGCGACTCAAGCGTTCCGAACTGCTCGGCGATCACCAGCGGCGAATGATTGGGTAGCATGATGCCGCCAGCGCCTATGCGCAGGCGGGAAGTCCCGCCCCCAATATGCGCCAGCAGCACGGCAGTGGCGGCGCTGGCGATGCCGGGCATGCCGTGATGCTCGGCCAGCCAGTAGCGCGCATAGCCCCACTGCTCAGCGTGCTGCGCCAAGGACAGCGAGTTGCGAAAAGAGTGCGCCGCCGTCGAGCCCTGCGCGATGGGCGAGAGATCAAGCACGGACAGGCGGATCATGGTTTTGAGTGTAGGTCAGGGCGCGTCGGTCTGCACCACCCACTGCACCAAGGCATCGAGAGCAGCGCGCGCAGCTCCTGCGTTGTCATGATTGATGATGCCCACCACTGCATAGCGCCGACCGCCTACCGACTGGGCATAACCGGCAATGGCGCTGACATCGCGCAGCGAACCGGTCTTGAGCCAGGCCTGGCCCGCCACCGATTTGGCGCGGTTGCGCATGGTGGCATCGACGCCAGCCACAGGCAGCGAGGCGAGTAACTCGGCGGCCACCGGGCTGCGGCCCATACGCTCGAGCAGGTCCGACAAGCCCTGGGCCGTGATGCGCTCGATGCGACTCAAGCCCGAGCCGTTGTCCAGCACCGGCAAAGCGCGCCCCGGCAGAATTTGCCGCCACCAATCGAGCAGCACTGCGCGCCCACCTTCGAGGCTGCCAGCGACCCCCGGCTGCGCACGCAGGCCCAGGGTGTAGAACACTTGCTGGGCCATCACATTGTTGGAAAACTTATTGATGTCCGAAATGATGTCCGCCAGCACAAGCGAGGGCACCTCCAGGCGCAAAGCCGGCCGCGCCCCCGAGAGGGAGCCCCTTTGTGCCAGGGCCTGCAACTCTTGCGCGGTCGCGTCGCGAACCCGGCCGGACAGGCCGCCGCCCTGCGCCCGCCAGGCCGCCTCAATCGCACGCGCAGCAAAGCTTTCGGGCTCGATATAAGCGGTGGGCCACACGCGCTCACCGCAAGAGGCCGGGTACTGGCCGCGAAACTGCACCCGCTGAGCCTGATCGAGCTGGGCTTTGAGCAGTGCACGCCAATCCTCACAGCGCAGCCCATGGGCCAGGGGCACAGCGGCATCGACTTGCACACCCGCAAGCGCCGGCTCGACCTTGACCCGTGCCTTGCGCTGCGCGGGGTCGGGCGTGAACGTGAAAACCAAGGACTTGAAATTGACCAACAGGGCATCCGGCTGGACGTTGTAGGGCCGCAGCGGTTCACCATCGAAATCCCCCGCTGCGATGGGCGGAGGTCGAAACAAAGCCCGGTCGAGAACGATGTCGCCTTCGACAGCCTTGACCCCGCTGGCCTGAATCTGGGCCAGCATCGACTGCAGGCGCTCGATCACCAGCTTGGGATCACCGCCGCCGCGCAAGACCAAATGCCCCTTAAGGGTTTCACCCTGTAAGGCGCCATCGGCCAGCACGGTGGTGGACCAGGTGTAGGCAGGCCCGAGCAATTCGAGCGCGGCCGACGTGGTCAGCAGCTTGGTGACCGAGGCCGGGTTCATGGCGGCGTCGGCACGATGGCTCACCCGCACCCGTCCGGTGGACAGGTCGGTCACCACAAACGCGGCGGCCTCGGGGGGCACCTGGGCGCGGGCGAGCGCCTGCGCAACCGCGCGGGGCACATCCTTCGCTGCGGCCGGCAGCGCTGCAGCCAGGGCCCAGAGGCCGGCGGCACAGAGGCTGCGGATTGGCACAAGAGGCACCCCACAATCATACGGCGGGCCAGGCCGGATAATCTCCAGCCCGGACGCCTCATGCCTTTGAACACACCCCCGCCCGGCCGCTTCCTGGCCTTCGATACCAGCACCGAGACCCTGTCGGTCGGGGTGGGGCTGGGAGAGCAACTGTGGCTGCATTCGGGACCGGGCGCGGCACAGGCCTCCACCACGCTCATTCCGAGCATTCTGAGCCTGCTCAAGCAAGCCGGGCTGCGGCTGCGCGATCTCGATGCCATCGTCTTTGGACGCGGGCCAGGCTCCTTCACCGGGCTTCGAACCGCCTGCGCGGTGGCGCAGGGGCTGGCCTTCGGCAGCGGTCGGCCGGTGCTGGCCATCGACACGCTACACGCGGTGGCGGAGGCGGCCCGACACGCCGAGCCGGATACGGCTTGCATAAGCGCCGTGCTCGATGCCCGGATGAATGAGGTCTATGTCCAGCACTTTCGGGTCGAGGGCCTGCACTTGCAGGCCCTGGCAGCCTGCCAGGTGTGCGCCCCCGAGGCGGTAACCTGGCCGGGTTCCGATAGGGTCCAGCGCCACCGGGCCGCCGGCAACGCCCTGAGAGCCTACAACGGGCGACTGCCTGCGCTGCCGACGGACAGCGCCTGGATCGAAGCCCTGCCCACGGCCGCAGCCTTGTTGCGCCTGGCGCCACAAAGGCTCGACCAGGCGGTGCCGGCCGACCAAGCCCTGCCCCTGTATATCCGTGACAAGGTGGCACTGACCACCGAGGAACGCGCCGCGGCCCAGGCCGCCGCCGCAGCATGAGCGCGCTGGCCCCTACACCGGCCACCGAAGGCCTGCAGCTGCTGGCCATGACCGAAGCCTGGCTTGAGCCGGTGGCGCTGCTGGAACGGCAGGCCTACACCCACCCCTGGTCGCATGGCAATTTTTCCGACTCCCTGCGCGCCGGCTATCACGCCTGGGTGTTGGTCGAAGGCCAGGCGCTGATCGGCTACCTGGTGATCATGCTCAGCCCCGGCGAAGCCCACCTGCTCAACATCACGATCGCACCACAACGCCAAGGCCAGGGGCTGGGCCTGCATCTATTGGGGCAGGGCGTGGCCTGGGCGAGCCGACAAGGCGCACAATCCTTGTGGCTGGAGGTGCGGGTGAGCAACGACCGTGCACGCGGCATTTATGAACGCTACGGCTTCAAGGTCATCGGTCTGCGACGCAACTACTATCCGCTGGCCCCGTTCAAGCGCGAGGACGCGATCGTGATGAGTCTGCCTTTGCAAGCAGAGGCCTCATGAGGCTCGATGCACGTCAACGCGCCATGCTGCGCGAAATAGGCATACGGGTGTGGTGGCGGCCGGCCTCCCCCCCCGAGAACCCGTCCCCAGCATCAACGAAGCCGGTCGCTGAGCGCGCCCCGGGCTCGCCCCGGTCGGCCGACCCTCCAGCGGCAGCACAGACCGAGCCCCAGGACCGGCCTGCAGGCTGGCGGGTCGGGCCGCCGCAGGCCCTGCATGGCGACAACACAGCAGGTCCGCGCTGGTTACTGCTGGCCGAGCAACGCGAACACCCCGGTGGACAGGCCCAGGCCCTGTTGCAGGCCATGCTCAAGGCCGCCGGCCTGCACCGCGCTGGCTCGGTGTGGCTCGCACCGATGCAAAAACAGGCCGCACCCGCCGCCATGGTTGGTCTTGAAGAGTCGCTGAGCAAGAGCGAGCCCGATGTGGTGTTCATCATGGGTCGGCTGGCGGCTCAAGCGCTGCTGGAGAGCACCGAGCCCCTGGGGCAGCTGCGAGGACAGGTGCACGATCTGTGGGGCCTGCCCGCAGTGGTCAGCTACGACTGCGCCGCCCTGCTCAGACACCCGGCTGACAAAGTCAAGGCCTGGGACGATTTGTGCCTGGCGCTGCAGGTGGCGCGTGAACACAGCCAGGCTAGGCTGGAGAGCGACCCCGCAGATTGATGGGGTCCGTGGGGCGCTCAGCGAGCCAGCAGCCCGTTGAAACAGGTGCCGGTGACCCAGTCGATGATGGCCTCGTCGTCGAACTGACCACTGGCTTTCATGAACTCAAGCACCGGATCGCAAGCGCGCGAGTAAACGGTGTAGAGCACCAGAATAGGCGGCAAAGTCGCGTCAATGCTGCCATCGGCCTGGGCCGCCTCGATCCAGGCACCCATGCGGTCGCTGACATGCATGAGCAAGTCCAGATAGGCGGTATTGGCCATCAGGCGCGCACGCAACGATGAGTTCTGGCTGGGCAGCGTGGGCATCTGCCCGGCCAACTGCAAGCGCATCATCCAACGCACCACGTCCTTGAGCTGATCGATCGGGGCGGCCTGGGCCGGCAATTGATCGAGAAACTCCTCGGCCTGGGTCAGCACCCGCACCATGGCCGCGGCCGCCAGATCTTCTTTGCTCGGGAAATGCTTGTAGAGGCTGGCCTTGGCAATACCCACCTCGGCAGCCACTTCGTCGACCGTCATGAGGTCAAAACCCTTTTCGGCCAACAGACGGTTGACGGCCTGCACGATGGCGTCCTCGCGGGCCTGCAACATCTGCGCCTTAAAGGAGGAGCGACGCGCACCCCGGGCCGCCTCCGAACCCGTATCTGCCGCGGCCGCGCCGTTGGCGCTGCGATCGTCGTCGCGCATATTCATGCCCCCTTGGCAACCGATGTCTGTGCATCGGTGCTCCATGTGAAATAAAAGGTAGCGCCCTGTCCCGCGTGAGCAGTGGCCAGCACCTGGCCACCATGACGGGCCACGATGCGCTTGACGATGGCCAGGCCCAAGCCCAGGCCAGCATATTCATCCTGCCCGTGAAGTCGCTGATAGGGCTGGAACAAGCGATGGGCCTGCGCCGCGTCAAAGCCAGCGCCGCGATCGCGCACAAAAAAGGCGCCTGCCGGTGCGCCGGAGCCCTCGGCCTGCGCCAGCCTGCCGAACTCTATGTGCACGCGTTCGCAGCGACCGCTGAATTTTCTGGCGTTGTCCAACAGGTTTTCGAGCAGCTGCCGGATCAGTCGGGGGTCGCCAACACATTGCAGGCCGTCCTGCACCTGCATGTGCAGGGGCGGCATGGGATGCAACTGCGCCATGCGGCCGAGAATGTCACGGGCCATAGCGCTGAGGTCAACCTCAGCACGCTGCATCGGCGCATTTGACAAGTGGGCCAGGGCTTGCAGCCCCTCGATCAACTCGCCCATCTGCTGCGCGGCAGCGCGCACCCGACCGGCCCAGGCCCGTGCCGGTGACGACTGTTCCAGGGGCAGGTCCCGCAAGGACTCTTCGAGCAGCGTAGAAAAGCCGTCGAGCGCGCTCAAGGGCGAGCGCAGGTCGTGGACCACAGCACGGACAAAACCGTCAAGCTCTTCACAGCGCTGTCGCAGCCGATCGACCTCGCACTCAAGCTCCGAAACGCGCAGAGACACGCCTCCCGACTCCTGGGGGCGGGAAAGAGCGACCGGGCGAACGACCGGGGACGGCGTTGCCTCGAGCCCAGGGTCGCTGCGCCTATCGGATCCCTGATGCATCACCGCATTGTCGTCGCGCCAGGCCGACCCCCCGCTTCACTCGGGATTGCAGGCAGACAGCAGCGCCCCGGGCTGCCCCCCCCGGGTTTGCCCGGGGGTGGCCCTGCCAAAGCACCGCCCAGCTGTGATGCAATCGTCGGCTGCACGAGGAGATGTCTATGACCCTGAACGATCGGAACGCAACACTCAAAGAACTGGCCCCCCGCGGCGAACTCAGAGTAGGGCTGAATTTGTCTAATTTTTTGCTCGTCAAGCCCGGCACCGGCGATCCGCAGGGCATCGTGCCCGATCTGGCGCGCACCCTGGCGGCCGAACTGGGCGTGCCACTGCGCTTCGTGACCTATCCCTCGCCCGGTCCACTTGGCGAGGCCGTCGATTCAGACGCTTGGGATGTGGCCTTCCTGGCCAATGAACCGGCTCGCGCCACCCGAATCGCCTTCTCGCCGGCCTACCTCGAAATCCCGGCCGGCTATCTGGTGCCCGCCGGCTCGCCGCTGAGCCAAATCGCCGAGGTCGACCGTCCGGGCGTGCGCATCGCCACCATGAACTCCGGCGCCTACACCCTGTACCTGCAGCGCACCCTCAAGCACGCCGAACTGGTGCTGGCGCGAACCATCGACGAATCCTTGCGCCTGTTTGTCGAGGAGGGCCTGGAGGCGCTGGCGGGTCTGCAGGCCCGGCTGATCAGCGATCAGGCGCGCCTGCCCGGCAGCCGCATCCTGCCCGGAGACTTTACGGCCGTGCAGCAAGCCATAGGCACGTCGCGCCTTAACGAGAGGGGGGCGCACTTTCTGGCCGGCTTTGCCGAACGGATCAGGGCCCAGGGCCTGGTGCAAGCGGCGATCGCGCGCCACCAGGTTCCGGGGGTGCGTGCCGCTCCCGCGCCCATTTAAGCGGCCGGCCGCAACAGAGCGCCCCGACAAGCCGATCGGGGACAATGGCGCGGTCTCGCCGATGGTGGCGGGATGTAGCCATTGCCCATGCCCTCCTCACCCGCCCCCGCCGCGCCCCCCCAAACCCAGGACTTCGAGTCCCAGTTCCGCCAATCTCTGAGCCTGTTTGCCACCGGCGTGACTGTGGTCACTGCCTGCAGCGCCGATGGCGAACGGGCCGGGCTGACGGTCAGCTCCTTCAATTCGGTGTCCCTGCAACCCCCGCTGGTGCTCTGGAGCCTGAACCGGGGATCGCAATCGATGTCCGTCTTCGAGTCGGCCCAGCACCATGTCATTCATGTGCTGGGGGCCGATCAATTAGCCCTGGGCGAACGCTTTGCCGGTCCGCGGGCACAGCGCTGGGAAGGGCTGCTGCACGGTTGGAGCCAGCAAGGCTGTCCCCTGCTCGACGGTTGCCTGGCGGTATTCGAGTGCCGCCAGCGCAGTCGTCATGTCGAAGGGGACCATGTGATCTTTGTGGCGCAGGTCGAGGCCTGCCGCACCTCGTCCAACACCGCGCCCCTGCTGTACCACCGGGGCCAGATGTTCCCCTACCCGTCCTGAGCGGGGCTGAAGGTCCGTCCCGCCCTGATCCCCCATGAGCTCGACCACGCCCGCGCGCAAGGAGCACCTCGATACGCTGGCCGTCAGCCTGCTGCTGGGCTGCTGTCTGCTGTGGGGTATGCAGCAGGTGCTGATCAAGTGGACCTTGTCGGAGATGCCTGCGGTGTTCCAGGCCTGGATGCGTATGCTCGGGGCCACCATCTTGCTCATGCTGTGGTGCCGTCTGCGCGGCATCGTATGGTGGCACGGCGATGGCACGATGCGGGCCGGCCTGCTGGCGGGACTGCTGTTTGCTGCCGAATTCGTTTGCATCTATGTGGGAATGCAGTACACCGGGTCCTCGCGGCTGACGGTCTTTCTCTACACCTCGCCGTTCTGGGTGGCCTTGCTGGTGCCCTTGTGGGCTCGGTCGGAGCGGCTGCATGCCTCGCAGTGGGCGGGCCTGCTGCTGGCGTTTGGCGCCGTCATCTTTGCGCTGCGAGAAGGATTGATGCAAGCCGAGGGGGCCACCCTGGCCGGCGATCTGTTCGGCCTTGCCGCAGGGCTGTTCTGGGGCCTGACCACCGTGGTCATACGCAGCTCGACGCTGACCCAGGTACGGCCTGAAAAACTGCTGCTCTATCAGGTCAGCGTGAGCGCGCTCTTGCTACCCTGCCTGTCTTTGGCCCTGGGCGAAACCTGGCGCTGGGACTACAGCGCCTGGGCCTGGGGGGCCGCCGGCGCGCAAGCTTCATTGGGCGGCTTCATCAGCTTTCTGATCTGGATGTGGCTGCTCGGTCGCTATCCCGTCACCCGAGTGACCAGCTTCTCGTTTTTCACGCCGCTCTTTACTCTGGTGTTTGCCGCCCTCTGGCTGGGCGAGTCGGTCACCCCCGGTGTGATACTGGCCTTGGCGGCTGTGGCAGCGGGCATGGCCCTGATGAATCGACCGGGACGCTGAGCGGCGCGTACGACGATGCAAATCCTGGATTTCGCGCTCGCCGCTTTTGCTCTGGGGCTGGTGTTTTGGTCCCTGCAATCGCGAGCCGCCCGGGCCCGCGTGGGCCTGTTGGCCCGCCAGTTACAGCCATACGAGATCGAAAAACTGATGCAGACTCTCAGCGAAGGCTACGCACGCGCACTTGACGAACACGATACGCAGCGCCGCCAGGCGATCTGGCAGCTGCTGCAAACGAGCGAAAAGCGGCTGGCAGAACAGGTCGGTCGCCTGGCGCAGGACTTTGCGCAGCTGAGTGCGGAGCAGACGCGGATGAGCACGCTGCCCATGCGCGGGTTGCTTGAGCCACTGATGCAGAGCCTGCCGGGCATCGGGTGGCGCGGCCTGGACCTGCGACCTTTGCTGCTCCTGCACGCGCAAGCCCTGCAGCGCGCTGCGGGCAACCCAGAGGTCAGCGCCTCGCGGCGCGCCCATGCCTTTCTGGCCGAAATGCTGCTGCTGCAGCACACCTGCCACTGGTTTTGCCGCTCGCGCACGCTGGCCTCGGCACGCCTGTTGGCCCACCATCAAAGCTCCTACGAGCGGGTGCTCGAGTCGGTGCATCCAGGCACGCGGGAGGACTATCTGCGCCTGGTCGCCAAGTCCTGATCCGGGGCCAAGCGACCGTCGATCAGATCGATCTTGCGGTCACAACGATCGGCCAGCAAGGCATCATGGGTGACGATCATGCAGGCGCTGCCGTGCTCCCGGTTAAATCGGCGTAGCAGAGCAAACACCTCTTGAGCGCTTGCGCTATCGAGGTTGCCCGTAGGCTCGTCGGCCAAAATCAGGCGTGGTTTGCGCGCCAATGCCCGAGCCAGCGCCACACGCTGCTGCATGCCGCCCGAGAGCTCCCCGGGGCGCTTGGCCAAGGCCTGGTCCAAGCCGACGCTGCTGAGCAACTGGCGGCCCAGTGCCTCGTCCTGGGGCAGGAGCACCCCACGGGCCAGCATCAGGGGCAGCAATACATTTTCCAGCGCGGTAAAGGCGGGCAGGAGATGGTGGTACTGAAAGACGAAGCCGATGGTGCGCCCGCGCAGCTCGGTCAAGCGCGCGTCATCGAGTTTGTCGGTGCGCTGGCCATCGAGAATCAGACATCCGGAAGTCTGCGGCTCGAGCAAGCCGATGATATTGAGCAGGGTGCTCTTGCCCGAGCCGGAAGGCCCGCGCAAGGCCACAAATTCAGCCGGCTCGAGCCGCAAACTGATACCGTGCAACACCTCGGCCTCGACCGCCGTGCCAAGACCGTAGCTTTTGCGAACTTCGGTCAATTCAAGAATAGGCGGGGCCCGGCTCATGCGCGTATGGCTTGCACCGGATCCATGCGCGCAGCCCTGCGTGCCGGCATGAAGGCCGAAAGCACGCCCACTGCGCAGGCCAGCACGCTGGCGGCCAGAGCGAGCAGGGGGTCGAGCTCAGCTTGGTACATCGCACCGCCTTCGGGTGTCTTGTAAATATGCGAAAAAAGGGCCAGCAAGCCGTAGGCCCACATGACGCCCAAGCCCGAGCCCAGCACTCCCATCAGGGCGCCCTGGAAGAGGAAGATGCGCATGATGCGAGAACGCCCCGCGCCCATCGCGCGCAGGATGCCAATCTCGCGCTGCTTCTGGACCACCGTCACCACCAGGACACTGGAGATGCCCAGGGCCACGATGGCCGCCACAAAGCCGCGAATCAGGTTGTTGGAAACATCCTGGTTGGACAGGGCGTTGAGCAGTCCGGCATTGGTTTGCATCCAGCTCTCCACCCGCAGCCCGGTCTGGCGGCGCAGCGGGTCGGCCACCGCATCGGCGCCAAAAAGATCGGCCACGCTCAAATCAATGGCGCTGATGCGCCCGGGCAAATCGAGCAAGGCCTGTGCCATGCGCAGGCTGATGAAGATGCGCCGGCGGTTGGCCTCGCGACCGCCCATATCAAACAGGCCAGTGACAGTGAGCACCTGGCTGCGCGAGCCGGTAGAAACACGCAGCTTGTCGCCCACCTTCACACCCAAGTCCTCGGCCAGCTCACGACCGATCAACGCACTGTCGGAGGCCAATTCAAAGCGGCCGACCGTCATGTATCCATCCATGCGCACCACCCGGCCATAGTCCTCGGGCGGCACGCCCAGCACAGTCACGCTTTGCACCACCGCCCCACGGCTGACCAACGCCGAGCCGGTGACGATGGGCGAGGCGGCCAGCACACCAGGGGTGGATCGTGCCAGATCGAGTACCTGCTGCCACTGATCAACGGCGCGCTGCCTTTGCAGTCGCGGCTGCACATGGGCGGCCATCGCCGTCTCCTGAGGCGCGCGCAGCACCTCCTCCTGCGCCGGTTGAATGACCACATGGGCCTGGGAGCCCATCACGCGATCGACGATCAGACCTTGGAGTTGATTGATCAGCTGCGTGAGGAACACCGTCACCGCCACACCGGCGGTCACACCGGCAAGCACCAGAGAGCTCTGCACCCGCCCCTCGCGCAAGAAACGCAGCGCCAAGAGCAGTTCCACCGGCAGGCTGCGGGACCAGGGACTGAGGGCCCAGCGAGCCATCATCGCAAGAAGGAAGGCGGCGACCAGGCGGGCGCAGCCGCCGGAGGCGGGCCCGGCCGGACACGGTCTCCGGGCAAAACTCCTTGCGTGGGCGCGATCACCCGCTCTCCCTCCTGGAGGCCCTTGAGAATTTCACTGTGCCCAGAGCCAGTCAGCCCCAGCTCGACGCGCTGCCGCTGAGCCCGGCCCTGGCGCAGCACCAGGACCCAGGGCGAAGACTTATCGGCCTCGCGAATCACCGCCGAGGGCAAAACCAGCGCAGCCGCGCGCCGGGCGCCGATGAGCTCGGCCGATACCGTCATCTCCGGCCTGAGGAAGTCTGGCGCCTCCAGCAGACAAAGCCGCACTTGGATCGAGCCGCGCTCGGCGTCAATGGCCGGGGCCATTTCACACAGACGCACCTCAAAGACCTGGTCGGGATACGCATCGGCCACCGCCCAGGCGCGCATGCCCAGCCGCAGCATCGGCACATGGCGCTCATCGATGCTCAATTGAATATGCATGGGCCCGGCCTCCGCCAGCACCAGCATCACCCGGCCCGGTTGCGCCATGGCGCCGGGCTCCACATCGCGGCTGAGCACCCGCGCCGGCGCCGGACTGCGGATGGAAAGGCGCTCCAATCTCGCCCGGGCCAACCGCACCGCTGCGCGGGCCTGCGCCAGCCGGGCCTGGGCCAGTACCCCCTCGGCCCCCTGGCCCTCTCGCGCCTGCAGCTGGGCCGAAGTCAGTGCGCTGGCGGCCACATCGAGCGCACGCTTGGCCTCATCGAGGCGCTGCGGCGCAAAAAAGCCTCGCTCGACCAGTTCGCTAACCCGGCCGTGCTCGCGCTGCGCCGCCTGCCATGCCGCCTGCGCCTGCAACACTGTCTGCTGCGCCAGCAGTGCACTGACTCCCGTCTGCTGCTGCAAGCGGCCCAGGGCCTCGCTTTCGGCCGCCTGCGCCTGCAACAGGGCGGCACGGGCTTCACCATCCTGCAAAGCCACCAGCACCTCACCGGCGCGCACCCTCTGGCCCTCGCGCACCCAAACCTGCGCCACAGTGCCCGCCAACTCGGCCGCCAGATCGATGCGGGCGGGCGCGCGCAGGCGGCCTGTGGCGGCCACCGACTCGGTCAAGGCCTGCCGAGTCACCGTCACCACAGGCACCGCTGGGCCGCGCCACCAGCGCCAGGAAACCGCCATGGCGGCCAGCAGCACCGGCAAGAGCAGCCAGAGGCCCCAACGACGACCGGCGGTACGAAGCCAGAGACTGTGCGCTGCAGGGCGCTGCTCGGCCTCAAACGCGGGGCTTGGGGTCTGTGTCGGCCCAGTCTCCTCCATAAAGGCGAGCATCGGGCCTTTTGCGCCGTCTTGCTGCCAGCGCCGAGTGCATCGAGCCGTAGGCCGGCGCCGCGTTCAGGGAGGGCTCAACAGCTCAGGGGCCGCCCTGCTCTTGCAAGCGCTTGCTGTTCCAGTACACGTCGTCGCCGCCATTCATGCGGTTAAGAACCCGGGCGAGGACGAAAAGCAGATCGCTCAAGCGATTGAGGTACTGCTGAGGCGCCGGTCGCAGCGTCTGCGCCGCACCAAGGGCCACCACGGCCCGCTCGGCCCGCCGGGCCACGGTGCGGCAGACATGGGCCAGCGAGGCGGCGCGCGTGCCGGCAGGCAAGATGAACTCCTGCAATCGCGGTAACTGCGCGTTGTAGGCCTCCAGTGCCTGATCCAGACGGGCGATGGCCTGCGCCTGCAAAAGCTCAAAACCCGGAATGGACAACTCGCCCCCGAGATTGAAGAGCTGGTGCTGAACCTGCACCAAAAGCTCGCGCACATCGCCGGGCATGTCTTCGCAAAGAAGCAACCCGATATGGGAGTTGAGCTCATCGACATCGCCCATGGCGCACACGCGCAGGTTATCCTTGGGCACGCGGGTGTTGTCGCCCAGGCCGGTGGTGCCGTCGTCCCCGGTGCGAGTGGCAATTTGGGTGAGTCGATTGGACATGGGGTCTCCTAGGGTAACTGCCGATTATCGGTTCGGCGCTAGAGACACCCCCCCATCAGGGGCTCGCATAAACTCAGCCCTTCCACAAGCGCATCACTGCGGCGCTGGTTGTTTCATCCGCGTGTTCACGAGACGTGTCCCGCCCTTGAGGAGATCGACGAATGAATGCCCCCCTGCCCAGTCACATGCTGCCCGAGATCGCGCAGCGCGAAACACCCGCGGCTCTGATCGACGCGCTGCGAGCCCATTTTGGCGATCGCTGCTCCACCGCGATGGCCGTGCGCGAACAGCACGGCCGCGACGAGTCGTCCTTCATCGTGCCGCCACCGGCTGCGGTGGTATTTGCGCAGAGCAGCGCCGATGTGGCCCACGTGCTGTCGCTGTGCAACCAGTATGCGGTGCCGGTGATCCCGTTCGGTGCCGGTTCCTCGCTGGAGGGGCACCTTCTGGCCATCCAGGGCGGCATCAGCCTGGATGTCAGCCGCATGAACCAGGTGCTGGCCATCGATGCCGAAGACCTGACCGTCACCGTGCAGCCGGGCGTGACCCGCAAGCAGCTCAACGAGGCCATCAAGCACACGGGGCTGTTCTTTCCGATCGACCCGGGTGCCGATGCCAGCATTGGGGGCATGTGCGCCACCCGCGCCAGCGGTACCAATGCGGTGCGCTACGGGACCATGCGTGAGAATGTGCTAGGACTGGAAGTGATCACGGCCGAGGGCCGGATCATGCGCACCGGTACCCGGGCACGCAAATCGAGCGCCGGCTACGACCTGACCCGACTGATGGTGGGCAGCGAGGGTACGCTGGGCGTGATCACCGAAGTGACGCTGCGCATCTATCCTTTGCCAGAGGCCATCTCCGCTGCAATCTGCTTCTTCCCTGGCATCGAGGAGGCGGTTCGCACCACCATTGACATCATCCAGCTAGGCATCCCGATCGCCCGGGTTGAATTGGTTGACGGACAGACGGTAGGCATGTTCAACCGCCACTCCAAACTTTCGTTGCGCGAGGAGCCGATGTTGTTGATGGAGTTCCACGGCTCACCGGCCAGCGTCAAGGAACAGGCCGAGCAGGTCGAAGAGATTGCCCGCGAGCGCGGAGGGCAGGCGTTTGAGTGGGCCACCACGCCTGAGGAGCGCACGCGTCTGTGGACCGCCCGGCACAACGCCTACTTTGCCGCCCTGCAGTCGCGCCCCGGATGCCGCGCGATTTCCACCGACGTCTGCGTGCCCATCTCAAGGCTGGCCGACTGCATCCTGGCCTCGGCCCAGGAAGCCCATGACAGCGGTATCGCGCACTTCCTGGTCGGTCATGTGGGCGATGGCAATTTCCATTTCGGCTACCTGATCGACCCCCACAGCCAGGCCGAGCGCGAGCTGGCCGAGTCGCTCAATGAAAAGATGGTGCGCCGAGCGCAGAGCATGGGTGGCACCTGCACCGGCGAACACGGTATCGGCGTGCACAAGATGGGCTTTCTTCAGGAGGAGGCCGGTGATGCGGCACTGGACTGGATGCGCGCCATCAAGCGCACCCTGGATCCGAAGAACATCCTCAATCCAGGCAAGATTTTTTATCTGTAGGGTGGGCCATCGCGCCGAGGATGGCGCCCTACGGGCCCCAAACCTCCTGCGCCGTCTCGATCACCAGCCGTAACTTGTCGCGCTGCGCCTGCACGGCGATGTTGTTGCCGTGCACCGTGCTGGAAAAGCCGCATTGCGGTGACAGGGCCAGCTGCTCAAGGGGCGCGTAGCGGGCCGCCTCGTCGATGCGACGCTTGAGCGTGTCCTTGGTCTCGAGCTCGCCAAATTTGGTGGTGACCAGTCCGAGCACCACCGTCTTGCCCTTGGGCAAAAAACGCAGCGGCCGGAAATCGCCACTGCGGTCATCGTCATACTCCAAAAAGTAAGCGTCGATATCCATCTCGGACAGCAGGGCCTCAGCCACCGGCTCGTAATTGCCGGCGGCAGCGTGCGTACTCTTGAAGTTGCCCCGACACAGATGCATGGCCAGAGTCATGCCGGCGGGTTTTTGCGCCACCACCTTGTTGATGAAGGCCGCGTACCGGTGCGGCAACTCATTGGGGTCATCGCCGCGCTGACGTGCCGCCTCACGCATCTTCTCGTCGCACAGATAAGCCAGATTGGTGTCGTCCATCTGGACATAGGTGCAACCCGCTGAAGCCAAAGCGCGCAGCTCGTCGCCATAGGCGCGGGCCACATCGTCATAAAAAACCGGGTCGAGTTCGGGATAAGCCTGGCGGCTGATACCCGCGCGGCCGCCTCGAAAATGCAGCATGGTGGGCGAGGGAATCGTCACCTTGGGCGTCAGCCCGGCAGACACCTGACTCTTGAGGTATTCAAAGTCAGCCAGCTGGATATTGCGCGGGTGGGTGACTTTGTCGTTGACGCGAATCACTGGCGGGGCCAGATGGGTGCTGCCATCGGGCTGGACCACCGCCATGGGCAGCTCAGTGAGCACGCCGCCGAGCTGCTCGAGAAAATCGATGTGAAAGTAAGTGCGCCGAAACTCCCCGTCGGTGATGGACTTGAGGCCGACGTCCTGCTGGAAGCGCACGATCTCGGTGATGGCCCGGTCTTCAACGGCGCGCAATTGCTGGGCGCTGATCTGCCCCTTGGCCTTCTGCTCACGCGCTTGAAGCAGATAGTCCGGTCGCAAAAAGCTGCCCACGTGGTCGTAGCGGGCTGGCAAGTGGGTCGACATGTTGGCCTCCTCAATCGGTACGTTGTTGATGGTAACCGCAGGGACGCAACCCGGTCAGGGGGGCCGACCCGAAGAACACGCGGCGCGCCGGTCACGCCACAAGGCCACCGAGCCAGGTGCCGATCGGAGGCCGACCTACAATCTGGCCTCTGTCGTGCAGGTGACAGCGGTCGGCGTAAGCAAAAACTCAGGCAGGAGAACACATGTCCACCCAGACAGCTGATGAAAAAAACAACCGTCGCGAGGGCTTGCGCCGCGCCGCTTTGGTCTACCACGAGCTTCCGGTTCCGGGTAAGCTGGCCATCACCGCCACCAAGCAACTGACCAATCAACGCGATCTGGCGTTGGCCTATTCCCCCGGCGTGGCCGCGCCCTGCGAGGAAATCGTCAAGGACCCGAACAACGCCTTCAAATACACCAGCCGCGGCAATCTGGTGGCCGTCATCAGCAACGGCACTGCTGTGTTGGGTCTGGGCAATATCGGACCCCTGGCCTCCAAGCCGGTGATGGAAGGTAAGGCGGTGCTGTTCAAGAAGTTCGCCGGGGTCGATGTGTTCGACATCGAGATCAACGAACAAGACCCGGCGCGGCTGGTTGAGGTGATTGCCGCGCTAGAGCCGACTTTCGGCGCCATCAACCTCGAAGACATCAAGGCACCCGATTGTTTTTATGTCGAGCGGGAGCTGCGCAAGCGCCTGAAGATCCCGGTGTTTCACGACGACCAGCACGGCACGGCCATCACGGTCGGTGCGGCCATGCTCAACGCGCTCAAGATCGCCGGCAAGAAGCCCGAACAGGTCAAGCTGGTCACCTCCGGCGCTGGTGCTGCCGCACTGGCCTGCCTGAACTTGTTGCTGCATCTGGGCTTTCGGCGCGAGAACATCTATGTCACCGATTTGGCGGGGGTGGTCTATGTCGGCCGCACCGAGCTGATGGATGAGGACAAGATCCAATTTGCGCAAAAGACGGACGCGCGCAGCCTGGGCGAAGTCATTAAGGGCGCCGATGTGTTTCTGGGCCTGTCGGCCGGCGGCGTGCTCAAGCCGGACATGGTGCGAAGCATGGCCGCTCGGCCCGTTATCTTTGCCCTGGCCAACCCCAACCCTGAAATCACCCCGGAGGATGTCAAGGCGGTGCGCGACGATGCCATCATGGCCACCGGACGCACCGACTACCCCAATCAGGTCAACAATGTCCTGTGCTTCCCCTACATCTTTCGCGGCGCGCTCGACTGCGGGGCAACCACCATCACCCTGGAGATGGAAATCGCGGCTGTGCATGCCATTGCCGAGCTGGCACAAGCCGAGCAGAGCGAGGTGGTGGCGGCCGCCTATGCCGGGGAAGAGCTGGCCTTCGGGGCTGACTACCTGATTCCCAAGCCCTTCGATCCGCGTCTGATGATGAAAATTGCGCCAGCGGTGGCCCAGGCCGCTGCGCGCAGCGGCGTGGCACAGCGGCCCATCGAGAACCTTGAGGCCTATGTTGAGCGCCTGCAGAGCTTCGTCTATGCCTCAGGCACCACGATGAAGCCCATCTTTGCTGCGGCCAAAAAAGCCGCGCGCAAGCGGGTGGCCTATGCCGAAGGTGAAGAGGAGCGGGTGCTGCGCGCCTGCCAGGTGGTGGTCGATGAGGGATTGGCGCGGCCCACCTTGATCGGCCGGCCCACGGTGATTGAGCAACGCATCGAAAAATTCGGGCTGCGCCTTCGCAAGGGCCTCGACTACGAGGTGGTCAATGTGGAGCAGGACAGCCGCTACCGGGATTTCTGGCAAACCTATCACCGCATGATGGAGCGGCGCGGGGTGACCATCCAGATGGCCAAAATTGAGATGCGGCGGCGGCTCACACTCATAGGCAGCATGCTATTGCACAAGTCAGATGTGGACGGGCTGATCGTGGGCACCTGGGGGACAACGCAGATCCATCTGAACCACATCGACCAGGTGATCGGACGGCGACCCGGCGTGAGCACCTATGCCTGCATGAACGGCCTGCTGTTGCCCGGCCGCCAGATCTTTCTGGTGGACACCCATGTCAACTACGATCCGTCCGCTGAGGAATTGGCCGAAATTACCACCATGGCCGCCCATGAAATGCTGCGCTTTGGCCTCAAACCCAAGGCCGCTTTGCTGTCGCACTCCAACTTTGGCTCTTCGGATCAGCCTAGCGCCCTGAAGATGCGCAAAACCTTGCAACTGCTGCGCGAGCGCGCACCCTGGCTTGAAGTCGACGGCGAGATGCACGGCGATGTGGCCCTCAATGCCAAGAGCCGCCAGGATGTCATGCCCAACAGCGCGCTGAGCGGCGAGGCCAACCTGCTGGTCATGCCCAATATCGATGCGGCCAACATCGCCTATAACCTGCTCAAAACCACCTCCGGCGGCAATATCGCCATCGGCCCGGTGCTGCTCGGGGCAGCCAAGCCGGTGCATATCCTGACGCCCAGCACCACGGTCCGGCGTATCGTCAACATGACGGCCCTGACCGTCGCAGAGGCCAACACCCAGCGCTGAAGATCTACAGACTAGAGTGAGGCAAGGTAGGCCAGGGGCCTTAATGAAAGAAGCAGAATGACTGGTACGAAAGTTATCACTTGCCAACTTTTGTTAAAGCCTGGGAAGATCAGCAGGTTAATTCGGGAAAGCCCTTGCATTTCTGCCCAAGATCCGTCACACTCTCGCCCTGATAGGTAAGGGTTAACCCGTTAGGCGGTCAAAAGTCCGGGTGTGGCCCCTGAGGTTCAGGACGGTTTTTCATGCTGTGCAAAGCACGCCGCGGTTGGCGACAACTTCTGACCGCCGGGCTGCTGGTCCTGGCGGGGCTTGGGGTCTCGCCGGTGTCGGCCAAGGGCCCGAGCAGCGTCGAAAAGCCGCTTGAGTCCACGATTGCTGTAGCGCAGCTCCCGGTTCAAGGCCAACAGGTGTTGGCTTTAATCCACCGGGGCGGGCCCTTCAGGCATGAAAAGGACGGCACGGTATTTGGGAATCGGGAAAAGCTGCTGCCGCAGCACCCGCGCGGCTACTACCGCGAATATACCGTCAGGACACCAGGGGTGAGCCACCGCGGGGCACGGCGGATCGTCTGTGGCGGCAAGGTGGTGAGCGCACCCGATGTTTGCTACTACACCGAAGACCATTACGCGAGTTTCAGGCGCATCGTTCAATGAAAGTTTGAAGCCGGTCGCCACCGAGTTTTTGATTTGTTTTTTGAATCTGAGTTATTCATAGGAAGAACCACGGAGATGGACACGCCGCTTCGTACTGTCAGACCCAATATCGTGCAGTCCATCCGGGCTTTCCGGGTGCAAGATCTGCAGGAGGCCGCCACTGCGCTGGGCCATCACTTCCTCTATGCCAATCTGGGTCAAGCACAGAGCAAGCAGGATGTGCTGGACATGATTGCCGCACAGTACACCTTCCCTTCGCACTTCGGCAAGAATTTCGATGCCCTGTACGACTGCATGACCGATCTGGTGCACAAGTCGGGCCAGCAGCCGGGCTTTATCGTTGTGCTCGAGCACATTCCGGCCAACGCCAAATTCGACAAGGAGGCGCGCGAGCAGCTCCTGGACATCTTCCGCGATGCCGCAGATTACTGGGCGGACCGAAAGATACCCTTCCGATGTTTCTATTCTTTTCTGTAGCCCGTTCCCCAGAAATTGGCCAAGGGGAACGGGCTAACGAGGCCCAGCAAGCCGACGAGAGCGGCGAGGTCATGCCCACCGACAAACTGGTGGATGTCTCGCCCCTGGCTTTACGCATGAGCAGTCCTTTCAATGCCGGCTATTGGTTGGCCGCTGCCTGAACGGACAGGGATTGCGCGTTAGGCGCTGCACACGCTTTCGAGCAAAAGCCCGTCTTCGACGGGCTTTTTTCTTGCCGACATCCCGCTCGGTAAAGGAGGGGGGCGCACGGACCTAGACGGCCGAGACCTTCTGCGCCAGAGCCACATACTCCTGCACCGCAACCTCCTGCGCGCGGCGCTGCAGATCGAATCCCATGGCCATCAGGCGCCGGCCTTCGAGCCAGGGCCCCAGGCTGTGACGCAGCAATTTACGACGCTGGCTGAACGCCACCTGAACCAGATCCGACAAGACCAGCGGATCCACGAGAGGAGGCTGCGCCAGGGGCACCATGCGAACCACCGCGCTGTCGACCCGCGGCGGCGGATCAAAACTCGACGGGGGCACGAAGAGCATCGACTCCATCTCATAGCGCCACTGCAGCATCACGCTCAATCGACCATAGTCACTGCTGTCAGGCACGGCCACCATCCTATCGACCACCTCCTTTTGCAGCATGAAATGCTGATCGGCAATCAGGTCGGCGGCACCCAGCAAGTGAAAGAGGATAGGCGTCGAAATGTTGTAGGGCAGATTGCCCACCACCCGCAAACGCTGCGTGCCGTCTGAACCGCAGCGCCGTCGCGCCAAATCGCGAAAATCAAGCGAGAGGACATCGGCTTCAATCGTTTCAAGCTGGGGATGCTCACGCAGACGCGCGGCCAGATCACGGTCCAGCTCGACCACGACCAGGCGTCCGAGACGCTCCACCAGGGGCTGAGTGAGGGCAGCCAAGCCAGGGCCGATCTCGACCATCGGTTGCCCGGCTCGCGGTGCAATGGCCTGAACGATCTGATGAATGAGAGCGGTGTCGACCAGAAAGTGCTG
The DNA here is from genome assembly GCA_964501235.1 of uncultured Polaromonas sp. Classification (GTDB taxonomy): domain Bacteria; phylum Pseudomonadota; class Gammaproteobacteria; order Burkholderiales; family Burkholderiaceae_C; genus Polaromonas. Next base: position 21,703 of record CAZCSD010000014.1, on the reverse strand, counting down.
GCCGAACCGCTTGCGGGCGATATGCCTCACCACCGTGCCGCGCTGCTCTTACTGCGGCGGCTCGCGATACTCGACATACGCACGACCCCGGACATCCTGCAACCAGGCGCGCAGGGCCTCCTCCGCCTTGCGCTCACGCACTTCACGGCGGGCCAGCTCGCGCTTTTCCTTTTCGGTCAGCGGCACCTCGCGTCGCTCGAGCACCTCGATCAGGTGGACGCCAAAGCGCGAGACCAGGGGATCTGAAATCTCGCCCGGTTTCAGGCCGTCCAGCACCTGCTCGAACTCCGGAACAAACATGCCCGGAGAGGCCCAGCCCAGATCGCCACCATTGCGCGCCGACCCGTCCTCGCTGAACTCCTTGGCCAGTTGGGCAAAGTCATCCTGGCGCGCCTGTATCCGGCGCTTGAAGTCAGCCAGGCGGGCCCGAGCGGCCCCCTCGCTCAGGCGGGGACTGGGCCGCAGCAAGATATGACGAGCCCGGGTCTGCTGGACGCTGCTGAGTTCGTCGAACGATGTCCTGCGCTCGAGCAACTTGAGCAAATGAAAACCGGCCCCACTGCGCAGCGGAGCGCTCACCTGGCCGACGGTCAGAAAGCGAGACGCATCAACGAAAAGCGCTGGGTAGCGGTCGGGGCTGCGCAAGCCCAAGCTGCCGCCGCCCTGTTTGTCAGGGGCATCGGAAACCCGGCGGGCCAGCTGCTCAAAGTCGGCTCCCTCTTGAAGTTGCTTGCGCAACTGCTCGGCGCGGGCGAGTAGCTGCCGCTCCTGCTCGGCGGAGCTGTTTTCAGGCACCGCCACCAAAATCTGCGCCAGGTGCAGCGCCGTGGGCTCGGCCTTGGCCGCCGCCGCCTGCTGGTCGATCAGGTGACGGTCCACCTCCTGCTCGCTCACCCGGACCCGCGCCTCAACCTCACGATCGCGCAGACGGCTGATCAATATCTCGTCGCGCAAATCGCGCCGATAACGCTCAAAACCTATGCCCTCGGCCGCCAGGCGGCGGCGCAATTCCTCCACGCTGATTTGATTCTGGCGCGCCACATCGGCCACAGCCTCATCGACAAGAGCCTCGTCAACGCGGATGCCGCTGTCGCGGGCCAGCTGCACCTGAGCCCGTTCGGTGATCAAGCTCTCGAGCGCCTGGCGAGCAAGCTCGGCCGCGCCCGCGGGTCCGCCCGGACCCGGTCTCCCGGCCAGGCGCTGCAGGCGGGCCCGCACATCCTGGTTGGTGATGGGTTCTGCGTTGACCACCGCGACGATAAAGTCTAAGGCTCGCGTGGGCGCGACGACCGCAGGCGAGGCGGGGGCGAGCTGGGCCAAGTCACCGACCGAGTGGCTCAGGCGCAGATTTAATCCGCCCGAGGGCAAGGCGGGGGCGGTCTGGGCCCATGCCCCCAGCGCGACCGGCAGAACCGAGAGCGCGAGAACGCCTCTTGCGAGGTATCCCGGCCTGAAAAGCAGATCAGTCATAGTTGGAATAGCGGCTGGGCATGCTCACCCGCTCCCGCAGTAGTTGGTAACGAGGAATGTTGTTCTTCAAGAGGCTCAGGGGATTGTTGCCGATGCGGGAAAAACCGACGAACTCGAGTTGAAACATGATCTGCGTGTTGGTGCGGCTCGAAGCGCTGAAAGTTTGCTGCACCACCGCCCGACTGATCCAACAGCAGCCATCGTATTCGAAGCCAAGCACGGCATCGACCAGGCGGCGGTCGGTTGCACTGTAATTGAGCCGCCCCACGCTGTAGAGGCGTCCGCCCCCCTGACCCCGGCCGGGGCCCAGATTCTGGCCCCAGTCACCCCAGAGATCGTTGACGGGCCACTGCCAGCCCAGATCGATTTGCTCGCTGCCACGATCCCCGACGGTCAGGGGCTTTTGTATACGGTAAGAGCCGTTGAGCAAGCGATAGGGGCTTGGATTGAAACGCCCCGCCAACGTCGTGCGCTGATACTGATTGAGCTTGTGGTTGTACTGCGAGAAGACGGCCAGGGTCCAGCGCTCGGAGGGGTTGACCGAGGCGCCCAGGAGCATGTCACTCAAACGCTCCGACGGTGGCGGAGCATCTCCGCTGATGGCAACGCGCTGATCCTCAAAGCGGATCCGCTGGGCCATCCCCAGGCGCAAGACTTCGGCGCCGGTCTGGCTCAAGAGAAATCGAGACGTGAGCCCCAGCGTGAGCAGGTTCGCATCGGCAATGCGGTCATGGCCTGCAAACTGGTTCTCGGTAAACACCGTGGCGAAGGTGAAGTTGTTCACCCCGCTGTCGTAAAGCGGCAGCTGGCTTTGCTTGCGATAGGGCGTGTAGACATAGAAGGCTCTGGGTTCAAGGGTTTGCACATAGTCGCGGCCGGCCCACTGCCAAGGCCGCTCAAAGACCAGGCCCGAATCCAAACTGAAGGTCGGCAGTTGCCGGTTGGCCGAATTGGCCCCCTTCCAGTTTTCCTCAAAGCTGTAATGCGTGGCATGAAACTGCAATTTGGGCGTGATGTAGCCGGCCGGCCAGATCCAGGGGCTGCTCAGCTGCGCGCGGGCAAAGACCCGATCGCCGTTGGTTTGCCCCGTCAGACGTCGCAGGGCAGTGAATCGTGTGAAATCGGTCTCGATCGAAAAATCTAACGGAACCGGCCCGGCGGTCCAGCTGCGGCCCTGGCGCAAAACGATTTGCGGCAGGCGATCGAAAGGAGGTGTGATGGGCGCCACAGGATCCTGCAGCGTCTGCCACTGCAGGGCGCGGATAGCAAAACCCGTGGCGCCAAAAGAGCCGCCCAGATTCAAATCGATGGGCAACAGTCGCTGGGTGGTGACATCGCCGGGTCGCGGGAAATCGCGCCAATAGGCATCGTCGCTAACGCGGTTGACGTTGGCACTGTAGCTCAGGGGACTTAAACCGGCCCCGGGGGCGGGCCAACGACCGGTGTGTTGCCAGCCATAGGACCATCGGTCGGACCGGCTGATCCGGTCGCTGGGCAGAAAATTGCCGCGCAATACGCCCTGATCGGTGGACTCCAGATACCGCGCCTCTAGGCCCAGATTCACCCCCCGCTTGGTCATCACCGAGGGGGTCAGCGTGGCATCGCGATTGGGCGCAATATCCAGATAGTACGGCGCGGTCACAGTGGCGCCGGAATTGGTGTCAAGCACGAAAGAGGGCGGCAGAAAACCAGACTTGCGCTTATCGCTCAGGGGGAAAGTGACTGAACCGGGCCAGGCCAAAATCGTCAAGTCGTAAAACTTGACCTGCGGCAAAAAGGCGCGCCCCACTTCAGACTCGAAATCAAAGTCGAAACGCCGGGCCACCAGCTCCCAGGCCGGCTTCCAGCTTTCCTCGTTGTCGCGCTCGCAGGTGGTGTAGGTGGCCACCGAGGCCGTCATGCGCTGCTCGCCCCGGAAGTCAAATCGGGCGGCACGTCCGTTGGCCCCCGATAGAAAACGGTAGCTCGGCTGGAGAAAATAACCCTCAAAGCTGTCGATGCGCAAACTCAAACCCTGGCCATCAAAAATATGGCCAGAGCGACTGACACGGACCGGATCGGTGCCCGTGACCGTCTGGGTGAGCTCCTCAAACTCCAGTCTTTGGCCGCGTACCACCGACTTGCCGCGTCGCACCAAGGCCTGGCCTTCGACGACGATGCGCGTATCCGTCAGGCCGGTGATGCGATCGCCAAACACATAGGAGGGGGTGAGGCGGTCGCTTTCCTCGGAAGGCGTTTCGATCAGCATCGACGAAGATCGCAGCTTCAAGCCTCCTTGACCTGACTGTGCGGCCACATCGACCCCTGCCCCGACCAGCCAAAGCGCGCCGGCCGCAAGAAAAAATTGAAAGCCTGAGGCTGGGCTCATCTTGAATATGAGATAAATCGATCCGTCGCATTGGCAAAAGCCTTTTTGATTATCCATGACCCACGCTGACGATCCGACCCGCGAGAGCCCAGGCAGCCAGGGCGTAGCCACACCCTGGCACGACCCTGAGCGCCAGACGGCCTTCTATTCCTGGCTGCACGGCCTGAGCCCCGTTCACGGTATCGACCCGAGCAGCGCACACCTGGCCTCGGCCGATGCCAGCTTCCGGCGCTACCTGCGCGTTCAAACACAGGACGGGAGCAGTCTGGTGATCATGGACGCCCCGCCGGAGAAAGAAGACTGCGCGCCCTTTGTCCATGTGGCTGCCCTGATGCAAGCCGCCGGTCTGAAAGTGCCGCAGATTCTGGCCTGGGACAAAGCGCATGGGTTTCTCCTGCTCAGCGATCTGGGTCGACAAACCCTGATGCAATGGTTGCAGGCCCAAACCCTGCCGAGCGCGCCTCGGCGAGGCGAGCCCACCCACGATCTATACCTGGGCGCTGTTGATGCACTGGTGCGCTGGCAGCGCGCTTCGAAGCCCGATGCCCTCCCGCCCTACGATGACGCGCTGCTCTCACGCGAGCTGGCGCTGTTCCCGCAGTGGTACATCGCCCAACACCGTGGCCTGACGTTAGAGCCGGCGCAGATGCAGACGCTGGAACAGAGCTTTGCGCTGATCAAGCGTCACAACCTTGGCGCCCTCGGTGGCGCACACGTTTATGTGCACCGGGACTACATGCCACGCAATCTGATGGTCCAGGCCTCAGGGCCGGCTGCAGACTTAGGCGTACTTGACTTTCAGGATGCGGTGTATGGGCCGATCACTTACGACATCGCCAGCCTGATGCGCGATGCCTTCCTCAGCTGGGACGAAGAGTTTGTCATCGATATCACGGTGCGCTACTGGCAACAAGCGCGACGCGCGGGCCTGCCGGTGGGTGCGGACTTCGGGGAGTTCTATGAGGCGGTTGAATGGATGGGACTGCAGCGACACCTCAAGATCCTCGGCATTTTTGCGCGCCTCACGCTGCGCGACGGCAAGCCGCACTATCTGGCCGACACGCCCCGGTTCATCGACTATGTGCGCCAGACCGCCTCGCGCTACCGGCCGCTGGCACCGCTGCTGCGCCTGGTCGAGCAGGTCGAAGGCGGCGACTTGCGCGCTGGCTACACCTTCTGACCATGCCCCGCTTCTTCATCGATGAGGATCTGAGCCCAGGGCATCGTGTTTTCCTGCCCGCAGGCGCCGCGCGTCATGTGCAGGTCTTGCGCATGCAGCCCGGGCAGGAGCTGGTCCTCTTCAATGGCCGGGGCGGTCAATGGCGAGCCCGTATCGAGCGCATCGAGCGCCGGGATGTGGCGATTGACGTACAGCAATTTGAAGCCATCGAAACAGAGCCGGGCCGTCGGGTGCACTTGGCCCTGGGCATGCCGGCCAATGAACGCATGGACTGGCTGGTGGAGAAAGCCACCGAGCTGGGCGCAGCCAGCGTGCAAGCCTTGGTGACGGCGCACAGCGTGGTGCGCTTGTCCGGCCAACGGGCCGACAAGAAGCGCCTGCACTGGCAGGCCGTGTCGGCCGCAGCGTGCGAGCAGTGCGGCGGCAACCGGCTCCCCGAAATTGGCGTGCCGTGCGACCTGAACCGCTGGTTGACCTCGAGCCCATTGGCGGCGCACCGATTTGTGCTGTCCTTGCAACCCGACGCCGTGCCGCTGGGGCAGCGACTGTTGGACCCCCCAGAGGGCGACCTGCTCTTTCTCAGCGGTCCAGAGGGCGGTCTCTCCGACGAAGAAGAAACAGCAGCTCGGGCCCGCGGTTTTGTACCGGTCGGCCTGGGGCCCCGAATCCTGCGCGCCGAAACGGCAGCCCTGACAGCGCTAAGCCTGGCCCTGCATCTGGGCCGCCCCCAGGGCGCCCAGCCTTAGGCAACTCGGACCTTGGCGCAGGCACAGAGCCGGCCGAGGGGCGGATGTATAAAGGGGGAGCTTATGAATACCCATCTTTGGTTGCTGGTGGCCTGCCAGGGCCTGTTTTTTACCAACAACGTGACCTTCATCGCCATCAATGGGCTGGTCGGGCTGAGCCTGGCCCCCCTGGGCTGGATGGCCACGCTGCCGGTGATGGGTTATGTGGTGGGCGGAGCGCTGTCGACCAGCCTGGTGGCTTGGACGCAAAAGACCTACGGCCGCAAGATCTCTTTCCAGATCGGCATGGGGGTGGGTATCGTGTCCTGCCTCCTTTGCGCCTGGGCCACCTATCTGGGCCATTTCTGGTTGCTGGTGGCGGCCACCGTGGTGGCCGGCTACTACAACGCCAATGCCCAGCTCTACCGCTTTGCGGCGGCCGAACTGGCTGAACCCTCGGCGCGAGAAAAGGCGGTCTCCCTGGTGATGGCCGGCGGCTTGATTGGCGCCATCGCGGGCCCCAATCTGGCTGCGGCCACACGCTCGATGACCGCCGTGCCTTTTGCGGGCGCCTATCTGGCGCTGGCGCTGGTGGCGCTGCTGGGCGTACTGCTCTTGGCATTGATCGAGTTCCCGCCGGCGGCGCCCAAATCGGCCGCCGGTGGCGGTCGGCCGATGTCAGAAATCGCCCGGCAACCGACCTTTATCGTTGCAGCCCTGGCCGGAGCGCTGGGCTACGGTGTGATGAACCTGCTGATGGCGGCCACCCCGCTGGCCATGCAGACCTGCGGCCTGCCATTTTCCGACGCGGCCCTGGTGCTGCAGTGGCATGTGATCGGCATGTTCGCGCCGGGCTTTTTCACCGGCCACCTGATCAAGCGCTTTGGGGCGCTACAGATCATGGGGGTGGGACTGCTGCTCAATCTGGCCTGCGTCCTGGTGGCCATCTCGGGTGAGCAATTGCACCACTTCGAGGTGGCGCTTTTCCTGCTAGGGGTGGGCTGGAATTTTCTTTTCACCGCCAGCACCTCGCTGTCGATGAGCACCTACCGCCCCGAAGAGCGCGATAAGGCACAAGGGGCGCTGAACTTCTGCATCTTTGCCGTCATGGCCGTCTCTTCCTTCGCCTCGGGGGTGCTGGTCACCTCCCAAGGCTGGACCTGGCTGAATCTGGGCTCGCTGGTGCCCCTGGCTCTAACCGGCGCCGGTCTGATCTGGCTGCTCGTGCAACGCACCGCCCGGAGCGAAACGTCTTAGGGCATGCGAGAGATCACATGCGCCACCGCGGCGGTCAATTTTTTGGCGTAAGGCACATGCAAAAACTCGTTGGGCCCATGGGCATTGCTGCGCGGGCCGAGAACGCCGCAGACCATCATCTGCGCCTGCGGAAATCCGCGGCTGAGCATGTTCATCAGGGGGATGGTGCCACCCTGGCCGATGGTGGCACAGCCGGCGCCAAAACAAGCTTGAGAGGCCTCCTGCAAGGCCTGGGCAAACCAGTGGGCCGTGTGTGGTGCATTCCAGCCTGAAGCGCCCGCCGCGCCCTCAAAGGTCACTCTGGCCTGGTAGGGCGCATTGTCTTCGAGCAGGGCCTTGAGATGCTGCACCGCCTGCGCCGCATCCACCAGCGGCGGCAAGCGCAGCGAGAGCTTGAAGGCGGTGTAAGGCCGCAGCACATTGCCGGCGTCACCGATAGGCGGCAGGCCTTCGGCGCCTGTCACACTCAGCGTGGGCCGCCAGGTGCGATTGAGCAAAGCCTCCACCGGGTCGGTGCTGACCGGCAGGGTCAGCAGGCTGGCGCCCCCGCAGTCATGATGCGCCCAGGGAAAACGGCCAAACAGTTCGTGACCCAGAATACGGGCGGTCTCGCGCGCCTGGGCCCGGCGCTCAGGCGGCACCTCGCAGTGAAACTGCGCCGGCAATAAATGGCCCGTGGCGCTGTCCTCCAGGCGCTCGAGCAACTGCCGCATGATGCGAAAACTCGAGGGCACCACCCCGCTCGCATCGCCCGAGTGCACCCCCTCGGTGAGCACCTCCACCCGCAAAGTGCCCGTCACATTGCCTCGCAGGCTGGTGGTCAGCCAGAGCTGGTCGTAATTGCCGGCACCCGAGTCGAGACAGACGACCAACTCGACACGCCCCAAGCGCGACTTGAGCGCCTCGACATAAGGCATCAGGTCATGAGAGCCGCTTTCCTCGCTCGTTTCGATCAGGCCGACGATGCGCGGATGTTCAACTTTCTGGCTTTTCAGCGCCGCGATTGCAGCCAGACTGGCATACACGGCATAGCCGTCATCGGCCCCCCCGCGACCGTAGAGACGGCCGTCCTGATACCGCGCTGTCCACGGGCCCAAGTCGCTGCGCCAGCCTTCGAATTCAGGCTGCTTGTCCAGGTGGCCGTACATCAGAACGGTGGGGCTGTCGGTGCGGGCCTGGCCGGGCGCCAAAGGGCGGGTGCCGGCAAGTTCGAAAAAAATCACCGGCGTCCGCCCGGGGAGCCGCACTACCTCCAGGCTCAAGCCTTCGATCTTCTGCGCCAGCACCCAATCGGCCGCCTGCCGCACTACCGCATCGATGTGCCCATGCTCGGCCCAAAGGGGATCAAACAAAGGCGACTTGGCCGGTATGGCGATGTACTGGCTCAGCTCGGGCACGATGTCCCGATCCCACTGATCGGAGATCTCCGTCAGGGCCCTGGCATCGTCAAAAGCAGAAGCGGGCACACGCGCATTCATGGGGTCACTCCGGAGAAAATAAAAAACCGACGGGCCATAAGAAGGCCAAAGTGGCCCATCTGCACAGTCTAGCGCGCCGACCGGCTCGGGGTCTTGCGCCGCCCCACGGACATCACCAAGGCGCCAGCGCCAGGCCGATGGCGCCAGATAACGCCAACAAGCGCAGGACGCTCCAGCGCCAACGCATCTGAAGCCACAAGCCCAGGGCCACCATGAAGAGCGCCACCCCATCGTAACGGCCCTGCGCGCCGGCCAGGGCCCAGAGGAAGGTCCAGCCCAAGTGCGCAATGACGCCCACAACCACGCAATAAACCGCCTGCAAGGGCAAGGTCCAACTCGCGCGCCCTCGCGCCGCCTCTACCCAGGGGCCGCCGGCAAGAATGAAGATGAACGAGGGTAGGAAAGTAAACCAGCAGGCCACCCCTGCGGCCAAGGCCGCGCCGGCGGGCAGGGCCTGGGGACCGAGCACCTGCTGCGTCCAGCCGCCTACATAGCCCACAAAGGCCACCACCATGATCAAGGGCCCGGGCGTGCTCTCGCCCAGGGCCAGACCGTCCATCATCTGGGCCGTCGTAAGCCATTGGTGCTGCTCGACCGCAGCCTGTTGCACATAGGGGAGCACCGCATAGGCGCCCCCAAAAGTAAGAAGGGCGGCGCGGGTGAAAAAAGCCCCCATCTGGGTCAAGGTGTCATGCGGGCCCGCAAACACCAGCAGCGCAGCCATGGGCAAGGCCCAGAGCAACAAACCCAAACCCAGCACCAGCGCCAGTCGCCCGCGATGCGGCCGTGTATGCGGCGGCGGCGGCGTGTCCACATCTATCAGGGCGCGCGCCGGCGCTCCCTGCCCGCCACCGGCACGGGCCGAAGGGGCCGCCAAGGCCTGTGGCGCCATGCGGGCAAGGACCAGCCCGAGCAAAACCGCCCCGAGGATCAGCCAGACAAAAGACAAGTCCCAAAACGTCAAGGCCACAAAGCCAAGCAGAGCCAGAAGACCGGGCAGCGGTCGGCGACGCGGATCGGCCAGGCATCGCTGGCCCAAGCTGTAGACCGCATGCAGCACGATGGCCGCCACCGCCGGCTTGATGCCATAGAGCAGGGCCGCCACCAGCGGCTGCTGGCCGTGGGCCATATACAGATAGCTCAGGCCGATGAGCAAGAGCATCGATGGCAGGATAAACAGCAAACCCGCCACCACCCCGCCCAAGGTGCGGTGCATGAGCCAACCCAGGTAAGTGGCCAGCTGCTGCGCCTCGGGACCGGGCAGCATCATGCAGTAATTGAGGGCATGCACGAAGCGCTGCTCACTGATCCAGCGACGCTGCTCGACCAGCTCGCGCTGCATGATGGCGATCTGGCCAGCGGGCCCACCAAAGCTGATGAACCCCAGGCGCAACCAGAAAGCAAAGGCCTGGCGCATGGGCACCGCGCCAGCCGCCAGAGGCTGCGGCGTTGATTCGGCACTCATCGGTGCTGCAGCTTAAAGACCGCCCGGCTGGCCAGCGCATTGGGCCACCAACGCACCACCCGGCCCTCCTGCAAACCAAATTCGTCCAAGATGCGCAACTGGTTTCTCAAGGCCAGGGTCCGGAAATCGCACAGGGTGCCGACCCGGATATTGGGCGTGTCATACCACTGGTAAGGCAGCACCTTGGTCACCGGCATGCGCCCACGCAGCACCGCCAGACGGTTGGGCCAGTGAGCGAAGTTGGGAAAAACCACAAGCGCGGTACGCCCAACCCGGGCCGTCTCGCGCAGCATGACTTCGGTGTTGCGCAAATGCTGCAAGGTATCAATTTGCAACACCACGTCAAAGGAACTGTCGGCGAACAGGGCCAAGCCCTCTTCCAGGTTGAGTTGAATGACATTGACGCCGCGTGCCACACAGGCTTGCACATTGGCATCGTCGAGCTCGACGCCGTAGCCGGTGCAGCCGCGCTCGCGCATCAGGTAGGCCAGCAACTCGCCGGTGCCACAACCAAGATCGAGCACACGCGATCCGGGAGGCACCAGTCCAGCCAGGGTTTGCAGGTCGGCCATCGCTGCCATAAGCTGGTTCATAGCTGGACCTGCTCAAAATAGCTGCGCACCACCGCCAGATAACGGGGATCGTCGAGCAGGAACGCATCGTGACCATGCGGCGCGTCGATCTCCGCGTAGCTGACATCGCGCTGGTTGTCCAGCAGCGCCTTGACCAGCTCACGGCTGCGACGCGGCGAAAAGCGCCAATCTGTGGTGAAGCTCACCAGCAAAAAGCGGGCGCGGGCGCGCGCGAAGGCCAGCGCCAAATCGCCGCCAAACTCGCGTGCTGGATCGAAATAATCGAGGGCGCGCGTGATCAGCAAATAGGTGTTGGCGTCGAAGTACTCGGCAAATTTGTCACCCTGATGGCGCAGATAGCTCTCGATCTCAAACTCGATCTCCTGCGTGGAAAAGCGATAGCTGCGATCGGTGCTGACCTGCTCGGACCACGCGCGCAACTGACGCCCGAATTTCTCGTTCATCACATCGTCGCTGAGGTAAGTGATGTGACCGATCATGCGCGCAATACGCAGGCCGCGCTTGGGCACCACCGCGTGGCGGTAGAAGTGCCCACCATGAAAATCCGGGTCGGTGATGATGGCCCGACGGGCCACTTCATTGAAGGCGATGTTTTCTGCGGTGAGGTTCGGAGCGCTGGCCACCACCACCGCATGGCGCACCCGCTCGGGATACTGCAGCGTCCAGCTCAAAGCCTGCATGCCTCCCAGGCTGCCGCCAATGACCGCAGCCAACTGCTCGATGCCCAAAGCATCAAGAAGGCGGGCCTGCGCTCCAACCCAGTCCTCAACGGTGAGGACCGGAAAGTCAGCACCATAGATCTGTCCGGTGTCGGGGTTGAGGTGCATGGGGCCAGTAGATCCAAAGCAAGAGCCCAGGTTGTTGACGCCAATGACAAAAAAACGGTCGGTGTCGAGCGGCTTGCCCGGACCGATCAGCGTGTCCCACCAGCCCTCGGACCGGGGCTCAATCCGGCCGCTGGCATCGAGGTAAACACCGGCCACATGGTGCGAGGCATTGAGGGCGTGACAAACCAGCACCGCATTGCTTTTGTCAGCATTGAGACGGCCATAGGTTTCATAGCTCAGGTCGTAGGCGCGTAATGTGCCGCCACCGGCCAAGTTCAGGGCCGTGGCAAAGTGCATGGATTGCGGCGTGGCGATAAGAGTCACAAGCAAGATCCGAAGGGCGCCCCAAAAAACAACAAACCCGGCATCGCTAAGGCGATCCGGGCTGCGCGCGCGTCGTCTTTAGCTGAATTTCTTGAGCGCCCGCAAGCTGAGCAAATCGGCGCTGGGGGTGAGTATATCCACCTCAGGTGCCCAGGGCCGAAGCCGGCAGCAAAAGCACCAGCAGCCCCAGAAGCGCAAAGATACCGGCGCTGATTCGGTGAACCCAGGTGATCGGCAGCCTGCGGGTCAGGCGCTCCCCCAGCCAGAGCACCGGCACATTGGCCAGCATCATGCCAACGGTGGTGCCCGCCACCACCTCCATCAGGGCGTCATAACGGGCAGCGAGCACCACTGTGGCCAACTGGGTCTTGTCACCCATTTCCGCCAAAAAGAAAACCACGATGGTGGTAGCCAGCACACCCAAGGGCGGGGCCTTGGACGCCTCGTCACCCTCCAGTCGATCGGGAATCAACATCCACACCGCCATGATCAGGAAGGAAGCGCCCAGCACCCAGCGCAGAAAATTCGGGGCAAGCAAACCGCCGATCCAAGCCCCCAGCGCCCCGGCCAAAGCATGGTTGGCCAAGGTGGCGACCAAAATGCCCAGGGCTATCGTCAGGGGTTGCCGAAAACGGGCGGCCAATACCAGCGACAGCAGCTGGGTTTTGTCACCGATTTCGGCCAAGGTAACCAGCCCTGCGGAAACGAACAGGGCTTCCATCTCTGCATTTTAGCGGCCCGCGGTGTCCTGCCGGGGATTGGCCGCACCATTTTGGTGCAAACCCTGGCTGCCCTCCTGGGCAGTCAGAACAAACCCGGTGGCTGCGAGGATCGCCAAGGGCTGAGTTCGGAAAAACCGTTGTATCTCAGCCCTGCGGGTAAGCACCGGCTACTATTTATTACCCTTTTTCTGGAGGGTCACGCATAATGCTCGGGAAGTGGATTTAAAAATCCGCTTATGAGGGTGATCGGTCAGTTTCGCGCGCAGTGCTTTCGGGACTCCATCGCTTTTTCTTAGTGTCTTTTAGGAGTCCCTGAATGGGAAACAAACTGTATGTGGGCAACCTGCCCTATTCGATGCGCGACGAAGATCTGCATCAGAGCTTTTCGCAATTCGGTGCCGTCACCAGCGCCAAGGTGATGATGGAGCGCGATACCGGCCGCTCCAAGGGTTTCGGCTTTGTCGAAATGGGTAGCGATGCCGAAGCGCAGGCCGCCATCAATGGCATGAATGGTCAATCGCTGGGCGGCCGCAGCGTGGTCGTCAACGAAGCACGTCCGATGGAAGCGCGTCCTCCACGCAGCTTCGGCGGTGGCGGCGGTGGCGGTGGCCGTTCAGGTGGCTACGGTGGCGGTGGCGGTGGCGAGGGTGGTTTCCGCAGTCCCTATGGCGGCGGTGGCCGAGGCGGCGGTGGCGGTGGCCGAGGCGGTTACTGAGTCAGCCATACCGAGTCATTGACGTATCGGTTTGTGTGACACACCCCGCGGTTTCAAAGCCGCGGGGTTTGTTTTTTCAGGGGCAGCGCCCTCTCAACGCGGCACCAATGTAGCCCGAACCCGGCCCTTGAACTCGGCCACGCCGGTCTTGCGGTCATAGGTCAGGGTATCGCCGGAAAAACGATCCTGGCCGCTAAAAATCTCGGCCGGCTGGGGCGACTCCAGGGACTCCTGCTGGGAATCGACGATCAAAAACTCGCCGCGCATTTCCTGCCGCGGCACCCATTTACCCTCGGGGTCTTTCCATGGCTCGCGAATGACCACCGCATCTCCTTGGAGCTTGAGCAAGGAGCCATCGTCACGGACCCAGCCGTGCTGCGCCGTAGCGGTAACCACGCGTCCGAGTTCATCCTTGGACCAAAACAGGGGCCGATCCACCTCGAGCGTCTTGTCGTCGCCATAGTGGCGAATCTCCTGCCCCCTGAGCTGATTGAGCAGGCGCCCATCTTGTCCATAGCTGCGGATAACTGCGCCGCGCATGAAGAAGTCCACCTCGTGCACTTGCGCCTTCGAGGCCGGGTTCGGCTCGACGAACACGGGCGTGCGCTGCACCATCCAGTAAGTGGCCAGGGCGAGTACCCCCATCAAGACCACCGGCAGGTAAATGGAGGCCACCTCCCAGAGTCGCGCCAGAGCACGCCAGACGGGCAACCCCGCTTTGCTGGAAGAGGCTCCAGACACTGACCGCGCTGCCTGAACAGTCATGCGCCGTACTCCTGCAGCAGGCGGGCGTACTGACCGCTGGCCACCAACAGGAGATCGCACCACTGACGGGCCGCACCATGACCGCCCGCCGCCTCGGTGACATAGTCAACCCGGGCGCGTACCTCCACATGCGCGTTGGCAGGCGCACAACTGATGGCCGCCGCCTGCAAGACGGGCAAGTCCGGCCAATCGTCCCCCATGGCCGCGGCCTGCGTCCAATCCAGGCCCAGCGCGGCCAGCGTCTGCTCGGCCAAGGGGCGCTTATCCTCCCGGCCGAAGTGGGCATGCGTGATGCCCAGGGCCTGCACACGAGCGCGCAAGGCCGCGCTATCGCGGCCGCTGATCACCGCCGGCGTGATGCCCGCACGCTGCAACATCTTCACGCCGTGCCCGTCCAGGGTGTGAAAGCGCTTGATCGTCTCCCGCGCCGCACAGGAGGCCGGATCGTTCGAAAACCCGCCATGCTCGCTGAAATACAGCCCGCCGTCAGTGAGCACCCCGTCCACGTCAAAGAAGGCCACCTTGACCGGTTGCGCGCGCAGCAAGAGCTGCGGATCTATCTGCAGCACAGGGGGGCGAGGGCTTCGGGGGGGGCGCATCAAATCACCTTGGCCCGCATCAAATCGTTGCTATTGAGCGCCCCGATCAAGCCATCGCTCTCATCGAGCACCAAGACGCTGGTAATGCGATGCTGCTCCATCAACGCCGCCGCATCCACGGCAAGGGCATCGAACCGCACGGTGCGGGGAGACGGGTGCATCACCTCGCCGGCGCTGAGCGTGCGCAGGTCCCGGCCCTTCTCGATCAGACGGCGCAAATCGCCGTCGGTGAAGATGCCCAGCACCCGCCCTTTCTCGTCGACCACCGCCGAGGCACCCAAGCCCTTTTCGCTCATTTCGCGCATGAGTTCGGTAAAACCGGCCTGCGGCCCGACACGCGGCACGGCCTCACCCGTGCGCATGACATCGCTGACATGGGTGAGCAGCTGGCGGCCCAAGGCGCCGCCGGGATGAGAGCGGGCGAAGTCCTCGGGCCGAAAGCCGCGTGCATCGAGCAAGGCCACGGCCAGCGCATCTCCGAGGGCCAGCTGGGCCATGGTGCTGGCCGTCGGCGCCAAGTTCAGCGGGCACGCCTCCTGGGCCACGCTGCTGTCAAGCACAACCTCGGCATACTGCGCCAGGGGTGAAGTCAAGCCCCCTGTGATGGCAATGAGGGTCGAGCGTTGCCGCCGCAAGATCGGCAAGAGGCTGTTGATCTCCTCGCTTTGCCCGCTGTTGGAAAGACCCAGCACCACATCGGCAGCGGTGATCATTCCAAGGTCGCCATGACTGGCTTCGGCCGGATGAACAAACAGCGCCGGGGTACCGGTGGAGGCCAAGGTGGCGGCGATCTTGCGCCCAATGTGCCCACTTTTACCCATGCCCATCACCACCACCCGGCCCTTGCAGGCCAGCATGAGCTGCACCGCCTGCACGAAAGACGGCCCGATGCGCTCGGCCAAAGCCTGCACAGCTGCCGCTTCAATGCCGAAGGTCTGGCGTGCCAACGCCAGGCAATGTGCGGGATCCACAGCCTTGTCTTGCATGGGTCGATTCTAGTAAGGCGGGCAGGGCCTGAACCCACAGAACCCCTATCACGCCCGCTTGAGGACCATCAGCTACGATGGTCTGTATGAACGGACTCGAGCTGACCCTGTTTTACCTGCTGGCCGCGGTTCTGGGCGTGGTGGCTTGTCGCACGCTCAAGCTGCCGCCGATGCTGGGCTACTTGGCCGTGGGGGTGCTGATTGGACCGAACGCGCTGGCGCTGGCTCAGGATGCCGAAAGCGTGCACTACCTGGGCGAGTTTGGTGTGGTGTTTCTGATGTTCGTGATCGGCCTGGAGTTCAATCTGGGCAAATTACGCGCGATGCGTCAGCATGTATTCGGCCTGGGATTGCTGCAGGTCGTGCTGACCATGGCCGCTATTGGCGGCGGCGCCCTGCTGCTGGGCTGGCTGGCCCCGCGGCTGTGGAATTTGTCCTGGCAAGGAGCCCTGGCTCTGGCGGGGGCTGCGTCCATGAGCAGCACAGCCCTGGTGGTCAAGCTGCTGTCCGATCGCCTCGAACTCGACAGTGAGCACGGGCGGCGCATCATGGGTATCTTGCTGTTCCAGGATTTGGCCGTGGTGCCGCTGCTGGTGCTGATTCCGGCACTGGGTTCACCAGCCGAGCAGTTGCTGGGGGCGATGGGCTTGGCCCTGCTCAAGGCGGCTGTGCTGGTGGGACTGCTGCTGACCGGTGGTCAGCGGGTCATGCGCTGGTGGCTGACCCTGGTGGCGCGTCGCAAGAGCGAGGAACTTTTCGTTCTCAACCTGCTGCTGGTGACCTTGGCGCTGGCCTGGGTGACCCAATGGGCAGGCCTGAGCCTGGCGCTGGGCGCTTTTATTGCCGGCATGCTGATCTCCGAGACCGAATACAAACATCAAGTGGAAACCGATATCCGGCCCTTCCACGATGTGCTGTTGGGTCTGTTTTTCATCAGCATCGGCATGATGCTGGACTGGCGTCAAGTGGCCGACAACTGGCTCCTGGTGCTCCTGCTGCTGGCCGTGCCGCTGCTGATCAAGCTGGTTCTGATTGCGGTGCTGGCCCGCTTTCTGGGCGCCACCGACGGCGTGGCTCTACGCACCGGCTTGTATCTGGCGCAAGCGGGCGAGTTTGGTTTTGTATTACTCACCCTGGCTCAGCAGGGGCAGCTGATCCCGCCACAACTGCTCAATCCCGTGCTGGCCAGCATGGTGCTGTCGATGCTAGCCACGCCTTTCATCATCCTGCGGGCCAATGCCATCGTCATGAAGCTGGTGGCCAATGAGTGGCTACAACAATCGCTGCAGATGACCACCATCGCCCGCAAAGCCATCAACACCCGGCAGCATGTGATCATCTGCGGCTACGGCCGCTGCGGACAAAACCTGGCGCGCATGCTCGACAGAGAAGGCATTCCCTCCATCGCCCTCGACCTGGACCCCGACCGGGTGCGACAGGCGGCCGCCGCAGGCAACTCCGTGGTTTTCGGCGATGCAGCGCGCATCCAGTCGCTGATGGCCGCGGGTCTGGCACGGGCCAGCGCGGTGGTGGTGACTTACATCGACACCCCGGCCGCCATGAAAGTGCTGGGCAGCGTGCGCGAGCATGCGCCGGCCGTGCCGGTCATCGTCAGGACGGTCGACGATCACGACTTGGAAAAGCTGCAGGCCGCAGGCGCCGCCGAGGTGGTGCCCGAGGCCATCGAGGGCAGCCTGATGCTGGCCAGTCATGCACTGGCGCTGGTGGGCGTGCCGATGCGGCGGGTGATTCGGACCGTGCAGGAACAGCGTGACGCACGCTACAGCCTGCTGCGCGGCTACTTCCACGGCAGCGATGATGACACCGTCGAAGAGCTCGAGCACGAGCGGCTGGCCTCACTGACGCTGCCCCCTGGAGTGCGTGCGGTCGGACTGCCGCTTGGGGATCTGGCCCTGCATGCGGTGGGGGTGCGAGTGGTGCAGCTGCGCCGACTGGACGGACAAATGATGGCTCCGGAGGACGGCCTGGTGCTGCAGGGCGGCGATACCCTGGTCCTCTCGGGACTTCCGCCGGCCATCGCCCTGGCCGAAGAAAAACTGCTGCGCGAGCGCGGCCGGCCGGGTTGAGTCATGGGCGGCATTAAGTCATTGCGCCGACGGCAACTGGGCCTGGCTGGCCTGGCGTTGGCGCTGCCGAGCGCGTACACCCAACCGCAGGATCCGCCCGGGGCCGCTTTTGCCCGACAACTGCGCGCCGGGGGCTGCGCCCTGCTGATTCGCCATGCCCTGACGGAGCCCGGTATCGGTGATCCACCGGGCTTTACCCTGGACAACTGCAGCTCACAGCGGCAGATCAGCGCGGCCGGCCGCTTGCAGGCCCGGCGCATGGGGCGCTGGTTTGCAGACCAGGGTCTGCGACCCAGCGCTGTGCGCTCGAGTCTGTGGTGCCGATGCCGTGATACCGCTGACGAGGCTTTCGGCACGCACCAGCCCTGGCCAGCCCTCAATTCGAGCTTCGCCCAGCCACAGTCGCAGCCTGCATTGACCGAACAGCTGCGACAAGCCTTATCCCTTCTGCAAGCCGGCCGTTTTGAGGTCTGGATCACCCATCAGGTCAATATGAGCGCGTTGACGGGCGCGTATCCGGCCATGGGCGAGGGATTTATCGTTAACCGCGAGGCCTTGCTGCTCGGCCGCCACCACTGGGCCTGAGCAGCGGTCACCTCAATCCCAGTTCTTCAGGACCTCGCGTTTCCACATTTCCCAGGGGCGCTGCAGGTGGGCGTCGTTCATGGCCGAGGTGGCCTGCGCCTCTGCGTCAGTGAGGAAATTAATCTCTCCCAGGCGCATGGCCTGCATCTGCAGATGTGCGCTCTTTTCGGTGTAGACGGCCCGAAAAACCGCCTGCTCGATGCTCTGCCCTACGGTGACGCTGCCGTGCCCGCGCATCAGCGCAACCTGGGCCGAGCCGAGGGCCTGGGCCAAAGAGACGCCCAAGGCCTGGCTGCTGATCAGCAAATCGGTACTCTCTCCCGCACTGTGCCGAATTTCATAGACCGGAACCTGGGCGCCCAGAAATCCACTCATGTGGCAGATGGGACGCAACCGGGCGCCCGTGACGCCAAAGGGAATGATCGAGGGCGAATGGCTGTGCACGACCGACTGCACCTCAGGCCGGGCCGCGTATATAGCGCTGTGTATGAAGCGCTCCACGTAAGTGCGCCGACCGCGTTCGTCGTGCACCGCGCCTTCCAGATCGACTTGGAGCAGATCGTCGACCGTCACCAAAGCCGGCGCCATGCTGCGGGCAATGAAGAAACGATCGGCCTGCTGGGGATGGCGCAGGCTGATGTGACCGAAGCCGTCAAGCACCCCCTGATGGACCAGGATCCGGTTGGCAATGGCCAGGTCTTGCAACAACACATCGAGCGGTTTGCTCGCCATCATTCGGCCTTGATATTGGCTTGCGTCGCGACCCGGGTCCAGCGCGTCAGTTCAGCGCGCATGAAGTCCGACCCCTCCTCGGGCGAGGTGAAAAAAGGCTCGAAGCCAAGCTTGGACAGGCGCTCGGCCATCTCCGGTGAGCGGCCCACTTGCACAAAAACATCACTGAGCCGCTTAACAATGGCCGGCGGCGTACCCGCTGGAGCGTAAAGAGCAAACCAATTTGAAAAATCGACGTCCTTGTAACCCAGTTCAGCAAAGCTGGCCAGCTGGGGCAGGGCTGGGTTTCTTTGCGGCGAGGCGACACCCAGGGCCCGAATGCGGCCCTCCCGGATAAAGGGCAGCGCATTCTGCAAAGGGCTGAACATATAGTGCAACTGGCCGCCCACCAGATCGGTCATGGCCTGAGACTGGCCCTTGTAAGGCACATGATTGCCGCTAATGCCGGTGCGCTGGCCAAACAGCTCACTTTGCAGATGCTGCGGGCTGCCAATGCCGGCCGATCCGTAGTTAAGGGAAGCGGGTTTGGCCCGTGCAGCCTCCACGAACTCGGCCACGGTGCGGGGCGCAAAAGAGGGGTGGACCACCAACACCACACTGGTCTGCCCCACCAAGGTCACTGTTTGCAAGTCTTTCAGGAGGTCGTAGGGCAATTTGCGGTACACCGCCACATTGGTGGCAATCGTGGCCGGAGACAGCAACAAGGTGTAACCATCAGGCGGCGCTTTGGCCACCATCTGGGTGCCGATGTTGCCTCCTGCGCCCAAAATGTTTTCAACCACCACCGGCTGACCCAGCAATTCGCCCGCTTTTTGACCCAGGGTTCGCGCCAACACATCCGTGCCACCGCCGGCAGCCACCGGGACGATGATTCTGATCGGCTTGGATGGAAAATTTTGGGCCCAGAGTGCGGTCGCTGGAAGCGCCGAAGTCAAGAGAAAAGATCGCAAAAAAAGTCTTTTGTTCATGTGGGGCCCTCCTTGAAGACCGATCCGATCTGACCGCATGGTACTGCGCCCGAGCGACAGTCGCAGCAAGCCCTCGGCAACCCAATCGACCCATTAGTAGAAACCATAGGGCGCCCCACTTGTCCAAGCCTGACTAGACAAGTACATTTAGGGCATGACTGACCTTTCTGCCATCCACAAGCCCGCCCAGGCCCGCACAGTGCGCGCGCCACGCGGCACCGATCTTCACTGCAACAACTGGCTGATCGAGGCAGCCTACCGAATGATCCAGAACAACCTGGATCCAGAGGTGGCCGAGAACCCCGACCAACTGGTGGTCTACGGCGGCATTGGTAAAGCCGCGCGTGACTGGGACTGCTTCGAGGCGATTTTGCGCAGCCTGCGAGCCCTTCAACCCGACGAGTCACTGCTCATCCAAAGCGGCAAGCCCGTCGGCGTTTTCAAAACCCATGCCGACGCGCCACGCGTGCTGATTGCCAACTCTAATCTGGTACCCAAATGGGCCACCTGGGAACACTTCATGGAGCTCGACCGAAAAGGGCTGATGATGTACGGCCAAATGACAGCCGGCTCATGGATCTACATAGGCAGCCAGGGCATCATCCAGGGCACCTACGAGACCTTCGTCGAAGCCGGACGGCAGCACTACGGCGGCAGCTGGAGGGGCCGCTGGATCCTGACCGCCGGTCTCGGCGGCATGGGCGGCGCGCAGCCCCTGGCAGCGACCTTCGCGGGCGCCTGCTCGCTGACCATCGAATGCCAGCAAAGCCGCATCGATTTCCGGCTCAAGACCCGCTATGTGGACGAGCAGGCGCGCGACATCGACGACGCCCTGGAGCGCATCAAGCGCTACACGCAGGCCGGCCAGGCGCGCTCCGTTGCCCTGCTGGGCAATGCCGCCGAAGTATTGCCCGTGCTGGTTCGCAAAGCCCAGGCCGGCGGACTCAAGCCAGATCTGGTGACCGACCAGACCTCGGCGCATGACCTCTTCAACGGCTACCTGCCCTCAGGGTGGACGCTGCCGCAATGGCTGCAAGCGCGCGAAGAAGGCAGCCAGGCTTTGCGCGAAGCGGCGGCGCGCAGCTGCGCCACACATGTGCAGGCCATGCTGGAGTTTCAGGCCATGGGCATCCCGGTCGTCGATTACGGCAACAACATCCGGCAGGTGGCCTATGACATGGGCGTGAAAAACGCCTTTGACTTCCCTGGTTTCGTTCCGGCCTACATCCGGCCCCTGTTCTGCCAGGGCAAGGGCCCTTTCCGTTGGGTCGCGCTGTCAGGCGATCCAGAAGATATCCGCAAGACCGATGCCAAGATGAAGGAGCTGTTCCCGCAGGACACGCACCTCCACCAGTGGCTGGACATGGCCGGTGAACGCATTGCCTTTCAGGGGCTGCCCGCACGCATCTGCTGGATCGGTCTGGGCGAGCGCCATCGCGCCGGCCTGGCCTTCAATGAAATGGTGCGCAAGGGCGAGCTCAAGGCGCCCATTGTCATCGGGCGCGACCACCTCGACAGCGGCTCTGTAGCCAGCCCCAACCGGGAGACCGAGGCCATGTGCGACGGATCTGACGCGGTCTCCGACTGGCCGCTGCTCAATGCCCTGCTCAACACCGCTGGCGGCGCCACCTGGGTCAGCCTGCATCACGGCGGCGGCGTGGGCATGGGCTTTTCTCAGCACTCGGGCGTGGTCATCGTCTGCGACGGCACCGCCGAGGCCGATCAGCGTCTGGCGCGCGTGCTCTGGAACGACCCGGGCACCGGCGTCATGCGCCATGCCGATGCCGGCTACTCGTCGGCTCGCGCCTGCGCACGCGAACAAGACCTGAAGCTGCCCATGCTGGGCTGAAGGCCGCG
>CAZCSD010000013.1:0-48903 GCA_964501235.1 uncultured Polaromonas sp. | reverse complement strand
TGGAGCGGGAAAACGGTCTCGAACCGTCGACCTCAACCTTGGCAAGGTTGCGCTCTACCAACTGAGCTATTCCCGCGGGGAGCCGCATTATAGCGGCATTTTGTTCGCTTTCGTCGACCGCCGACGCTGACAATCTCGGTCTCAGTGCTTGACCGGATCGACCACCACCGACCCCGGTGTCAGAGGGGTCTGTGCGGGTGTGGCGGCAGCGGCCGAAGCGGCAGCGGCCACTTCCTCGTCGGTCAGCGGGACCGGTTGACGCTCCAGCGCGAGCTGCAGCACCTGATCGATCCACTTGACCGGGATGATCTCCAGACCACTTTTGACGTTATCCGGAATTTCCTGCAAGTCCTTGGCATTTTCCTCGGGGATCATCACCGTCTTGATGCCGCCGCGCAGGGCCGCCAGCAGCTTTTCCTTCAGGCCGCCAATGCTGGTGATCTCACCGCGAAGGGTGATCTCGCCGGTCATGGCCACATCACTGCGCACCGGGATGCCGGTCAGCGCCGAGACGAAAGCAGTGGTCATCGCCGCTCCGGCACTCGGGCCGTCCTTGGGCGTCGCACCATCGGGCACATGAATGTGCATATCGCGCTTGTCGAACATCTCGTCCTTGATACCCAGAACGCGCGAGCGGCTGCGCACCACGGTGCGGGCGGCCTCGACCGATTCCTTCATGACATCGCCGAGCGAACCGGTGCGGGTGATCAGACCCTTGCCAGGCATGAGCGCCGCCTCGATGGTGAGCAGGTCGCCCCCCACCTCGGTCCAGGCCAGACCGACCACCTGCCCGATTTGATTGGTTTTTTCCGCACGGCCGAAATTGAATTTACGCACACCCAGGAAGTCATTGAGGTTCTCCGGGCCCACCTTGACCGTTGGCTCCATCTTCTTGAGTTGGATGCCCTTGACGACCTTGCGGCAAATCTTGGAAAGCTCGCGCTCGAGCGAACGCACGCCTGCCTCGCGGGTGTAGTAACGCACGATGTCGCGCACGGCCGCTTCTGAAACTTCAAGCTCACCGGCCTTGACACCATTGTTCTTGATCTGTTTGGGTAACAGGTAGCGCAACGCGATATTGGTCTTCTCGTCTTCGGTGTAGCCCGCCAATCGGATGACTTCCATGCGATCAAGCAGCGCTGGCGGGATGTTCATGGAGTTGGAAGTGGCCACGAACATCACGTCGCTGAGATCGAAATCGACCTCGACGTAGTGATCACTGAAGGTATGGTTTTGCTCCGGGTCGAGCACCTCCAGCAGCGCGCTGGCCGGGTCACCCCGGAAGTCGGTGCCCAGCTTGTCGATTTCGTCGAGCAAGAACAGCGGGTTGCGAGTACCGACCTTGGTCAAACTTTGCAGCACCTTGCCCGGAAGCGCTCCTATATAGGTGCGGCGGTGACCCCGGATCTCGGCTTCATCTCGCATACCGCCCAGGGCCATGCGGACATACTTGCGGCCCGTAGCCTTGGCAATCGACTGCCCCAGCGAGGTCTTGCCTACACCGGGCGGGCCAACGAGACAGAGGATAGGGGCCTTGACCTTGTCCACCCGCTGCTGCACGGCGAGGTACTCGACGATGCGGTCCTTGACCTTCTCCAGGCCGAAATGGTCTTCGTTGAGCACATCCTCGGCAAAACCCAGATCGTGTTTGATCTTGGTTTTCTTGCTCCAGGGCAGATTGGTCATCACATCGATGTAGGTGCGCACCACAGTGGCTTCGGCCGACATGGGCGACATCAGCTTGAGCTTCTTGAGCTCGGCTTCGGCCTTTTTGCGCGCCTGCACCGGCATGCGGGCGGCCTTGATCTTCTTCTCGATTTCCTCGATGTCCGCGCCATCCTCGCCCTCGCCGAGTTCCTTCTGGATGGCCTTGACCTGCTCGTTGAGGTAGAAGTCGCGCTGGTTCTTCTCCATCTGACGCTTGACACGGCCACGGATGCGCTTGTCAACGTTGAGGATATCGACCTCGCGCTCGAGCTGCTCAAACAGGTTTTCCAGGCGCTCTTGAACTTCGCCCAAGTCCAGTATGGCCTGCTTGGCGTCGAGCTTGAGCGGCAGATGGGCGGCGATGGTGTCGGCCAGACGACCGGCGTCATCGATGCTGGCAATCGAGGTGAGAATTTCCGGCGGAATTTTCTTGTTGAGTTTGACGTAATGGTCAAACTGCTGCATGACCGCGCGGCGCAAGGCCTCGATCTCGCTGCTGCGCTCGGCGGTCGGCGCCTCCGGAGCCTCGACCGGGGTTACATTGCCCACGAAGTGGTGTTCACCCTCGCTGATGCGGTTAACCCGAGCGCGCTGCTGACCCTCAACCAACACCTTGACCGTGCCATCGGGCAGCTTGAGCATCTGCAAAATAGTGGCCACACAGCCCACCGAGAACATGTCGTCGACCGCAGGCTCATCCTTGGCGGCGGCTTTCTGGGCCACCAGCATGATCCGGCGCTCGGCCTCCATGGCCGATTCCAGGGCCTTGATGCTCTTGGGACGACCTACGAACAGCGGAATCACCATGTGCGGAAAAACCACGACGTCGCGCAGCGGCAACAGCGGCAGGTCGATGGGGAGAGCGGGAAGGTGGGGGTGTCCGGACATGTATGACCTTCTTCAGGGGCGGCAGGGGCTGCGCAGCGGCCAAACTCTGCCGGTGCGCACCGCGCCAACGGCAAAACCTAGCTTACAGATGGTTCGAAAAGCACTCATTTCAAGCCTTTGACCCCTTTGTTGGTCAAAAAAGCAAGTTTCAGGCCTTCTTGGCCGCCTCGCGCAGAACGAGCAAGGGGGCTTTTTCCTCTTCGATGGTCGACTCGTCCACGACCACCTTCTCCACATTGCTGGCGTTGGGCAGTTCGTACATGGTGTCGATCAGGGCATGCTCGAGGATGGACCGCAAACCACGCGCGCCGGTCTTGCGGGCCAGGGCCTTACGGGCGATGGCCTTGAGCGCAGACGGCCGGATTTCCAGGTCAACCCCTTCCATCGCGATCAGCTTGGCAAACTGCTTGACGGTGGCGTTGCGCGGCTCCGTGAGAATCTGGACCAGGGCGTCCTCGGTCAGTTCGTCCAAAGTGGCGACCACGGGCAGCCGCCCGACCAGCTCGGGGATCAGACCGAATTTGATGAGGTCTTCCGGCTCGACGTCCTTGAAAACCTCGGTCAGGCTGCGCGACTTCTTGCTCTTGACGGATGCACCAAAGCCAATGCCCGAAGCCTCGGTGCGACTCTCGATCACCTTTTCCAGGCCGGCAAAAGCCCCCCCGCAGATAAAAAGGATGTTGGTGGTGTCCACCTGCAGAAAATCCTGATTAGGGTGCTTGCGCCCCCCCTGCGGCGGCACCGAGGCCATGGTGCCCTCAATGAGCTTGAGCAAGGCCTGCTGAACGCCCTCCCCTGAGACATCGCGGGTGATAGAGGGGTTGTCGGACTTGCGTGAGATCTTGTCGATCTCGTCGATGTAGACGATGCCTTGCTGCGCGCGCTCGACCTCGTAGTTGCAGCTTTGCAGCAGCTTCTGGATGATGTTTTCAACATCCTCACCCACGTAACCGGCCTCGGTCAGTGTGGTGGCGTCGGCCATGACAAAGGGCACGTTGAGCGTGCGGGCCAGGGTTTGCGCCAGCAGCGTCTTGCCCGAACCGGTGGGCCCGACTAACAGGATGTTGCTCTTGGACAGTTCCACATCATCCTTGCGGGCTGCCTCTTTGTGGCGCAGGCGCTTGTAGTGGTTGTACACCGCCACCGCCAGCGAGCGCTTGGCCGCCTCTTGTCCGATGACATAAGCATCAAGAGTGGTCTTGATCTCCGAAGGCGTGGGCAGGTCTCCGCGCCCCGACTGCGCCTCTGTTTCAGGCGGTAATTCATCACGAATGATCTCGTTACACAGGTCGATGCACTCGTCGCAGATAAAGACCGAGGGGCCGGCGATCAACTTCTTGACCTCGTGCTGGCTCTTGCCGCAGAACGAGCAGTAAAGGGTTTTTTCGCCGGAAGAGCCTTTTTTCTCGGGCATGCAGCTAGCCTTTGCAGAGCCGCCAAGGCCCTGGAAGATGAAGTGGGGCAATGATACCCAATTAGCACCTGGCTGCCCGAGCCTCAAAGGCCCTTTCCCCATAGCCCGGCCGCAGCCCGGGCCCAGCCTCAGGCCCGTTTGGCAATCACCTGGTCGACCAGGCCGTAATCCTTGGCCTCCTGGGCCGAGAGGAAATAGTCGCGCTCGGTGTCGGCGTTGATCTTCTCTAGCGGCTGGCCGGTAGTTTCTGCCAGGATCTTGTTGAGCTGTTCGCGCGTCTTGATGATCTCGCGCGCAGCGATCTCAATTTCGGTAGCCTGCCCCTGAGCACCGCCGAGTGGTTGGTGAATCATCACTTTGGAGTTGGGCAGCGAAAACCGTTTGCCCTTGGCACCGGCAGCAAGCAGGAAGGCCCCCATACTGGCCGCCATGCCGGTGCACAAGGTGCTGACATCGGGCTTGATGAAGTTCATCGTGTCGTAGATGGCCATGCCTGCGCTGACCGAGCCGCCCGGGGAGTTG
The DNA here is from genome assembly GCA_964501235.1 of uncultured Polaromonas sp. GTDB lineage: Bacteria > Pseudomonadota > Gammaproteobacteria > Burkholderiales > Burkholderiaceae_C > Polaromonas. The sequence goes on along the minus strand of CAZCSD010000013.1, from coordinate 44,372 downwards.
ATGTACAGCGAAATGTCCTTGTCCGGGTTTTCGCTCTCCAGAAACAGCAGTTGCGCCACCACGAGATTGGCCATTTGATCGTTGACAGGCCCCACCAAAAACACCACGCGCTCCTTGAGCAGGCGCGAGTAGATGTCGTAGGCACGCTCGCCCCGACCGGACTGTTCGATGACCATAGGCACCATGCCCAAGGCCTGGGTGTCGAGCGCTCCGGCTTTCGGCCCCGAAAAAATTTCCAACGACTTCATCACTGTGTTCTCCGATGGGCCCCCGAACAGTCAGGGCCAACGCCTACTTTACCCAAATCAAGGGGCCTTGGAAGCAGCGGCTTACAACAAGGCCCGCCCCAGCGCGGACCGGGTCAGGACTGGCCCATCAGTTCGTCGAAGGCCACTGCCTTGTCGCTGACCTGCGCCTTGCCCAGCACAAACTCGGTGACGTTGTTCTCGATGACCACCGCCTCGACCTCGGCCATGCGTCGGCGATCGCTCATGTACCAGCGCACCACCTCATCGGGCTTCTCATAGCTGGCGGCCAACTCGTCAAGATGCGCCTTGATCTGCTCGGGCCGGGCCTGCAAAGCGTTGGCGCGCACCAGTTCGGCCACCACCAAGCCCAAACGCACCCGCTTCTCCGCTTGCGGACGGAACAAGTCCTCCGGGATGGGGGCCTTGTCGGCGTCTTTGACGCCGCGCTGCTTGAGGTCGGCCCGGGCGCCCTCGACCATGCGGTCGAGCTCGGCCTGCACGCTGGACTTGGGGATGTCGAGCTCGGCCTGCGCCACCAGCGCATCCATCACGGCCGTCTTGTTACGGGCCACCAAGCGAAACTTGAGCTCGCGCTCGAGGTTCTTGCGAATGTCTGCACGCAAAGCCTGCACTGAAGCATCCGCGATGCCCAGGGAACGGGCGAAGGCCTCATTGACCTCAGGCAAGTGGGCCGCCTCGATTTTCTTGACCGTAACCAGGAAGTCGGCCTGCTTACCGGCCACCTCTTGCCCGTGGTAGTCGGCCGGGAAATTGAGGGGGAAGGTCTTGCTCTCGCCCGCCTTCATACCCTTGACCGCCTCCTCAAACTCCTTGAGCATCTGGCCTTCGCCGATGAGGAACTGAAAATCCTCGGCCTTACCGCCGGCGAAGGGCTCGCCGTCGATCTTGCCTTCAAAATCAATCGTGGCGCGATCGCCTTCCTGAGCCGCGGCATCCTGGGCGCGCTGAGCAAAGCTGCGGCGTTGCTTGCGCAAAATCTCGATCGTGCGATCAATGGCCTCTTCGGTCACCTCTGCACTCACCCGCTCGATGCGGGCGGCCGACAAATCGGCGATCTTGACCTCGGGGTAAACCTCAAAAACCGCATCGAACTGCACCTGACCCTCAGGCGCACCCTCTTTTTCACTGATGCGCGGCTGACCGGCCACCCGAAGCTGCGCCTCGTTAGCCGCCGCGTTAAAGGCTTCGCCCACTTTGTCGTTCATGACCTCGTACTGGACCGAGTAGCCGTAGCGCTGCGCCACAACATTCATCGGCACCTTGCCGGGACGAAAACCGTCCATCTTGACCGTACGGGCCAGGCGCTTGAGGCGGTTTTGCACCTCGGTCTGGATGCTGTCAACAGGCAGGCTGAGGGTGATCTTGCGCTCGAGCTTGTCGAGCGTCTCTACGGTCACGGTCATGAGGATCTCCTACAAAGGGGCGCAAACGACCGAGAAGCCAGGCAGGCGGCTCGGGCGAAAAAACAATCGGGTCCGGCGCTGCAAGAGAACCTGCCGCTGCGCCGGCGAACCGAGCATTCTATCGGAGCGGCCGCTGGCGCCCCGGACGGGGTGGCTCAAAAACCCGGGGAGAAGGCTCGGCCCCTGAGGAGGCACGGAGATGGTGCGCGGGGGGGGACTCGAACCCCCACACCATTGCTGGCGTCAGGACCTAAACCTGGTGCGTCTACCAATTTCGCCACCCGCGCTGCATAAAACCAAAACGGGGATGTGCACGATCGCTTCCTAAAAGCGATCCGCAATCCCCACCCTAAGGCCCGCAAACCCTAGTTTAACGGCTGGCAAGGCTGCGCCCGACTTTTGCGCCGAACCACAACCCACCGGGCCCAAAGCCCCAAGCAGCGACAATCGATTCGGCTTGCATCCAGGCGTTTCCCCATGGCCCTCCCCCATCACGGCGTCGACCACTACGAAAACTTTCCGGTGGCCTCCGTCCTTTGTCCGCCGCATCTGCGAGCGGCGGTTCGCGCGCTCTATGGCTTTGCGCGCACTGCCGACGACCTCGCCGATGAAGGTTCGGCCTCGGCCGCCGAGCGCCTGGAGGCCTTGCGCCAGTTCCGCCACGATTTGCTGTCATGCGCGGCCGGCCGCAGCACATCGGGTCGCTGGCCGGGTGTATTTACGGCGCTGGCCCCAGTCCTTGAATCATTCAAGTTGCCCCTGCCCCTGCTGCAGGATTTGCTCAGCGCCTTCGAACAGGATGTGGTGCTGCACCGCTACGACACCCGATCGCAGTTGCTCGATTACTGCAGGCGTTCGGCCAATCCGGTGGGCCGCCTGATGCTCCATCTGTACGGCATTGACGATCCGCCGTCGCTCCAGTGCAGCGACGCTATCTGCAGCGCCCTTCAGCTCATCAACTTCTGGCAAGACCTGAGCATCGACGTCGGACGCGGGCGCCTGTACCTGCCGGCCGATCTGCGGACCGAGCATGGTGTGAGCGAAGAAGACCTGATGACCGCCAGCCCGGCCACTGCCGCCCTGCTGCAAGCCGCGGTGCACTGGGCCCGTGATCTGATGCTGCAAGGCGCTCCCCTGGTGCACCGTATCCCCGGACGCGCCGGCTGGGAGCTGCGTCTGATGGTGCAGGGCGGACTGCGCATCGCCGAAAAGACGCAAAGCCTGGGCCCCCACGTGCTCAGGCAGCGGCCCCGACTGAGGCTGGCCGATGCGGGCCTCCTCCTTTGGCGCAGCCTGGTCATGTAGGAGCCACGGAGTCTGCGGCCGTCCGTGCTGCGCAGAGGGCTTGACGCGCGCCCTGCCTTCGGTTGCGGCGACAATTCGACCATGACCCCCGAGGAGTATGTCCAGAACAAAGCCGCAGCCTCAGGCAGCAGCTTCTACTACGCCTTCCTGTTCCTGCCCAAGGACCGGCGTTCGGCCATTACTGCGTTCTATGCCTTCTGCCGGGAGGTCGACGATGTGGTCGATGAGGTCAGCGACCCAGGCGTAGCCCAGACCAAGCTGGCTTGGTGGCGCAGTGAAGTCGCTCAGGCCTACGCCGGCCAGCCGCACCATCCGGTACTCAAGGCGCTGATGCCCTGGACCGGGGTCTACGATATTCGCGCCGAACATCTGCAGTCGGTGATTGAGGGCTGCGAAATGGACCTGCGGCAGAGCCGCTACCTCGACCTGCCTGGGCTGCTGCGCTATTGCCACTTGGTGGCCGGCGTAGTGGGTGAGGTTGCTGCGCATATCTTCGGGCAGACGCAAGCCGCCACCACTGCCTACGCGCACAAACTCGGCCTGGCTTTCCAGCTGACCAACATCATCCGCGATGTCGGAGAGGACGCGATGCGCGGCCGCATCTACCTGCCGATCACCGAACTGCAACAGTTCGATGTCAAGGCGCATGAGATCCTTCAACGCCAGTACACGGAGCGTTTTGAGGCCTTGATGCAATTTCAGACCGAGCGCGCCCTGCGCCTCTACGATGAGGCACTGGCCTTGCTTCCGCCGCAGGATTACAGGGCGCAAAAGCCCGGCCTGATGATGGCCAGCATCTACCGATCCTTGTTGCGCGAGATCGCTCGCGACAATTTCCAGGTGTTGCATCAGCGCATCAGCCTGACCCCGCTGCGTAAGCTCTGGCTGGCCTGGAAAACGCAGGCTTTCAGCCGGGTGTACTGATGCGCGTGGCGGTGGTCGGGGCGGGCTGGGCCGGCTGCGTGGCGGCGCTCGAACTGTCCACCCGGGGCCACCAGGTAGTGCTCCTGGAAGCCTCGCGCCAGATCGGTGGAAGGGCACGAAGGCTCGATCTCGCGCATGCGGGAAAAAGCCTGACCGTGGACAACGGTCAGCATATCCTCATCGGTGCCTACGCAGAGACCTTGCGCATAATGCGCCGCCTCGGACTGGACCCCGAGCAACTGCTCATGCGCCTGCCCTTGACCCTGCGCTTTGCCGACGGCCGCGGACTGAACCTGCCCAGCCAAAGGCGGCTCCCGGCCGCCGTCGCAGTCACAGCCGGCATCCTCGGAGCGCGGGGCTGGACCCTGCGCGAGAAGCTGGCTTTGCTGCGCTGGGCCTTGCAATGGCAGATGCGTGGCTTTGAATGCGACTCTGATCTGAGCGTCGAGGATTTATGCCGCAGCCTGCCCCAAGTGCTGGTCGATGAGCTGATCGACCCGCTGTGCGTTTCGGCGCTCAACACCCCCATCGGACGGGCCAGCGGGAGCGTGTTTCTGCGGGTGCTTCACGATGCACTGCTGAGCAGCAACAGCGGTTCGGATCTGCTCTTGCCCCGCTGCGACCTCAGCGCCCTCCTGCCCGATGCGGCCGTGCAGAAGCTACGCGAGCAGGGACAGTCGGTCGCGCTGGGCGCTCGCGTGCTGACCCTACAGCGCACCGCCTCGGGCTGGCGGCTCGAAGTGCAATTGGAGGGTCATCGCAAAATGGAAGAAACCGATGCGGTGGTGCTGGCTTGCCCGAGCGGGGAAGCATCACGGCTTGTCTGCGCACTGCCGCAAGCGCAAGCCTGGCGGCAACAAGCCCAGGCTTTGCAGCATGAGGCCATCGCCACGGTCTATGCCTACAGTGCGCAAGCGCGGCTGCAGCGACCGATGATGGCCCTCCGATCGGGCGACGATGCCCTCGCGCAATTTGTCTTCGACCGCGGTCAGCTCGGCGGACCACCGGGCCTGCTGGCCTTCGTGGTCAGCGCCAGCGCGAGCGACCGGCACACCCTGGAGCACAGTGTGCTCACGCAGGCTGAGCGCGAATTGGGACTGTCTCTACAGATCGTGCAGACGGTGATCGAGCGCCGCGCCACTTTTGCCTGCACACCAGGTCTGCAGCGCCCAGGGCAGCATATTGCCCTCCCCCCGGACCGGCTGCTGGCTTGCGGCGACTACATCGCCGGCCCCTACCCGGCCACCCTGGAAGGTGCCGTGCGATCGGGCCTGCAAGCGGCAGCCCTGCTGAGCTGAAGGCGGGGTTCAGGGCTTGCGCGCCATCGCGCGTACCGCCTGCTGGGCGGGGCGAGACAGACAACGCTTGAGCCACTGCGCGGTGTGGGGCTTGTCCTCGAACAAGTCGGGCATGGGCTGGGCCCAGCCCAGAACCGAAGCCACGCAAACATCAGCGACGGTAAATCGATCTCCAGCCAGGTAGGGACGCCCGGAGGCCAGGTGCGCCTCCATCACCTTGAGCGGCACCTGCAGCCGCGAAGCCGCCTCCTGCGCCAGCTCGGGCTTGCGCCGATCCGGCGGCATGGCGACGGTGTGCATGAGCACGGTCAAAGCATCCTTTTCGCACTCGGTCACAGCCCAGAAAGTCCAGCGCAGCACATCAGCCTGTTCGCCCGGGGTCTGCCCAGCCAACGACGTTCCATCGGCCGCCTTGAATCTTTGCGCCAGGTACAGAGCGCAGGCCATGGACTCCCAGACGATCACACCATCGTCATCGACCACCGGGATGTGGCCATTGGGATTGATCCGCAAAAACTCCGCCGTTCGGGTGGCCCCCTCGGCGTAGTGGGTCGGCACATGCTCGTACGCCAAACCCAGCTCCTGGGCCACCCACAACGGGCGCGCCGCGCGCGAAGCGGCAATTCCATAGATTTTTAGACTCATCGCTGACTCCCTAGGGTTGAAAACTCACCGTAACAGCTCAGTCAGCTCGTGCAAATTGCTGACCGTCTCGTGCGGTTGCTCGGCATGCGGCCAAAGGTGGTCCTCACGGTTGACCCAGACCGTCTGCATGCCACAGGCCAGGGCGCCGAGCACATCGAGCGAGGCGTCATCGCCAATGTGCAGCACCTCGTGCAAAGCCGCCCCGGCCGCGGCCGCTCCGGCCTCGAAAATAGCTCGCTCAGGCTTACCCACCCCGAGCGCCTCGGCGCTGATGGCCGCGCAAAAGAAGGAGCCCAATCCGATCCGGCCCACATCGGCATTGCCATTGGAGAGCGCGACCACCGGATAGCGTCGGGCGAGAAACTCCAGGGCCGGCGCAGCATCCTCAAACAAGTCCACCTGCTGACGGGCGTCAAAAAAAACAGCATAGGCCGGATCGGCCAGTTGCACGTCTTCCTGCGACGCCTGCAGCGCACGCCGGATCATCTCGGTGCGGATCGCACTGAGCTGGTGCTTGAGTTGCGGCCTCTCGAGCACGACCGACTCCCTGAGCTTGTGGCGCTGCAGGTCGTCGGCCAGCAGAGCCGCTGTGGCGGGGGCACGGTGGCGCAGCCAGTCCTGCAAGGCCGCCTCAGCGCGTGCAATGGTCGGCCAGATGGGCCAAAGGGTGTCATCAAGGTCCAGGGTAATGGCCTTGACTTTGAGTCGGTCGAGCATGGTGGGCGAGAATAACGCACATGGCTTTTTCTGCCGAACCCGACTACATCCACGGTGCCGCGCCCACAACCGGGGCCCGTACCGGCGTACTCTATTGCAATCTCGGTACGCCCGATGCGCCCACTGCCCCGGCCCTGCGCAAATACCTGGCCGAGTTTTTGGGCGACCCCCGCGTGGTCGAGATTCCGCGACCGATCTGGTGGCTGATCTTGCACGGCATCATCCTGCGGGTGCGACCTAAAAAATCGGCTGCCAAGTACGCCAGTATCTGGACCGAAGAGGGTTCGCCTCTGCGGGTGTGGACCGAAAAGCAGGCCCAGGGCTTGGCCCAGGTGCTGGCCACCCGCGGCCATCGTGTGGCGGTTCGCCATGCCATGCGCTACGGCTCGCCCTCGGTGGCCTCACAGCTCGACGAACTCAAACAACTCGGTGTCGACCGGGTTTTGGTGGTCCCAGCCTATCCACAGTACAGCGGCACCACCACCGCGAGCGTGTTCGATGCTGTCTTTGCCTGGGCGCAGAAAGCCAGGCGCATGCACGAGCTGCGGTTTGTGAACCACTACCACGACCAAAACAGCTACATCGAGGCACTGGCCGATTCGGTGCGCGCCCACTGGAAGGCCCATGAGCCCGGGGAACATCTGGTGATGAGTTTTCATGGCGTGCCGGCCCGTACGCTGGAAATGGGCGACCCCTACCACTGCGAGTGCCACAAGACCGCCCGCCTGCTGGCACAAAGTCTGGGGCTCTCGCGCGAGAGGTACAGCGTCACCTTCCAGTCGCGCTTTGGCAAGGCCCGCTGGCTCGAGCCCTATACCGAGCCTACCCTTGTGGCGATGGCACAGAAAGGCACCCGGTCGGTCGATGTGATCTGCCCGGGTTTTACCGCCGACTGCCTGGAGACGCTCGAGGAAATTCGCGACGAAGCCCGCGAGGCGTTCATCGAAGCCGGCGGCGAGCGCTTCGAATACATCGCCTGCCTCAACGACCGGCCCGACTGGATCGAAGCCCTGGCCGATCTTTGCGAGCAGCATCTGGCAGGCTGGGACACCCTGCAAGGGCCGGATTTACAGGCCTTGGCCCGCAGCCGCGAGCGGGCCATCGCCCTGGGCGCCACGCGCTGACTGATGTGAGCGGTGCATGAACGCAGCGGGGTCGATGCGCATCGACAAATGGCTCTGGGCAGCGCGTTTTTTCAAGACGCGCGCGCTGGCGGTCGATCACATTGACAAAGGACGGGTGCAGCTCAATGGTCAGACCATCAAGCCCGCCCACGATGTACGCGCCGGCGATCAAGTCTGCGTGCGGGGGCCGGTGACGCGCACGGTGATCGTGCGCGGCTTGTCGCAGCAGCGCGGTCCGGCCCCGGCGGCCCAGCAACTCTATGAGGAAACAAGCGAGAGCCTGGAGCTGCGCGAAAAACTGCGCGAACAAATGCGCTTTGCCACCGAACCCGCCCGGTCCCTGGAGCACGGTCGACCCACCAAGCGCGACCGGCGCGAACTCAACAGGGCCTGGGACCAGCGCTGGAGCGCCTCGATCGACGACTGACCGGGCGAGTCAGAGCCGCAGGAAATGCTCCCGGTAGTGCACCAGCTCATCAATCGACTCGTGCACATCGGCCAAGGCGGTGTGGCTCTGTGCCTTCTTGAAACCGTTGTAGACCTCGGGCTTCCAGCGCTTGGCCAGCTCCTTGAGCGTACTGACATCGAGATTGCGGTAATGCAGCCAGGCCTCCAGCCGCGGCATGTAACGGACCAGAAAACGACGGTCCTGGCTGATGGTATTGCCGCACAAGGGCGAGGTGCCGCGGGGCACGTAGCGGCCGATAAAGTCGATCAGCTGCTGCTCGGCCTGAGCCTCGGTCAAGGTGCTCGCGCGAACCTTGTCGATCAGGCCGCTTTTGCCATGCGTCCCCTTGTTCCAGGCGTCCATGCGGTCGAGCAAGTCCTGGCTTTGGTGAATCACCAGCACTGGCCCTTCGATGCGGGGCTGAAGGTTCGCACCGGTGATGACCACCGCGATCTCGAGCAGTCGCTCTTTTTCGGGGTCCAGCCCACTCATCTCACAGTCAATCCACACCAGGTTCTGATCGGATTTGGCAAGGTTGGGAGCGGGGGTTTGAGTCGGTTCCATACCGAGATTGTCGCTGATGACCTAAACTTTCAGGCATGAGCGAAGCTTCTTCCCTATGGACTTTGGTCTTTGCAGCGGCCATGCTGCTCATGGTCTTGACCAAGCTCTACCTCAGCGGCCGCCAGGTTCGGCATGTGGCGGCCCACCGCGACCGGGTGCCGGCCGCCTTCGCCGACAGCATTCCGCTGGAGGCACACCAAAAAGCGGCTGACTACACGCTCGCCAAATCTCGTCTGGGTCTCTTCGAACTGGCCTGGAGCACCGCCGTCTTGCTCGGCTGGACCCTGCTCGGGGGCCTATCGGCCCTCGATCAGACCTTGCAATTTGTCCAAGCCTGGGGCCCGCTGGCTCAACAACTCGCTCTGGTGGGCGCGTTCGTGCTTATCGGCGGACTGTTGGATCTGCCCCTGTCCTGGTACTCGACTTTTCGGCTGGAGGAGCGGTTTGGTTTCAACAAGATGAGCCTCGGCCTGTGGGCAGGGGACCTGCTCAAGTCGACCCTGGTGGGCGCCGTGATCGGCTTGCCTATTGTGGCGCTCATCCTGTGGCTCATGGGCAGCCTAGGTACGCTGTGGTGGCTGTGGGCTTGGGTGGCGTGGATGGGTTTTAACCTGCTGATCCTGGTGCTCTACCCCACGGTCATTGCACCGCTGTTCAACAAATTCGAACCCCTTGAGGACGAGCAGCTCAAGGCGCGGGTCACCGGACTTATGCAGCGCTGTGGCTTTGCAGCCAAGGGGCTGTTTGTCATGGACGGCAGCAAGCGCTCAGCCCATGCCAATGCCTATTTCACCGGCTTTGGTGCGGCCAAGCGCGTGGTCTTCTACGACACCCTGCTGCGGCAACTCAAGCCGGGCGAGGTCGATGCGGTGCTGGCCCACGAGTTGGGTCACTTCAAACACCGCCATGTGCTGCAGCGCATCCTCAGCCTGTTTGTCATCAGCCTGGGGGCGCTGGCACTGCTAGGATGGTTGTCGCGACAGGTTTGGTTCTACACCGGTCTGGGTGTGGCCCCCCACCTGGGCGCGCCCAACGATGCCCTGGCCGTGTTGCTGTTCCTTTTGGTGGTGCCGGTCTTTAGTTACTTCATCTCGCCGGTGTCGGCGCATCTCTCGCGCCGTCATGAGTTTCAGGCCGATGCCTTTGCCTGCCGCCAAACCCATGCCAGCGATCTGTCCAGCGCGCTGATTAAGCTCTATAAGGACAATGCCAGCACGCTCACCCCGGATCCGCTGTTTGCACGCTTTTATTACTCGCACCCGCCGGCCTCGGAGCGTCTGGCCCGCATGGGCCAAACCCCCAAGGCAAACGCCACGCCATGACCGCAGTTGTCAAAAGCCCCCAACGTAGCGTCCTGGGCCCCACCGAGATCGTTACACGACTGACACAGCTCAACGGCGATCAAGCTCAAGGTTGGCGCCTGATAGAGGGTGCGTTAGAAAAAACCTTCCGCTTCCCGGATTTTCACCGCACCATGGGTTTTGCCAACGCGGTGGCTTTCATTGCCAACGCCGCAGACCACCATCCCGACCTTCAACTGAGCTACGGACACTGCACCGTTCGCTTCATGACCCATGATGTCCAAGGCATCACGGTCAGCGACTTTTCCTGCGCCGCGCGAGTCGACGCCCTCTTCGATTGAGCCATCCACCCGAGCAGCCCAGCGACGGCGGGAGACTCACCCGCCCGGCCCTGGTGGTGGCCAGCTTTGGCCGTCATGTGCTGGTCGAGGAAGCGGACGGCCAGCGCATCCTGTGCCATCCGCGCGGCAAGAAGAACGAGGCGGTGGTGGGCGATCGCGTGCGCTGGCTACCCTCTGCGGACGAGGGCACGATCGAGCAGATCGAGCCGCGCCGCAACCTCTTGCACCGTCAAGACCCACTACGCACCAAGTCCTTCGCGGCCAACCTGGATCAGGTGCTGATTTTGCTGGCCGCCGAGCCCGAGTTCTCTGAAACACAACTGGCCCGCGCGCTGATCGCCTGCCGAGCGCAACAACTGCCCGTGCTGATCGGTTTGAACAAAAAGGACTTGCACGCCGACTTCGAGCGAGCCTGGACACGCCTGGCGCCCTATCACCGCCTGGGGGAGAAAGTGCTGCCGCTGGCTATCAAGCCGGGCCGTGCCTTGCCCGACCTGTCCGACCTACAGCGGCGACTACACAACAAAGCCACCCTCGTGCTGGGCCCCTCGGGAGCCGGCAAAAGCAGCTTGGTCAATGCCCTGGTGCCTCAAGCAGGCGCAGCCACGGCCGAGATCTCACGCGCATTGGCCAGCGGTCGCCACACCACCACCCGCACCATGCTGTACTGGCTTGACGCGCAGCGGCACAGCGCACTGATCGACTCCCCGGGTTTCCAGGAATTCGGTTTACATCACATCCCGGCCGCCTCACTGGCCACCCTGATGCCCGATATTCACCCTCACGCCCAAGATTGCCGCTTTCACAACTGCAGTCATCGTCACGAGCCAGGCTGCGGCGTGACCGCGGCCTTGCAACGGCCGCCAGATCAGGGCGGAATCAGCCCTTCGCGTTATCGCATCTACCTGGAGTTGTTCGAGGAAGTCTCGCGACCACCACGTTACTGAGGGACAGCCTGCCAGGCTCAGCCAATCAGCCGGGCCAAGGTCAACAAGGCCAGCAGCACGATCCACAACACCACGGCCCGCCAGACCAGGCCGACTACGCTGCGAAGATGCGCCGGCTCAGGAGGTCGCCCCACCGCTCCAATGAGCACCGCCGGCCCCGGAGGTGGCGCCGCATCGGACGCCACCGAACGCAGCGACGAACCGCCCAGCTGCACATTGACCGCCCCGGCGGTGGCCGCCACCACGGTGGCCTCGTTGCGCTGGACGCGGGACAAGTCGGCAGCAGCCATGCTGGCATGGCATTGCCGCCAGCTGTCGACGGCCTCTTCGAAACTGCCCACGATCGCAAACGCCATAGCCGTCACACGCGAAGGCAGGTAATCGATCAGACCCCAGGCCCGACCGGCAGCCCCCAGCAGGGCCGGGCTGACCGCCTCACCAATCTGCCGGCTCTTGTGCGTCCAGTAACGAAAAGCATAGTCAGACAGCCTGTAGATCACCGCACCGGCCGGCCCCAGGCCAAAGGCAGCGAGTACCGAGTACCAGGCCAGAACACCGAAGACATGGCGATGTGCGGCCAGCACCGAATACTCGATCACATGGCGCACAAGCTCCCCGCGCGGGAGAGAGGCAGCGTCCACGCGCTGCCAGCGGGCCAATTCCGATCGCGCCAACTCCTCGTCGCCCAGTTCCAGAGCATCGCGGATGGCGGTGAAATGGTGGCTGAATTGACGAAAACCCAGCGTCAGGTAGAGCACCGCGACATTCCAAGCAAAGGCAAAAATCGGGTGCACCCACCACAATAAGTGATGCAAAGCGATGGCCAGCAAAACCAGCGGAACCACGGCCACCGACCATGCCAACCAGCCATGATGCGACAAGCCCGCGTCAAGGTTGCGGCCAGCCATGCGCACCCAAGCGCGCGGGCCGGCCAGCAGCCAGGTGCCGCGGGCCAAGGGCCTGGCCTGCTCAAGAATCAGCGCAAAGACAACGGCAAGAAAGCTCATGACTTGTCGGGCCTGGCGAGCTCGAAAGCTGCGCGCAAGATTCGTACGTAATTGCCTATGCTCAATTTCTTCAGGGTCTTCTCGTCAATCGATCGACTCGCCAAATAGTCGACCGTTCTTCGCAAATCATCATAGTAATTGCTAAACATTTGAAAAGGCCCTAGACCATCCATGTCCGTTCCGAAGGCCAGATGGTCTTCGCCCACGACATCAATCAGTCTGCGAATACCGTCCCCATAGTCAGCAATACTGCTGTAGTTGGCCAGGCTCGGCCAAATACCGATGACGCCTCCTTTGGCCGCGAGCTTCTGTGCTGTTCCTTTAAAAAGGGCCATGATTTCCTCACGACCCGACCTGAAATCGGATTTTCTTGAAATGATCGTGCTGTGCGACCAGAGCATAGGGGCCTGAGAAACCTCTAAGGCTTGCTCTACCGCCTGATCGGTCGAGTGAGCAAGGTCAACCAGCATTCCGAGTCGATTGCACTGCCTGATGACCTCTTGACCCAAAGAACTCAGCCCGCCGAGCTTAGGGATATCCGTGCGAATATCAGTCAGATCACTGTTGGCGAAATGCCCCAGTCCGATCTGTCGATAGCCGAGCTTGTGGGCCCAGTTCAGTCGGCCGACATCTCCCTCGAGAAAGTAAGCGCCCTCTGTTGAAAGGACGACCCGCGGCTCTCCCTCCATCACCCGATCGAGCCCTGCGGGTGCCAACAGCACCAAGAGGCCCTCCTGCTTGAGTCGGGCGTGGATCATCCGCGTCAGGCGCTGGAACCGCTCAACATATTCGCCCGGGTCCGCACTCCGCGTGGTCAATACCGCCCCAGCCGCGTTCCTTTGCAACAGAAAGAAATCTGTGCTGACCGCCCAAGATACCAAAGAGACCTGGTTTTTGAGCAACTGCTCGCGAAAGCTCAACGAGCTGGTTCGCATGGAGAGGCCGAAATGCGAATGCACATCGGCCAACCAATTGCTTCCCAAAGCCCATGGGGCCCAGGCTGAACCCGCAAGGACCGCACTGGATTTAAAAAATTTCCTGCGGCTGTAATGCATCAGATGGCCGTCCAAGACTACAGGCATGACCCTTTGAAGACTGCAACACGGCAAAACGCCCATCCCGCAGTGCAAAACACTGCGAAGATATTAACTGATCAGGAATCGGTACAGGTTGCGCAGCATGCCGGCTGTGGCGCCCCAAATAAAGCGCTGTCGCTGCTGCGCATCGGTCCAGGGCATGGACAGGTACTGCCGCCGCGCTCCGGCCAGCAGCGCCTCATGGTGCCGGTGGTAGGCTGGATTCATCAGATGATCCATAGGCACTTCAAACACATCGGCCACCTCCGCCGGATTGGGCACAAGCGAAAAACCAGGCCGCACCAGCGCCACGACCGGCGTGATGACAAAGGCCGTTCCGGTCACGTAGGTCGGCAACGTACCGAGTACCTCGACGAAAGAATCGCGCAAGCCGATCTCCTCGTGCGCCTCGCGCAAGGCGGTATGCACCAAATCGGTATCAGAGGCATCCTTGCGGCCACCGGGAAACGCAATCTGTCCGGAATGAGAAGACAAGTGACGCCCTCGCTCTGTCAGTAGCAGGGTCAAGCGCGACTCGTGCATGACCAGGGGCACCAGTACCGCAGCCTCGGCCGGCTGCCGGCCAGGCAGAGGCAACTCACGCACAATCTCCGGCTTCCACACCGGTGGTCGCGCAAAGTGGTCTCGCAACCCTTGCGCTGTCAGGCGCTCCCCCGGAACCGGCGGCAAATGATGGTCGACGCGAAGCGCAGGCACCCGCTGCGGGTCGAAAGGCTCGATGGCGGTCATGGCAGGACCAACGTCGTTATGAAAAAAGCCGCTATGAGTAGCGGCTTTTTATTGGGGAATACAAGCACTGGGCTCAGGCAGCCGCCTTGGCACCGAGCTTTTCGCGGATACGCGCCGACTTGCCGCTGCGGTCACGCAGGTAGTACAGCTTGGCGCGGCGCACATCACCGCGACGCTTGACTTCGATTTTGGCGATCAGCGGGCTGTAGACCTGAAACGTACGCTCCACACCTTCGCCGTTGGAAATCTTACGCACGGTAAAACTCGAATTGAGGCCGCGGTTACGCTTGGCAATGACAACGCCTTCGAAAGCCTGCACGCGCTTGCGGTTGCCTTCCACAACGTTGACGCTGACGATCACCGTATCACCCGGGGCGTAGTCGGGGATGGCCTTGTTAAGGCGGGCAATTTCCTCGTGCTCGAGGGTTTGAATGAGATTCATGAGAGGATTCCTCGTCTGTCTTTTTCGTTCATGCACGCGCTGCGCTAAAGACCGCAAATCCACAATCCGCCAAGGATGAACGCAAACATAAATTTGCGCCGGTTGCAGTGGCCGCCAGAGGACCGAAAAGCTCTCTAGTATAGCCGAGTGGTTTTGCCGGGCAGCTAGAGGACCTCTCCGGTCCCCTGAACGGGCGGCTTGCGGACCGGTTCTGGCCCGGCATCGTTGGCAATCCGCAACAAGTCGGGGCGGCGCGCTGCGGTCAGTTCCCGGCTTTGCTCGCGGCGCCAATGCTCAATCTGGCCGTGGTGCCCAGACAGTAGCACCGCCGGCACCGGTCGGCCCTGCCACACCTCGGGCCGGCTGTAGTGGGGGCAGTCGAGCAGACCGTTCAAGTGCGACCCAAAGCTGTCCTGCTGGTGACTGCCTTCATCGTTTAACACCCCCGGCTGCAAGCGGGCCACCGCATCGAGCAGAGCCAAAGCGGCGATTTCGCCGCCCGAGAGAACGAAATCACCGAGACTGATTTCCTCATCGACGCAGGCCTGGATGAAACGCTGATCGACGCCCTCGTAGCGCCCGCAGATCAAAATGGCACCCTGGCTACTGGCCCATCGGCCGACCGCGGCCTGATCAAGCGTACGGCCAGCAGGAGAGAACAGCAGCACCGGCGCCGCCTGACCCCGCGCAGCTCTGACCTGCTGGAGGCACTGCCAAAGGGGTTCGGCCAGCATCACCATACCCGGCCCACCGCCATAGGGCCTGTCATCCACCCGTCTGTAAGGCCCTTCACCGAAATCGCGCAGTTGCCACAGGTGCAGGGCCACCTGAGCCGACTCGAAGGCGCGCCGTGTCACCCCTTGCGTGAGGAAGGGCGCAAACATCTCGGGGAAGAGGGTGATGACATCAAAACGCATGCATCGCTCACTCATCGGGCTGCCAGTCGACGGTGATGCGCCGACCCGCTAGATCAACCGCATCGACATAGACTGACACAAAGGGAATCAGGCAGTCGGGCGGTTCGGGCGATTCGAGACCCGCCTGTGGCGGCGCGATCACCAACACTGAAGTGGGCCCGGTAGGCATCAAGTCGCGCACCTTTCCGAGCAGCCGACCCTGGCGGTTGACCACCTCCAGGCCGATCAGATCCACCCAGTAGTACTCATCGGTGGCCGTGGCAGGAAACCCAGCGCGCGGCAGAAAAATGCGTGCGCCCTTGAGCGCCTCGGCACCGCTGCGATCTTGCAACCCCAGAATTTGACCCACCAACACATCGGAGTGGATCCGGCACTCAAGCACTGACAGGCTGACCGTGCCTTTGAACGCACAAAAGCCCGGGCTGAGCCGGGCTTGCGGGGCCTGGAGCCACCAGGTGCGGGCCTGCAGCAGGGCCAGGGGGTCTGTGCTGTGAGGCAGCACCTTGACCCAGCCCTTGACCCCCCAGGCATCGACGATGCGCCCGACTTCCACGGCATCGTCCGGCAGGGACGATGGCTGGAGGGCGGACATGGCCGCGCTCAGGCGGCGGCCGGTGCCGCCTGTTTGACCAGACGGACCACTGTCGGCGAGGCCTGGGCGCCCACGCCTTGCCAGTAAGTCAGGCGGTCCATGGCCACACGCAGGCCCTCCTCGCTGGCCGTCGCCAGGGGATTGTAAAAACCGATGCGCTCAATGAAACGGCCGTCGCGCCGATTGCGCTTGTCGGCAACGACGATATTGAAAAACGGGCGGTGCTTGGAACCGCCGCGTGCGAGTCGAATCACGACCATAATTTATCCTTCGGGTGGACGGGCTTTGGAAAGGGCCCGCTGATCGGCAGCGCATGAGACACGAGGCATGGCCACCCGGCCAGCCAAACGCTGCAAAGCCTTCCATTGTAGTCCAAACCAGCCACCCATCACCCCGGACGCCCGCCCGCCATGAGTCTGATCCTGCGACCCAGCCACGAAAACGACCTGCCCGCCATCACCGAAATCTACGCCCACCATGTGCTGCATGGCACGGGCACCTTCGAAATCGACCCCCCCAGCCTGGAAGAAATGCGCCAGCGACGCGCCGATGTGCTGGCCAAAGGACTGCCTTATTGGGTGGCCCAGGGACCCGGCCAGATTCTGGGCTTTGCCTACTGCAATTGGTTCAAGCCGCGGCCGGCCTACCGGTATTCGGCCGAGGATTCCATTTACGTCGCACCCAACGCCCAACGCCAGGGCGTGGGCCGCGCGCTGCTGGACGAACTGGTCAAGCAGGCACAGGCCGTCGGCGTGCGCAAACTCATTGCCGTGATCGGCGACTCGTCTAACACTGGTTCGGTGGGCGTGCATCGAGCCGCCGGCTTTACAGAGGTGGGCGTGCTGCGCTCCTGTGGTTGGAAGTTCGAGCGCTGGCTCGATGTTGTCCTGATGGAGAGAGCCTTGGGAATGGGTGACAAATGCCCGCCCGGAGACAAGGGATGAACAGACGGATACGATGGGGAAGACTTGCCCCGAGGCCCCGTTCGAACCGATCATGAAAAACAAGACCTTGAGCACTTGGCTCGCTTTGGTGGGCGGCCCCCTGGGCTTGCACCGTTTCTACCTATTCGGGCCCTTCGATGTCCTAGGCTGGGCCCTGCCTATTCCCACTGCGCTGGGACTGTATGGTTTCATGCGGGCCTGGGGACTGGGGGTGGACGACAAGCTCAGTTGGATGCTGGTGCCCTTGCTCGGCTTCGTGGTCGCCGGCTGCTGCTTCAATGCGATCTGCTACGGCCTGATGGCGCAAGACAAGTGGAACGGGCGCTTTGGCCAGCGCTCGGCCGAGACGGGCCAAACCGATGAAAGTGCCGGGGCCAGCAACTGGCTGACGATCGTCGCTGTGATCGCTTCTCTGATGGTGGGGGCCACCGCACTCATGGCAGCGCTGGCTTACAGCTTTCAGCGCTACTTTGAGTGGCAGATCGAACTGGCGCGGCAGATCTCGCAATAAGCGTGCGCCTGGGTTTTATCGGCGCGCTCACAGCAAGAGCGCCAGCGTGACCGTCAAGGTGCCCAAGGCCAGCAAGGAGGACATGGCCACGCTGGCCGTGATCAACTCCTGGGCCACACGATAGCGCTGGGAAAACAGAAAAACATTGGCCCCAATGGGCAGCGCCGCAGAGACCACCATGACGGTCATCGCCAGGCCATCTACACCCATGAGCCAGCACAGGCCCCACACCATGGCCGGGTGCAACAGATTCTTCACGGTCGACAAGGCCAGCGCCCCGCGCCAGTGACTGCCCACCCGGGCGTGAGCCAGGGATACGCCCACCAGCACCAGAGCCAAGGGAGAGAGCGCCGAGCCCAGCAGGGCCATGGGTTGATCGATCACAGCCGGGATAGGCCAACCGGTCTGCGCGTAGATCAGACCCAACAAAATAGGCAGAGGAACCGGGTGCAAGACAGTAGCCTTGAGCGACTGCAACAGCAAGCTCGACATAGGTGCGGCTGCAGTGCCCACCTCCTGATCGGCTATCGCATCGCGCCGTACCGCCAACTCCAGAATCAGCGTGGCCAGCGTTAACAACACCAGAGCGTGAATGGAAACCAGGGTGAGCAAGGTCACCAGACCTTCGGGGCCAAAGAGAAGGTTGATCAGGGCAATCCCGATCATGACTGTGTTCGAAAAGGTGCCGGCCAGCGCCAGAACGGCTGAACGGCGGCTAAAGCCCTTGAGGCACAAGATGGCTGTAAACAAAAGCGCGGCCGCCAAGAAATAGGCCGTCACCGGCATGAAATCAAGTTGCTCGATGCGTACCTGGCTCATGGTACGAAACAGCAGGGCCGGGCAGAGCAGGTAGAAGATAAGCTGGGTCAGGTCCTTGATCGCCGTCTCGCCGAGCCAGCCGCAGCGCCCGGCCAACACCCCAGACGCAATGAGCAAGACCACCGGGGCCAGTGAATCGAAAACCACCGCATTCATCGGCAGCGATCTTAACGGCCCAACGCCGAGGATGCCCGCCCGCCTGGCCAAGCCCGACGCTATTGCTCAGGCCGGCATCATCGGCTCAAGGGCTGCCGGCGGCAAGGCCCTGCCCTGCTGCTGCGCCAGCCAGCCCGTCACGTCCCCCGGATGGACCACGGTGCGCAACTCCTCATAGGCAACCCGCGCCTGCGGACTGGATCGGCGCAGGTAGTAGAGCCACTGCTTGAGTCGCCCGGCCCGGGCTCGCGCTTCCACACGCTCGGACACGCGCAGCCAAAAATGAGACAAGAGGGGCAACAGGCAGTCCCCGTCCTCGATGGGCGGGCGGACTGCCGGCACGCCTTGGGACCGAGGCCAGGCCAGGGCGTGCCTGACCCGCCAGGCCAGCGCCGGATCGGCCACCGCACCGCGGCCAAGCATGAGCGCGCCGGCCCCGCTTTCATGCAAACATCGCCGGGCATCGTCCACCGTCCAGATTTCGCCGTTGGCCACCACCGGAATCTTGAGCACCGAGCGCACATCGGCCACCCGGTGCCAGTACGCCGGGGGACGGTAGCCGTCAGCCTTGGTGCGCGCATGCACCACCAGCTCCGAGGCCCCGCCAGCCTCGATGGCCAGGGCGCAGCGCTGGGCATCGCGGTCGTCCTCAAAGCCCAGCCGCATCTTGGCCGAGACAACCACCGCCGGGGGCACTGCACGGCGCACCGCTTCCACGATGCGCTGCAACTGGTCGGGCTCCTTGAGCAAAACCGCGCCACCTCCATGGCGATTGACCACCTTGGCAGGACAGCCGAAATTCAAGTCCACGCCGTCCGAGCCCATTTCGGCCAAACGCGCCGCGTTGTCAGCCATACAAGCCGGGTCGGACCCAAGTAACTGACCGCGCACCGGGACACCGGCTGCGGTGCGGCTGCCCTGCGCGAGCTCCGGCATGATGCGAAGAAACACGCGGGGCGGCAACAACCGATCGGTCACACGGATGAATTCGGACACGCAGCGGTCATAGCCTCCCACGCGGGTGAGCACATCACGCAGCACGAAGTCGAGCAAGCCCTCCATCGGGGCGAGTACCAAGCTGAGGCCCGGCGTCACATGGGCGGCAGGGCCTCCCACGGACAAGCTCAGGCTCGCCGCATTCAGACCAGTTCCCGCCACAAGCGAATTTCGTCGGCATGCAAGGCCGCGGCCGCCAGGGACGGCGGGGCAGCCCCCTCGCGCTTAAACCCCGCATGCTCGAAGAACATCAAGGCCCGCAGATCCCGCTGAGATACCCACACGGTCACGCGGGTGCATCCTTCTTCCTTCAGGCCTTCCTGGGCCGCTTCCCACAGCGCAGAACCTACCCCTTGCCGCCAATGGGCCGGCAGAACGCACAAGGCCCAGATCTCACCGGTCGTCGAGGGCGTGCCCTTGTCACGCGATCGATCAAAGCCAACAAAACCAACCATCGCATCGCCCTCGATGACCACCTTGACCTGAGGCTCGCTGTATTCGATGGCCTCGCGCCAGTAGGCCTGATGCTCTTCAAGCGAAGGCCCGCCGTGTCTGTCAGGGGACTGGCGTTCCCGGCGGAGGGCCTGGATGACCGCTGCGTGGACGCGCGCAATTGCCTTGGCATCGCGCACCGTGGCTGAACGAACCGTATGGGTAATGGGCATTGAGTTTTGCATGGTCTTTCCAAGTCTATTGTCGTCGCAGATCAGTTCAGGCGCAGCCCTAGGGCCAGAGGCTTTGAGTTTGCGACCTCGACAGGACGTCGGCGCATCGGCTAAATTCCCGCCTCCATGTCACGCAAGACCGAGCCCTCCAGCAGCCCAGCCATGCCGGTCCACCGCCTGTGGATCGGGCCCGAGGCCCAGCCGGTTGCGGCGCCGCAAGATCAAACGCTGATGCTGTCGGCCCAACAGGCCGGGTTCGAATTGCACACCTCCTGCCGCAATGGCCACTGTCGCGCCTGCCTGCGAAGGATCGTCAGCGGTCGCGTGAGCTACCGTATCGCCTGGCCCGGTCTGAGCCGCGAGGAAAAAGACGAGGGCTTTCTACTGCCCTGCATCGCCTACCCGCAGTCCGATGTGGTGCTCGAGGCAGAAACCTAGAACCGGGTGGCACGGTCCGACCCGGCGGCCGCTGCAGATAATCGTCGTCCATGACAAAAATCCGAGTACCTGTGCAATGGGTCCATGAAGACGCTGATCTGCTGGTGGTCGACAAGCCAGCCGGTCTGCTCTCCGTGCCGGGACGTGGACCCGACAAACAGGACTGCCTGAGCGCACGGGTGCAAGCTCAGCGGCCCGAGGCCCTGGTTGTGCACCGGCTCGACATGGCCACCTCGGGTCTGATGCTCATGGCCGCCCATGCCCGCAGCCAGCAAGTGCTCAGCCGAGCTTTTGAGGCTCGCCAGATTCGCAAGCAATATGTGGCGCAAGTTCTGGGCCGGATCAGCGAGACCTACGAACAAGCCTGGCACTGCATCGATCAACCTCTGGCGGCCGATTGGCCGAATCGGCCGCGGCAAATGATCGACTGGCAAAGAGGGCGTCCGAGCCAGACACGCTGGCGGGTCTTGCAGCGCGGCCAGACCTGCAGCCGAGTGCTTCTGGAGCCCATCACCGGTCGGTCGCATCAGTTGCGGGTGCACCTGCAAGCCTTGGGACATCCCATCGTAGGCGATACGCTCTACGCTCCTCAAGGCCCCGCCCCCCGCCTGATGCTGCATGCCTGTCGCCTTGAACTCGACCACCCAACAACCGGCCACAGGCTGGTTATTGAAAGTCAGCCACCCTTCTGAGCCTGATCGTCCAGGCCTTGCGGCCATGCTGGTCAAATAGCGGCCCACACACCCACAGAAAGCTCCTATGGCGCTCAAAGCCACCATCTACAAGGCGCACTTGCAAATTGCCGATATGGACCGATCGCTCTACGCGGACCACGCGGTCACGCTGGCCCGTCACCCGTCCGAAACCGATGAACGCATGATGGTCCGACTGCTCGCCTTCGCCCTGCAAGTGCCCACTGGCGATCGTGGCGGCACGCTTGAATTTGCCAAGGACCTGTGGGATGTCAAGGAAGCCGCGCTATGGCAGCACGACGAGACCGGCGTGCTGCAGCACTGGATCGATGTCGGGCAGCCCGACGACAAGCGACTGCTCAAGGCCGGTGGGCGATCCAGCCGAGTCAGTGTTTACAGCTACACCGGCAGCACCGCGCTGTGGTGGCGCGATCTGCAGGGCAAGGTCAGCCGCATGGACAACCTGACGGTTTGGCAGATTGATCCGCAGCACAGCCAGTCGCTGGCCCACTTGGCGGCGCGCACCATGCAACTACAGGTGACGGTTCAGGAAGGCACCGTCTGGCTCGGCGATGGCAACGCCACCGTCGAACTCTCGCCGCAAAAATTGCGCTAAAGCCAGGCTCCAGCCTTCCGGGCAGCTCTTCGAGATAATGTGTGCTCAAACCATCCTGTAGAGAAAGTCCGGTGCTCATGGCCCGGGCCGTCGACCGATGAATGGCCCCCACGCCGCAACCATGATCGTTGTCCCAACCACCCGACGTTTACGGCGACTGCTGTGGTCACTGGCCTGCCTTGGCGCCGGTTTGGGGCCTGCACACGCCCAGATGGGCCCCGATGACGGGCCCGGCGAACCTTCGGCGGGTCGGCAAACCTTGCGCGAAGTGGTCATCACCGCCCGGCGGTCGATCGAGGAGCGATTTCAAGCCACCGGCTCTTTGGTGGTGATCGACCGCCAGGACATCGAACAGATGGGTGTCGACTCCACGGTCGATGTCCTCAAACAACTTCCGGGGCTTCAGGTGACCACGGGAGCCAGCGGCAATGTTGAGATCCGTATGCGAGGCCTCGACGGCAGCGCCACCCGGGTGCTGATTGATGGCCAGCGATCGGCCGGTCGGGCGCAGCTGCCCATTGACCAACTGCCCGCCGACCTGATCGAGCGCATCGAGATCATCCGGTCACCCTCGGCCGAGTTCTCCGGCTCCAGCGGCGGCACGGTCAATATCGTCCTGCGGCAAGCCTTTGCGCAACGCACTGCCATGGCCAGACTGACCGACACCATCACCTGGGGAGAACATCGACCGCGCCTATGGGCCATGCGGACCGGTCCCTTGGGCAGCGAGAAAGACCCAGCCCAACCGCCCTGGTCTTTCTTTATGGGCGTCTGGCTGGCCCAAAGCATCAATGGCTTGGACCGGGAGCGCGAGTCGACCAGCGGCGGTTTGACCACCGAAAGCAATGTGCGCAGCCGGACGAACCGAGAGGACTGGATGCTGATCCCGCGCCTGAGCGGCCGGATTGGCCGCGACCAGGTCGCGCTGCGCGGCAACCTTAGCGGATCAAGCAGCAGCGGCGATTACCGACAGCGCAACGCCAGCGGGAGCCTGATGAATACAGAAACCTCAAGCAGCCAACGCAGCGCCTGGCAGCTCGGCGGTGACTGGACGCGCAGGCTGCCCATCGGCAAACTCGAGACCAGTCTGTCGGGTAACCGGCAAAGTGATGAGGCCGACCGGCAGCGTAGCGCCGGCAGTACTTTCCGCGAGGACCGCAGCGAGTCGACCTGGCAACTGCGGTCCAAACTCACTGGATCGCGCGAATCGCTGCTGTGGATGACCGGCCTTGAGCACGAAGTGCGACAGGCCTCGGGCAGCAGTCTGGACACTGCATCGACAGCCGGCCTGGAGAGGCTGGACTCGCGAATCGAGCGCAGCGCTGTCTGGGGACAGAACGAATGGGAACTGCCCCGCAAAACGACACTGACCCTGGGTCTGCGCAGAGAATCGGTGCAATTGCGTTCGCAAGTCAACGACAACGCAGCACGCCAGAGCCTCGATTTCTGGCAGCCTTCCTTGCACACCCGCACACCGCTGAGCGAGACGGCGCAGTGGCGGGTCAACATCGCTCGCACCACACGACAACCGAGCGTCTGGGACCTGCTCGACCGCACTGTGCCCAGCCAGGGCGACAACAGCGCGATCAACGCCGACCAGATCGGTAACGCGCAACTGCGACCCGAAGTGACGCAGACCTTCGATCTCGGGCTGGAGCAACGCCTGCCCGGGCAAGGTCAAAGAGGGCTGACTCTCTTTGTCCGCCAGGTCGCCGATGTGATTGCAACGCAGACCTTCGAGCAAGCGGGCCGCTGGGTAGACCAGCGACAGAACATAGGCACGGCGCGCACCGTTGGCCTGGAGGCCGATCTCAAGCGCCCCCTGGCCGACAGTGGTTGGGCCCGTGAATGGATGCTCACCGCCACTGCAACCGTGTTGCAGTCGCGCATGACCAGCGGCGCGCGAGAAGGCATGGCGATTCCCGGACAGGCCAGCTACACCGCCAACATCAGCGCCGCGCGACCGATGCGACGCAGCGGCGGAACCTTCGGCGGACTGGCCGCCAACTTCACCGGGCCGGCCTCGCTCACCACGCCCGGGGTAAGCGGCCGGGAGTCCTCGCGCATCACCTTCGATGCGCATATCGGCCACTCGGTGCCCCGCGTGGGTTTCTGGCGCGTCGGCCTCTACAACATCGGCGATGCCCCCCTGCAGCGCAGCCGCTCCTATGTCAGCGGCGGCGCCAACATCACCGAGCTCAACCGCACCTACTACGCCCCGCGGATCTACGCCTCGGTGGGTCTGCAACTGTGACGAGTCCCCATCAGAACACGCAGGCGATGCCCGCGCTTTTGTATTTCTTCGCCTTCTGCAACCTCGTTATTGGCAGCAGCGCTTTTGTGCTGGGCGGCATCCTCGAGCCGGTCAGCCAGGCCCTGGACGTGAGCCTGGCCGCAACCGGGCAGGCCATGACCGCCTACGCGCTGTCTACCGCCATTCTGGCGCCGCTGATCATCATGGCCACTATCAGGTGGTCGCGACATGCGGGCATCGCCCTGGCCCTGACTTTGTTCAGCCTGGGTTGTCTGATTTCTGCGCTGGCCCAATCGCTTGTCTGGCTGATCGCCGGGCGCATCGTGATGGGCGCCGGGGCCATGTTCAGCGCGGTGGCTTCGGCAACCGCCGTCGGTCTGGTGGTCCCCGCCCTGCGCGGCAGGGCCTTGTCGCTGACCAATGTCGGTCAGGGCATCAGCTACGCCATTGGCGTACCGATGGGCACCTGGCTGGGCCTGGAATTTGGATGGCGACTGCCCCTGTGGCTGGCCACCGGCGCTAGCCTGGCTATTTTGCTGCTGGCATGGTCTTGGGTTCCGCGCCAACTGCGCGACAGCCCCCCCACCGGCAGCTTGAGGGCGGCCATCGGGCAATGGGCGGTGCTTCGGGTGTGGGCGCGCACCCTGCTTCTGTTTCTGGCCATCTTCGCGGTCTTCACCTACATTGGTCCAGTTTTGGTGGCGCTCGACGACCTCAGCCCGGTGGGCCTGGCGGCGGTGCTGGCCATCTTTGGTCTGGCCGGCGTGGTCGGCACGCTGGTGGGGGGCTGGGCCAACGACCGCTTCGGCTCCATCCGAGTCATCACCTATCAGCTGACAGTGGTCGGCCTGATGATGGTGCTGCTGCCCTTCACCCAAGGCAAGGTGGTGTTGACCGTGCTGACTCTGGTGATCTGGGGCCTGCACAGCTTTGGAACGATGGTGCCGCAGCAAAGCAGACTGGTCGCGCTGGCCTCCTCGCAAGCGCCGATGCTCATGAGCCTCAACAGTTCTATGCTGTACATAGGGTCGGCACTCGGGGCCGTGGTGGGAGGGCTGGCCATGAGCACGATCGGGGTTGGACGGCTATCGTGGGTGGGTGCACCCTTTGTCCTCCTATCTTTGCTGACCCTGGTGCCCGACTGGGCCATGGAAGACAAGGGCTATCGGCAGCCATGAACTCGGCCCGCAATCAGCTCCAAGCCATCGCACTGCAAGTCCAAGCCTTGCGCGACGGCCACGCGGCCACCGATGCATTCGTAGAAAGCACCCAGAACGCCGCCCAATTGCGCGCCGAGCTGCCGACCGCTTTTGCTACCGTGCTCGACAACCTGACAGACCGTCTACAAGCCTCGGCCCTGTTTACCGAGGAGAGTTGCTCCTTCAGCCGCACCGATCTGATCGACAGCCTGCAGTTGTGGCTGGAGAAGGCCGAAAAACGGCTGACTGCATCGGGCCTCTAAAGAACCGGCACGGGCTGCGGCTCTTACAGTCCGAGATCGCGCCAGCCCTCGTGGCCCAACCGCTGCAAGGTGCGGATGTTTTCCTCAAAGATCAGATCCGGGTCTTCCAGCGTGGATACCGCTTTCTCGACGCTGTCTTCGCGCAAGAGATGCAAAGTGGCATAAGGCGATCGGTTGGTGCAGTTGCTCACATCGTCGGGCGCGGTACCTTCAAACTGATACTGCGGATGAAAGCTGGCCAGCTGTATCACCCCTTCAAGTCCTTGCTCGGCCGGCGCGGCCTCAGCCAGGGCCGTGAAATCGTTGAAGTCAAGAAAGTCAGGAAAGAGCGTTGGATGAACGATCAGGGTGGTCTCTATCTGATCGGCTGGCGTGTCGACAAGAAGTCGGAGTTCGCGATCCAATTGATCAAGCAGATCGTCTATGTGACGCGCATGACTAACGACCAAACGCACACGATCACGCAAATAAACTGCCCGCGCGAAGGGGCAGAGATTGAGGCCAATCACCGCTTTTTCCAGCCATCGCCGGGTGCGGGCGATGACCTCTTCGTCATCCGGTCTTGTGGCCATGCTTCAGACGACTTGCCAACTTACTTGAGCGCCTTGAACCGCACCCGCTTAGGCTTAGCAGCCTCCTCCCCCAGACGCTTTTTCTTGTCGGCCTCGTACTCCTGGTAGTTGCCGTCAAAGAAGACCCACTGGCTCTCGCCCTCGGCAGCCAGGATGTGGGTGGCAATACGGTCGAGGAACCAGCGATCATGGCTGATCACCATCACCGAGCCGGCGAACTCCAGCAAAGCCTCTTCCAGCGCGCGCAGCGTCTCCACGTCGAGGTCGTTGGAGGGCTCGTCGAGCATCAGCACATTGGCCCCTTGCATCAGGGTCTTGGCCAAGTGCAAGCGACCACGCTCACCACCGGAGAGCATGCCCACCTTTTTTTGTTGGTCAGCGCCATTGAAGTTAAAGCGCCCGCAATAAGCCCGGCTGGGCATCTGGAACTTACCGACATTGATCATGTCCAGACCGCCAGAGACATCTTCCCAGACGGTCTTCTCGTTGGCCAGATCATCGCGGCTTTGATCCACGAAAGCCAGTTGCACCGTTTTGCCGATGCGCACTGCCCCTGAGTCCGGCTGCTCGCGCCCGGCGATAAGCTTGAACAAGGTCGACTTCCCCGCCCCGTTGGGACCGATGATGCCCACGATGGCCCCAGCGGGCACCTTAAAGGACAGGTTGTCGATCAGCAGCCGGTCGCCAAAAGATTTGGACACGCCTTCAAATTCGATGACCTCCGTGCCCAGACGCTCGGCCACCGGGATGAAGATTTCCTGCGTCTCGTTGCGCTTTTGGTATTCGTAGTCGGACAGTTCCTCAAAGCGCGCCAGACGCGCCTTGCTCTTGGCCTGGCGGCCCTTGGGGTTCTGCCGCGCCCACTCCAGCTCTTTCTTCATCGCCTTGGCCCGGGCGTCCTCGCTCTTTTGCTCTTGCGCCAGACGGGCCTCCTTTTGCTCCAGCCACGTCGAGTAATTGCCCTTCCAGGGAATGCCGTGGCCGCGGTCGAGCTCCAAAATCCACTCGGCCGCGTTGTCCAGGAAGTAGCGATCGTGGGTGATGGCCACCACCGTGCCCGCAAAGCGCTGCAGAAATTGCTCGAGCCAGTCCACGCTTTCAGCATCGAGGTGATTGGTGGGCTCGTCGAGCAAGAGCATGTCGGGCTTGGACAGCAGCAGCTGACACAAAGCTACGCGGCGCTTTTCGCCGCCGGAGAGGTTCTTGACCACCGCTTCCCAGGGCGGCAGCCGCAGGGCGTCGGCCGCAATCTCCAGTTGGTGGTCGCCGCCGTCACCGGCAGCCGCAATGATGGCCTCGAGCTCTGCCTGCTCGGCCGCGAGCTTGTCAAAGTCGGCGTCGGGCTCGGCATAGGCCGCGTACACCTCATCGAGTCGCTGCTGCGCCGCCTTGACCTGGCCCATACCGCTTTCAACCGCATCGCGCACCGTCGCCTCCGGGTCGAGCTTGGGCTCCTGCGGCAGGTAACCGATCTTCAGGTTGGGCATAGGCATGGCCTCGCCCTCAATCTCCCGGTCGATACCAGCCATGATCTTGAGCAGGGTCGACTTGCCCGAACCATTGAGACCGAGCACACCGATCTTGGCCCCGGGGAAAAAGGACAGCGAAATATCCTTGAGGATCTGACGCTTGGGCGGCACGATCTTGCCGACCCGATTCATGGTGAAGACGTATTGGGACATGGAATGAGGCGTTTGAGGCGAGGGACCGGACCGGATCACCCTCAATGTGGGAAACGGAGCGCAAGTTTGAGAGTCCGCCCCGGCTAGGCTGCATTATCCTCGTATGCGCTCGCAGGCCGCAGCTTGGTCGGCAAACTCCGCTGGCCCCACCCCAGGTCTGCTTCGCAGGGCCCAGCCCCTATTTACGAGAAAATTCGAACCGGGCATGCGAGGAAAAGGGGTAGCTCAGATCCCGTGGAACATACCCGCTATCGAGCCCAGTGCGCAGCAGCAGCTAATCGACCGAGAACGGGCTCCCACCGCGATGAGATCGGGCTCCAGGGACGAGTGAACGCCGGCCACCTGGAAGGCTCGGCGCGCTCTCAACTCTTCACAACACGAGGGCAGAGGCTCGATCAGAAGGCCCTGCCATCCCAACTGCTCCCGGTGGAAAGACCGGGAATCAAGGGTGAGATCCCGGCCTCTGGCGGCAGGGCCCAAAAGCAGGTTCATGATCCGTGCGACAATCAGGGCTACTGACGGCCTCCAGTTGCCGCGGTATCAGCAAACTTGCTGGGAGATGCGGGCCACGCCCGCGAAAGCCTCCCTCCCTTGACCCCTTCGGCCAAGACTGGCGACTGCCCTGCAGTCGGATGAGCCGAACCTTGCGCCCGGTGGGCGCTTTTCCGAATGACTTTTGAAGACTTGAATTTGGCTCCGGCCATCATTAAGGCCGTGCGCGAGCAGGGCTACGACAACCCTACGCCTATCCAAAGCCAGGCCATCCCGGCCGTACTGACGGGCGGCGATCTGCTCGGTGGGGCCCAAACCGGCACCGGCAAGACGGCGGCCTTCACCCTTCCCTTGCTGCAGTTGCTCTCGGGCCGCGAGCGGATCAAGGACCGCCGCGGCATCAACGCTGTGCGAGCCTTGATCCTCACCCCCACCCGCGAGCTGGCAGCGCAGGTGGAAGAGAGCGTTCGCACCTACGGCAAATACCTGGACCTCAAGTCCATGGTGATGTTTGGCGGCGTCGGTATGAATCCGCAAATTGAACAACTGCGGCGCGGCGTGGATATTTTGGTGGCCACGCCCGGGCGGCTGCTGGACCACGCAGGACAAGGCACGCTGGACCTGAGCCAAGTACAAATCCTGGTTCTAGATGAGGCCGACCGCATGCTCGACATGGGTTTCATCCACGACATCAAAAAAGTGCTGGCCCTGGTGCCCAAGCAGAAGCAATCGCTGCTGTTTTCGGCCACCTTCAGCGACGAGATTCGCGAATTGGCCAACGGCCTGCTGCAATCGCCCACGCACATACAGGTCACGCCGCGCAACACCACGGTGCAGCGAATCGACCAGACGGTGCATCCGGTCGGCCGCAGCAAGAAAAAGGCTTTGCTGGCACACATCATCAATGAGCGCAACTGGAGTCAGGTGCTTGTATTCACGCGAACCAAGTTCGGCGCCAACAACGTGGCCGAGTACCTGGAAAAAAACGGCATCACCGCCATGGCCTTGCATGGCAACAAGAGTCAGAGCGCCCGAACCCAGGCCTTGGGCGGATTCAAGAGCGGCGAAATCCGCGCTCTGGTGGCTACCGATATCGCAGCGCGGGGTCTGGACATTGACGATTTACCGCACGTGGTCAATTACGAGATCCCGAACATCAGCGAAGACTATGTGCACCGTATCGGTCGCACGGGACGGGCGGGCAAAAGCGGGCAGGCCCTCAGCCTCGTGTGCCTGGACGAAGAAGGCTTCATGGCCGACATCGAGCGCTTTACCAAGCAGAACATCGAGAAGGTCATCGTGCCAGGCTTTGAGGCCGAGCCCGGTGAGAAGGCCGAGCCGATTGCGATGGGCCGGCAAACCCTGTGGGGTGGCCTGGGCAAGCCGCCCAGCCGCGAGGTGATGGCAGCAGCAGCGCGCGCAGCACGACAGGACATGATGGAGCGCATCCGCGCCAACAAGTCCGGGGCCGGTCACCCGGCAGGGGCGGGCCGAGGTGCGGGCAAAGCAGCGCAAGGCCAGGGTCGTACGGGCGGCAGAGGTCAAGGCGGCGGCGCGCCCCAGGGCCAGCGCCCCCCACAGGCTCCGGGGCAACGCACGGAGATATCGCGCAACGCGCATACTGCGCCGCGGCAGCCGCATCGACGCGATGACGATGAGGCCCAGCCGCGCTCGCACCTGTCGTCCGGCTTCCCGTCGTCGGGGCTACCGACAAGCAACCGCGGCGGCTACCGCGGTGGCGGCGCCAGTGGCCGAGGGGCGGGCGGTCGTAGCGGAGGTGGCGGATATGGCGGCGGCCGCGGCGGCCGGTCGAGCAATGGGCGAGGCGGCGGTTACGGCTGAGCCCGCCTACGGCCGCGAGGACGCGGCTCGCAGGGGCAACAATTGCCCTTCACCGCCCCCAAACGGGCTCCCCAAAAGAGCGGCTATCGGCCGCTCTTTTTCATTCGCCCAGATACGCCGCCCTGACCCGCGGGTCGACCAGCAACTCGCTGGCCGGCCCCGTCATGCTAAGCACGCCCGATTCCATGACATAGGCCCGGTCGGCAATCTTGAGCGCCCGGCTGGCGTTTTGTTCAACCAGCAAGATGGTGACCCCCTGGGCATAGACATCGCGCACCACCTCAAAGATCTTGTCAACCATGATGGGCGATAAGCCCATGGAGGGTTCGTCGAGTAGGAGCACTTTGGGCCGACTCATCAGGGCGCGGCCCATGGCCAGCATCTGCTGCTCCCCCCCCGACATGGTGCCTGCCAACTGATCACGCCTTTCCTTCAGTCGAGGAAAGAGCGCAAAGACTTTCCCCAGATCGTCGTCAATGGCGATCTTGTCACTGCGGACATAGGCGCCCATGAGCAGATTTTCGGTGATGGTCATGCGGGTGAATACACCGCGCCCCTCAGGCACCATGGCCAAGCCCTGCTCGACCAGATCCCAGGCCCCCTTGCCCCGGATGCTCTGACCCAGGTATTCGATGTCGCCATCGACAAGCGGCAGAGATCCCGTGATGGCTTTCATGGTGGAGGTTTTGCCGGCTCCGTTCGATCCAATCAGCGTCACCAGTTCGCCCGCGCGCACCTCCAGGTCGACACCCTTGACGGCTTCGATGCCGCCATAGGCCACCTTGAGGCCTTTAACTTTCAGTAATGTCTGCGCCATCTCAGTGGCCTCCCGTGCCCAGATAGGCTTCAATCACTTTGGGATCTTTTTGGACGTCGGCTGGCACACCTTCTGCGATCCGCTTGCCGTAATCAAGTACCGTAACGCGATCACACAGCCCCATCACCAGCTTGACATCGTGTTCGATCAGCAGAACCGTACGCTGATCACGCCGGATCCGGTCGATCAACTCGCGCAGTTGCACCTTCTCAGTGGCATTCATGCCGGCAGCGGGCTCGTCGAGTGCGAGCAGCGCTGGATCGGTGGCCAAAGCCCGGGCGATCTCCAAACGCCGCTGATCACCGTAGCTCAAGGTGCGGGCCTTGAAGTCGGCGTAGCGGGCAATGCCGACGTAGTCGAGCAATTCGCGCGCGCGCTCACTAATGGCCGACTCCTCCGCCTTGAAGGACGGTGTGCGCAAGATGGCCCCAAGCAGCCCTGAATGGGTACGCACATGGCGGCCGACCATCACATTCTCCAGCGCGGTCATATCGGCAAACAGCCGGATGTTCTGGAACGTGCGTGCAATACCTGCCTTGGCCACCTCGTGCACCGCGGTGGGCGAGTAGGGCTGTCCGTCGAGCATGAAATGACCCGCATCCGGCGTGTACAAGCCGGTCAGCACATTGAAGAAAGTGGTTTTGCCAGCGCCGTTAGGGCCGATCAGGCCATAGACCTGTCCACGCTCGATGCGAATGCCGACCTCAGAGAGCGCCTGCAAGCCGCCGAAACGTTTGGAAGCGCCTTTGACTTCGAGTATGACTTGACTCATCTCAGGCCTCCACACCGGTTTTGCCCTTGACCCCCGACATCCCGTGCTCAGGCGCGGGCCACAGGCCACGCGGTCGCATGAGCATGATGGCGATCATGGCCAGCGCGATCAGCAGCTGCCTGAGGATGGCGGCATCCAGGCGGCCACCGGTCATGGCTTGCAATGGCCCGGCGACATGGCGCAACACTTCGGGCAGCGCGGCCAGCAGCAGCGCACCGAGGATCACGCCGGGCAAATAGCCCAAGCCTCCCAGAACCACCATGGCTACGATCATCACCGACTCCATCAAGCTGAAAGACTCGGGCGAGACAAAGCCTTGGAAAGCGGCGAACATGGCACCGGAGACGCCGCCGAAGGTGGCCCCCATGCCAAAGGCCAGCAATTTAAGGTTGCGGGTATTGATACCCATGGCCTTCGCAGCAGTTTCATCTTCTCGGATGGCCATCCAGGCGCGGCCAATACGCGATTGCTCAAGGCGGTGGCAAATGATGACCGAAACCACCACCAAAAACAAAAACAGGTAGTAATAGAGGCTGACTGAGTTGAGGGTGATGGGCCCAACTTCGAGCGCTCGATTGAAGTTGATGCCAAAGAGAGTCACGCCGTCGATCTGGCTGATGCCCTTGGGGCCGTTGGTCAGGTTGACGGGTCGGTCCAAGTTGTTCAGGAAGACGCGGATGATTTCGCCAAAACCCAAGGTTACGATGGCCAGGTAATCCCCGCGCAGCTTGAGCGTCGGTGCGCCCAGCAGCACGCCAAAAACAGCGGCCAGCAGCGCCGCCAAAGGAATGACCGCCCAGATCGGAAGATGCAGCCCGTTCGGGAAAGCCGCGGCAATCGCTGGAAAAGCATCGGCCAGATGGGGCGATGCCAGCAGCGCAAACATATAGCCGCCCACGGCAAAGAAAGCCACATAGCCCAGATCAAGCAAGCCGGCGTAACCGACAACGATGTTCAGGCCTAAGGCCAGCAGCACATACAGCAGCGCCATGTCAACAATGCGCACCCAGGCATTGCCAAACGGCTGGAGCGCCAGGGGCAGCACCAGCAAGGCCAGCGCAGCGATGAGAAAGGTCGCGAGACGGTGTTCTTTCATCATGGTCTGTCCCTCCTCACGCCCGGTCAGCCACGCGTTCGCCGAGCAAGCCCGACGGTCTGAGCGTTAGCACCAGGATCAGCACCATGAAGGCGAAGATGTCGACGTAGTGGCTCCCCAGGAAACCACCGGTTAGCGGGCCAATATAGCCGGCTCCGATCGATTCGATCAGGCCCAGCAACACACCGCCGACCACAGCGCCTTGCAGATTGCCGATACCACCGAAGACGGCCGCCGTGAAAGCCTTCAGGCCGGGCAGGAAACCCATGGTGTGTTGCGCGGTCCCGTAATTTGAGGCGTACATCACCCCGGCAATGGCGGCCAGCACCGCGCCAATGATGAAGGTGGCCGAAATCACAGTGTCGGGCTTGACACCCATCAGCGCCGCTACGCGCGGATTCTCCGCCGTGGCCCGCATAGCCCGACCCAGCCGGGTGTGATTGACCAGATACATCAACACAGCCAGCGACAGGGCCGTCACCGCCAGGATACAGACCTGGGTGACCGTGATGACCGCACCACCGAATTCAATCGGCGTACTCGGCAGCAAGGTGGGGTAGGACTTGTAGTTGGGTTTCCAGATCATCATCGCCAGCGTTTGCAGCAAGATAGACATGCCAATAGCGGTGATGAGCGGGGCCAGCTTGGGCGAATTGCGCAAGGGCCGGTAAGCAACTTTTTCGATCGCAAAGTTAAGCGCAGCACAAACCACGCAAGCGATCAGAAGGGCGATCAGGAGAATCAACCAACCGGGGGTGCCGATCATTGACTCCTGCATCAACATGATGATGCTCCAGCTGGTCAGGGCGCCAACCATGAGCACTTCGCCGTGGGCAAAATTGATCAGGTTGATGATGCCGTAGACCATGGTGTAGCCCAGAGCGATCAGGGCGTACATGCTGCCGAGCACCAGACCGTTGATGATCTGCTGTAGCAAGACTTCCATGAGAGGGATCTCCGACTTATAGACGTTGAGAATGTCAGCGTTGGCACGGGCCTTGTGGGCCACCGCATTTACCCGACAAAAAGCCCGCCTGCAGCGAGCCGATTGCGCGGCTGAGCCAGGCGAGCGAAAGCCGCGCATTGTAGTGAGGCCTCATGGGCAGAGGCCAGGACAAACTGCGCGGGTTTACCCTAGGAACGCGGGTCTTGTAATCAGTTCTTACATTTTCGGACCCGCGGCTTTGTCCAGGCCGCGCAGAAAAGCCATGCGCTCAGCGATGCGCACTTCCAGCCCCCTATCGGTGGGCTGGTACCAATGCGGGTCGGACATGCCTTCGGGCAGGTAGCGCTCGCCGGCCGCGTAGCCCTGGGGCTCCTCATGCGCGTAGCGATAACCTTGACCGTACCCCAGATCCTTCATCAGCGTCGTCGGCGCGTTACGCAAGTGCACTGGCACCTCACGCGAGCCGTCCTGCTTGACAAAATCGCGGGCGGCGTCAAAGGCTTGGTAAGCTGCATTGCTCTTGGGCGCCAAAGACAGGTAGATGATGGCCTCGGCCAGTGCCAGATCGCCTTCGGGCGAACCCAGACGCTCATAGGTGGCGGCCGCATCGTTGGCAATCTGCAAGGCACGCGGATCGGCCAGACCCACATCCTCCCAGGCCATGCGCACCATCCGACGCATCAGGTAGCGCGGATCGGCTCCCCCCTCGAGCATGCGGCACAACCAATACAAGGCCGCATCGGGATGGGAGCCCCGCACCGATTTGTGCAGGGCGGAAATCTGGTCATAAAACTGATCACCCCTCTTGTCAAAGCGACGCAGGCCGCCAGGCAGAGCGTCGGCCAGAAGTGCACGGTCGATCTGCGAGCGGCTTGCGGCCCGTGCGGCGGCGGCCACTTGCTCGAGCTGATGCAACAGACGACGGGCATCTCCGTCCGCTCGCTCCACCAGATCGCACGCGGCCTGCTCCTCAAGGGTCAGGTCACCCAGGTGGGATACAGCGCGGTCGAGCAGCCGACGCAGGTCGGCGTGTTCCAGAGGCTTGAGCACATGGACCTGCGCGCGCGAGAGCAAGGCGGAATTGACCTCGAACGAGGGGTTTTCGGTCGTTGCACCCACCAGCACAATCAGACCGGACTCGACAAAAGGCAGCAGTCCATCCTGCTGGCTTTTGTTGAAACGATGGATCTCATCGACAAACAAGACCGTGCGCTGACCGCGCGCGAGATGGTGTTGTGCCTGATCCATGGCAGCACGAATTTCTTTGACGCCGGCAAACACGGCCGACAGAGCAATGAAGGCATGACCCAACCCATCGGCCATCAGCCGGGCCAGCGTGGTTTTGCCCACCCCCGGAGGACCCCAGAGAATCATCGAATGCGGCTGCCCGGTCTCGAAGGCCAGCCGCAGGGGCCGTCCCGGGCCCAGCAAATGCGCCTGGCCCACCACCTCGTCGAGTTTGCGGGGCCGCAGCAGCTCGGGCAGGGGAGGCTGAGGCGGTCGCTCGAAAAGGTCGCTCATGTTCAGGGCCGAATCAGGTCGGCCCCGGGCGGTACCGCAAACTCAAAGCGCTGTGAAGCAATCGCCCCCTGGGTCTCGAAGCGACTGAACCGCATCACCGACCGCTGGCCCAGCGCATCTAGCACATCGAGGGCCGCCAGCTCAACACCGGCGGGCCCCATTCGAAGGCCGATGCGCAGGCTCTGCAACTGCCCTTCGCGACTTCGCGGCGTAGCCAGCACCCAGTGCAAGCCCTCTGTCTGCGCCTGGGCGATCAACTCGAAATCGGACTGTAAAGCCCGCAGGTCGCTGGCCGATGCAATCAAAGCCACTGGCGTGCCCTGCAGGGCTGCACCGAGCTTTCGGGCGGTCACCTGATTGAGCTCGGGGTCGTGGAACCACAGGGTCTGGCCGTCGGCCACCAAGGTCTGTACGAAGGGCCTGGTGTAGTCAAAGCGAAAGCGATTGGGCCGCACGAACTCGAAGCTGCCACTGGAGATGCGGGTGCGCGCCTGCTGCCCCTCACGCGCCGGCGGGGTCACGCTCTGGGTAAATTGGGCCCGACCCGACTGCACCGTACGCACAAACTGGCCCAGCATCTGCACAGCATCGGAGGCCTGCGCCTGCGCGGCAACGAACGCGCACATGATCAAAAACAGGCAGCAGATCCGATACCTGACCGAGATTTTCATCAGCAGCTCACTCGGCGCGGGCGGGCACCAGAATTTCGCGCTGGCCGGCGCCCGACATGGCACTGACCAGGCCCGCTTTTTCCATGTCCTCGAGCAGACGCGCGGCCCGGTTGTAACCGATCTTGAGGTGCCGCTGAACCAAGGAGATCGAGGCTTTGCGGTGCTTGAGGACCACCTCCACCGCCTGGTCGTACATGGGGTCTTTCTCGCCACCAGCGTCAGCACCCAGCTCGCCCTGGCTCTCGCCATCGACCGTGCCGCCCTCAAGCACACCGTCCACATATTGCGGCTCACCTTGGCTCTTGAGATAAGCCACCACGCGGTGCACCTCGTCATCACTGACAAAGGCCCCATGCACCCGGATGGGCAAACCGGTGCCACTGGGCAGGTAGAGCATATCGCCCATGCCCAGCAAAGTCTCGGCGCCCATCTGGTCGAGGATGGTTCGACTGTCGATCTTGCTCGAGACCTGAAACGACAGGCGGGTAGGAATGTTGGCTTTGATCAGGCCGGTGATCACATCGACGCTGGGCCGCTGCGTGGCGAGAATCAGGTGGATGCCAGCCGCGCGCGCCTTTTGCGCCAGACGCGCGATCAGCTCTTCGATCTTTTTGCCCACCACCATCATCAGGTCGGCAAGTTCGTCAATCACCACCACGATGAAGGGCAAGCGCTCCAGGGGCTCTGGCTCTTCAGGAGTCAAGCTGAAGGGGTTGCCGATCTGCTCACCGCGCGACTTGGCCTCGTCGATCTTTGCGTTGTAGCCAGCCAAATTGCGCACGCCCATCTTGCTCATCAGCTTATAGCGACGCTCCATCTCGGCCACACACCAGTTCAGGCCGTGAGCCGCCTGCTTCATGTCGGTGACAACCGGAGCGAGCAGATGCGGGATCCCCTCGTAGACCGACATTTCCAGCATCTTGGGGTCGATCAGCAACAGCCGGACATCGCGCGCATCGGCCTTGTAGAGCAAGCTCAGGATCATGGCATTGATGCCCACCGACTTGCCCGAACCGGTGGTGCCAGCCACCAGGCAGTGCGGCATGCGGGCCAAATCGGCAACCACCGCCTGGCCGCTGATGTCCTTGCCCAGCCCCAGGGTCAGGAGCGACTTGGCCTCGTTGTAGGTCTGCGAGCCCAGAATTTCGCTGAGTCGGATCGACTGCCTCTTGGCGTTGGGCAATTCCAAAGCCATGTAATTCTTACCGGGAATGGTTTCGATGACGCGAATGGAAACCAGACTGAGCGCGCGCGCCAGGTCCTTGGCCAGATTCACCACCTGCGAGCCCTTGACCCCAGTGGCCGGCTCGATTTCATAGCGGGTAATCACCGGTCCCGGTGCCGCGGCCACCACCCGTACTTCCACGCCGAAGTCCTTGAGCTTTTTCTCGATCAACCGGGAGGTCATCTCAAGTGTTTCAGCCGAGACCCCCTCCTGACGGGTGATCGCACCATCGAGCAGATCGACCTGCGGCAGGTGGGAGTCAGGCAGTTCCTGAAACAGCGGCTTTTGCCGCTCCTTGACCACCCGCTCGCTCTTAGGAATCTCCACGGGTGGCGCTTCGATAACCACCGCCACCGGGTGATGTTCCTCGATCTCGACCCGTTCCTCGAACAAGACCTCCTCACGCTCGCGAGCGGCGGCACGGCCCGCAGCCAGGTCTTGCTCGATCTCCCGGCGCTCCTTCCGAGACTCGATGAAGTCATCAATCCATGCGCCCAATTGCTCGGCCGCCCGCGCCCAGGAAAAACCGAAGGCCATCGACACAGCTGCCACACCCAACACGATGAAAACCAGTCCTGAGCCGGCAAAGCCGAGCCACTGCATCGACAAGGGCCCGACCAGATGCCCCACAACACCGCCGGCATGACCCGGCAACGAGGCTTCAAAACGATACAGCCGGGTCCACTCCAGGGCGCAACTGGAGAAAACCAGCAACAGCAGTCCGCTTCCAGCCCAACCCTTTTGCCGCCAGTTCGTGCTCGGCGCCCGGTCGCCGCGCAGCCAGCGCTTGAGGCCTCTGATCCAGGCCTGCGCACCGAGGGCGACCAGCCACCACACCGACAACCCAAGCACAAAGTAACTGCCATCGGCCAGCCAGGCGCCGGCACGACCCGCCCAATTGCGCAGTGAGGGTGTGGAACCAGCCAGGGCGGTGCCGGTGGTGGACCAGGCCGGATCGTTCAGGGAGTGGCTCAGCAGTGCCAGCACCCAGAACAAGAGGGCTGCCAGTCCGACGACCAGCACGAGTTCCTGGGCAAAGCGCCCCAGGCGAACCGGGCCGTCAGCGGGCTGCGGCTGGGCAGAGAGGGTATCGATGGAATAAGTCATTGAAGCAAGTGCAAGCTTAACGCAGAAGCGCCGGTCCGACCTGTCGGGCAGTGCCCGCCCAGCCTAAGACGGGGCCGTTCCAGCGGCGCCCAACCGCCCTTCTTACAATAAACTGTGTTCCCGGGGTTCAACCCCCCGATTTCAGCGGGCCCCGCCCGTGCTGCGCCCGCCTCCAAACCATGAAACACTGCAAGGTCCTGATCCTGGGCTCCGGCCCCGCGGGCTACACCGCCGCTGTCTACGCCGCTCGCGCCAATCTGCAACCGGTGCTGATCACCGGCATCGCTCAGGGCGGACAACTGATGACCACCACCGATGTGGACAACTGGCCTGCCGACGCCGAGGGCGTACAAGGCCCCGATCTGATGCAACGCTTCCAGGCTCATGCCGAACGCTTCAAGACCGAGATCATCTTCGATCACATCAATGCGGTTGATTTGAGCCGGCGACCCTTTACCCTCAAGGGCGACAGCGACACCTACACCTGCGACAGTCTGATCATCGCCACCGGCGCATCAGCCAAATATCTGGGGCTGCCTTCCGAGACGGCGATGATGGGCAAGGGGGTCTCGGGCTGCGCTACCTGCGACGGTTTTTTCTACCGCAATCAGGTGGTTTGCGTGGTCGGCGGCGGCAATACCGCTGTTGAAGAAGCGCTGTATCTGTCCAACATTGCCAGCAAGGTCTATCTGGTGCACCGGCGCGACAAGTTCAAGGCCGAGCCCATCATGGTCGACAAGCTGATGGAAAAGGTGGCCGCTGGCAAGATCGAGCTCAAGGTACACCGCACTCTCGATGAGGTGCTGGGCGATGCCACCGGCGTCACCGGTGTGCGCCTGCGCAGCACCGATGGTCAGCTCACCGAAGATCTGGCCCTCTCGGGCTGCTTTATTGCGATCGGGCACCAGCCCAACACCGACATCTTCAAGAATCAGCTCGAGATGAAGGACGGCTATATCGTTACCCGCAGCGGCCTGCAGGGCATGGCCACCATGACCAGTGTGCCCGGGGTGTTCGCCGCCGGCGATGTACAGGACCATGTCTATCGCCAGGCCATCACCAGTGCCGGCACCGGTTGCATGGCCGCGCTGGATGCCCAGCGCTATCTGGAGCAGCAAGGCGCCTGAACAATGGCTGTGCTGAGCATGACAGGCTATGCGGCGGTGCAGTCGCACAACGCGCAAGCCGTCGCCGCCCCGAGCCACCGCCTGGGCGTGGAATTGCGAACGGTCAATGGGCGTTTTCTCGACCTGTCTCTGCGACTGCCCGACGAACTGCGCAGCTGCGAACCCGTCCTGCGCGAATTGATCGGGGCCGCGCTCAAGCGCGGCAAGGTGGAGCTGCGCGTCCAGCTCGAGTCTCAGGGAGGGCAGGAGCTGCAAGCGCCCGGGGGCGATTGGCTCATTGGCCTGCTGCAGGTGCAGACACAAATACGGCAGCATCTGCCCGAAGCGCGCGCGCTCAGCGTGGCCGACGTCATCAAGCTCGGCAGTGCGTCCCCCAAAGCGCCCCAGGATCTATCGGCTGCCTTGCCCGCCCTGGTGCGGCAGGCCCTGGAAGATCTGCTGTCGGCCAGAGCGCGCGAAGGGCAGCGTCTGGCGCACATGCTCACCGACCGAACCGAACAGCTGCGTCGGCTGGCCAAGCAAGCCGCGCCCCTGGTGCCCCAATTGGTTGAGCAGCACAAGGCACGCTTTCTGGAACGCTGGCGCGAGGCGATGGCCCTTGCTGAGGGCAGCGCCCCGCCCGAATCGGCGCAGGAGCGGGCCTTGACGGAGGCCACCGCCTATGCCATCCGCATCGATGTGGCCGAAGAAATCACCCGTCTGAACTCCCACCTCGATGAAATCGACCGTCTGCTGGCCGCCGGGGGCGAAGTCGGTAAGAGGCTGGACTTCCTGATTCAGGAGTTGCACCGCGAGGCCAACACCTTGGGCTCAAAATCGTCTTCGCTCGAATTGACTCGTCTGTCCGTGGATATGAAGGTGCTGATCGAGCAGATGCGCGAACAGGTGCAGAACATCGAATAACTCCACCATGGATTACCCTGGAAACCTCTTTGTCGTGGCCGCCCCCAGCGGGGCGGGCAAGTCCAGCCTGGTCAAAGCGCTGATGGAAATCGACGCCCGGGTGACGCCCTCGGTCTCGCACACCACCCGCCCCCCCCGCGGCCAGGAAAAACACGGGCGCGAATACTTTTTTCTATCTGACGAAGAATTCGACCGCATGGTCGAGCAACAGGCCTTTCTGGAATGGGCCCATGTGCACGGTCACCGCTACGGTACCTCGCGGCAGGCTATCGAAGAACGCATACAGGCCGGCGGCGATGTGATGCTCGAAATCGATTACCAGGGGGCCCTCAACATCAAGCGACTGTTTGGCAACGCGGTCC
This sequence comes from uncultured Polaromonas sp., assembly GCA_964501235.1. Lineage (GTDB taxonomy): Bacteria > Pseudomonadota > Gammaproteobacteria > Burkholderiales > Burkholderiaceae_C > Polaromonas. Next base: position 3,614 of record CAZCSD010000013.1, on the reverse strand, counting down.
TGATCTTTATCCTGCCGCCCAGCTGGGACGAACTGCGAGCCCGGCTTCAGAGGCGCGGCGAGGACAGCCGCGAGGTGATCGAGCTGCGCCTGAAGAACGCGGCTCAGGAAATGGCGCAGGTGCAGCACTTTGACTTCGTTATAATCAACGAGTTATTTGAGCGCGCTCTTTTTGACCTCAAGAGTGTTGTTCACGCCCAGCGCCTGAAATACGCCGCACAGCGTCGAGCCCGGGCCGATACCTTCAAAGCCTTGAACCTGTCCTAGACAGACCCCACCGGAGTTAGCCTATGGCCCGCATCACCGTCGAAGATTGCCTGGAAAAGATCCCCAACCGCTTTCAGCTGGTTCTGGCCGCCACCTACCGGGCTCGTATGCTCAGCCAGGGGCATACGCCCCGGATCGAGAGCAAGAACAAGCCGGGCGTGACCGCCCTGCGCGAGATCGCAGCCGGTCAGGTCGGCCTGGAAATGCTCAAGAAAGTGCCGGGTTAATCTGCCCCACCCCGGTTAAAAGCACCGCTCCCGGCGGTGCTTTTTGTTTTCTGGCGCCCCCTACTGGCTCCACAGCGTCCCGAATTGAGCGCCGGGACGGCCCGGTCCGGACGGTACGCGCTAAAGTTGGGGCATGAGCAACCTGCAGCCCGCCACCACCGGCCCCAGCAGCTTGGCCGCCGTCAATGCGGCGGCGGCCAGCTTTGCTGCGCTGATGGCCAAGCTCGGTTATCTCGGAGCCGGCGATATCGAACAAGTGCGGCGGGCCTACCGCTTCGCCGATGAGGCGCATCTGGGGCAGATCCGAGGCAGCGGCGAGCCCTACATCACCCACCCGATTGCAGTGGCCGCGCAGTGCGCCGACTGGAAACTGGACGCCCAAGCCCTGATGGCCGCCCTTCTGCACGATGCCATTGAGGATTGTGGGGTCAGCAAGCCCGAATTGATCGAACGATTTGGGGCGCCGGTGGCCGAACTGGTCGACGGGCTGACCAAGCTGGAAAAACTGGCCTTCACCACACGCGAAGAAAACCAGGCTGAATCTTTTCGCAAGATGCTGCTGGCCATGGCACGCGATGTGCGGGTGATTTTGATCAAGCTGGCCGATCGCACCCACAACATGCGAACACTGGGCGACCTGCCGCAGGTCAAGTGGAAGCGCATCGCCGACGAAACCCTGGACATTTACGCCCCGATTGCCCACCGCCTCGGCCTTAATGTGACTTACCGAGAGTTGCAGGATCTGTCCTTCCGGCATCTGCATCCCTGGCGCTATGCCACCCTGTCCAAGGCTTTGGCGCGGTCTCGGGGGCGACGGCGCGATGTGATCCGCAAGGCCCGCAGTGAAGTAGAAGCAGCCTTTGAAGCAGCGGGTATCTCGGTGCGGATCGAGGGCCGTGAAAAGACTCTGTTTTCCATTTATCGCAAGATGGATGACAAGCACCTGTCCTTTGCACAGGTCACCGACATCTACGGCTTTCGCATCGTCGTCGATGACATCACCACCTGCTACACCGCCTTGGGCGTGCTGCACCAGCTCTACAAGCCGCTGCCCGGCAAATTCAAGGACTACATTGCCATTCCCAAGATCAATGGCTACCAGTCGCTGCACACCACGCTGATTGGCCCTTTCGGTACAAATATCGAGTTTCAGATGCGTACCGAGGCCATGCATGTGGTGGCCGAATCGGGAGTGGCGGCCCACTGGCTGTACAAGGCCGACAACCCGGCCGATGCCGCCTCCAAGAATCTGGGTAATCAATGGCTACAGTCGCTGCTGGACATCCAGCAGGAAACGCGCGATGCCTCGGAGTTCTGGGACCACATCAAGATCGATCTCTTTCCCGATGCGGTCTATGTGTTTACCCCGAAGAGCCAGATCATGGCCATGCCCAGAGGGGCCACTGTGGTGGACTTTGCCTACACCATCCACAGCGACATCGGACACCGCACCGTGGCCGCCAGGATCAACGGCGAACAGGTTCCGCTGCGCACTGAACTGCGTAACGGAGATGTGGTGGAGGTCATCACGGCGCCGGTGGCCAGCCCCAATCCGGGCTGGCTGGCCTTTGTGCGCACCGGTCGTGCGCGATCGAAGATCCGTCATCACCTCAAGACACGGGCCCTGGACGAATCGCGGGACTTGGGCCAGAAGATGCTCGGCCAGTCGCTGCGAGCCGAGGGCATCGAAACACTGCCTGCCGATGACGATACGCATCGCAGCCTGTGGGAACGGCTGCTACGCTTTTCGGGCAATCGCACGCGCGCCGACCTGCTGACCGACATCGGACTGGGCAAGCGCGTGGCCAGCATTGTGGCCAAGCGACTGGCCCGCCTTCTGGTGGAGTCCGGCGTCAAGCCCGATCCCCTGCTGATGAGCCGCGAGCGCTTTACCGCGCATGAATCTGTATCGCAAGGGGCCCTCTTGCTCGACGGTAGCGAGGGCAGCTCGGTTCAGTTTGCCACCTGCTGCCGACCTATTCCGGGCGATGAGATCATCGGTTACCTGGGTCACGGCGAAGGTGTGGCGGTACATACGGCCGACTGCGCTGCCGCCCAGCGTCTGCAGCATCGGGATCAGGAGCGTTTCATCGCGGTCGAATGGTCGGACGAGCCCTCGCGCCCTTTCGAGACCGACCTGCTGCTCACGGTCACCGCCGGCAAGGGGGTGCTGGCCCGGGTGGCCTCCGCCCTGGCCAGCGCCGAGGTCAATATCACGCACCTCCAAATGCAGCCGGAGAGCACGCAAGAGACCACCGAGTTGCTCTTTACCGTGGCGGTAGATAACAGCGAGCATCTTGCTGCCGTCATGCGTAGCCTCAAGCGCACACCGGCCGTGCTCAAGGCCCAGCGCGCTCGTAACGGACAGCCCAGCTAGGAGACGGGTCCCGCGGGCTCGGGGTAGGACACGTCCAGGACCTCGAGTCTTTGTAAGCCCAGGGGGGTCTGCAGGCAGACCTCATCGCCGATCCGGGCCTTGAGCAAGGCCCTGGCCACCGGGCTGATCCAACTGACCTGCCCAGACAAGCTGTCGGCCTCATCGATACCCACAATCGTGATGGTTTGCTCCTGGCCGTCTTCCTGGGCATAGCGCACCGTGGCACCAAAAAAAACCTGTTCCCCGCCACAATGCACCGAGGGATCGCTCACCTCGGCGACCTCCAAACGCTTGGTCAAGAAACGAATGCGCCTGTCGATCTCGCGCAGCCGCTTTTTGCCATAGAGATAGTCGCCGTTTTCCGAGCGATCGCCGTTACTGGCGGCCCAATGCACCACCTCAACAATGCGAGGGCGCTCGACATCGATCAAATCGAGCAATTCGGCTTTGAGCCTGGCAAACCCGGCCGGCGTGATGTAGTTCTTTCCGCCCGCTGGCAGCGGGGGCAAGGCGAGATCCTCATCATCGCCATCTGCTTCGCGGGTGAAGGCTTTGCTCATTGGCCGAGAATATCAGGTGCCCCGCGCGGCAACGCAGCTTCCTCGAGACTCAATCAAAGATATCGCTGAGCCAAGACTTGTGCTTGCGATACCCGTAAGGCGAAGGCTGAGCCCATCCCGGCTGGGGTGCGGCCGCCGGAGCAGGCGATCGAGGCGCCGGTACACCGGCCGTCAGACTGCGCTC
>CAZCSD010000012.1:0-49354 GCA_964501235.1 uncultured Polaromonas sp. | reverse complement strand
TACTTCGGGCCCTACCCCAGCGCCTGGGCGGTCAAGGACAGCATTGCCTTGCTGCAGAAGGTGTTTCGTTTGCGCACTTGCGAGGACACGGTATTTAACAACCGCACCCGTCCCTGTCTGCTTTATCAGATCAAGCGTTGCTCCGGTCCCTGCGTGGGCCTGATCTCGCCCGAGGCCTATGCCCGGGACAGCGAGCACGCCAGCCAGTTTTTACAGGGCCGTACGCAAGACATCTTGCAGGCGCTGGAGTCGCGCATGGTGGCGCACGCTCAGGCGCTTGAATTTGAGCAGGCGGCCGAGCTGCGCAATCAAATGCGCGCGGTTTCGCGGGTGCTGCAGCAGCAGGCCATGGATGTGCAGGGCGACATGGATGTGGACGTTCTGGCGGTGCGGGTGCAGGGCGGGCGGGCCTGCGTTAACCTGGCCATGGTGCGAGGCGGCCGACATCTCGGGGATCGGGCTTATTTCCCGGCGCAGGTGGAGACGGCCCTGGATCTGCACGAAGGAAGCGAAAGCCCAGCCCCGAAAGCAGACTCGGCCGAGGTGCTGGTCTTGCAGGCTTTCATGGCCCAGCACTACCTGGACCTGCCCGTCCCACCGGTGCTGCTGATCAGTCACCCAGTGGATCGCACCCTGATCGACCTGCTCACGCAGCAGTCTGGGGTGAAAGTGACGGCCGTGCACAAGCCGCGTGAGCAGCGTCGTGTCTGGCTCGAAATGGCCTGTAAGAACGCCGAATTGCAGTTGGCCCGGCTGCTGGCCGAAGAGGGCTCCCAGCAGGCGCGCACCCGGGCTCTGGCCCAGGCCCTGGACTTGCCGCAGGACGATCTGCAGGCGCTACGCATCGAATGTTTTGACGTCTCGCACACCGGCGGGGAGGCAACCCAGGCCTCCTGCGTGGTGTTTGCCCAGCATCGTATGCAGGCCGGGCAGTACAAGCGCTTTGGCATTGAGGGTGTCGTGCCCGGAGATGACTACGCGGCCATGCGGCAGGCGCTGCTTCGGCGCTACCGTCCGGTGGCCGAGGCCGTGCGGGAAGGCCAGTCGCTTGATGAGCGTCAGCGACTGCCCGATCTGGTGCTGATTGACGGAGGCAAGGGGCAGGTGGCTGTGGCTCGCGAGGTCTTCGAGCAGCTCGGTCTGGATATCGGGCTGATCGTTGGGGTCGAGAAAGGCGAGGGTCGCAAGGTCGGTCTGGAAGAGCTGGTCTTCGCTGACGGCCGCGAGAAGGTTTATCTTGGCAGCGATTCGGCAGCCCTGATGCTGGTGGCCCAGATCCGCGACGAAGCGCATCGCTACGCAATCACCGGCATGCGCGCCCGGCGCGACAAGGTCAGGGTGACCAGTCGTCTGGAGGACATACCCGGCATCGGCCCCAGAAAGCGGGCCCGCCTGTTGCGTCGATTTGGCGGTCTGGCGGGTGTGAGCGCCGCCAGTGCGCAAGACCTGGCCTCGGTGGAGGGCATTTCACGTGCTTTGGCCGAGCAGATCTATCGCGCCTTGCACTAGGCCGACGGCCTGCTCATGCCAAAATCCCCTCATGTTCTGGACCGTCCCCACGCTGATGACCTGGGCGCGCATCGTCGCTATCCCCCTGATCGTGGCTGTTTTTTATCTGGACTTTCCGCAAGATTCGCGCAATGTCGTGGCCACCGTGCTCTTTGTGGTTTTCGCGCTGACCGATTGGCTCGACGGTTATTTGGCGCGCAAATTGGGGCAGACCTCGGCTTTCGGTGCCTTCCTCGACCCGGTGGCCGACAAGTTTCTGGTGTGCGCCTGCCTCTTGGTGTTGGTCGACTTGCAGCGAGTCGATGTGTTTGTGGCGCTGATCATCATTGGAAGAGAAATCGCCATCTCGGCCTTGCGTGAGTGGATGGCCACCATCGGTGCCAAGCGCAGTGTGGCGGTTCATGTCGTGGGCAAAATCAAGACCGGCGTGCAGATGGTGGCCATCGCCTTCCTGCTCTTCGACGGCCGGTTTCTCGGCGTGCTCGATACACGCCTGTGGGGAACGGGCTTGATCTGGTTGTCGGCGGTGCTCACCGTCTGGTCGATGGTCTACTACCTGCAAAAAGCGATCCCCGAGATTCGAGCCCGATCCCGATGACCGCCGAGCTTGATGATTCGGCCTGGGTGCGGGCCATGCCCCTGGTTTTTGTGCTGATCTGGAGCACCGGCTTCATTGTGGCCAAGTATGGCCTGCCCCATGCGCCTCCACTGGGTTTTCTGGCCTGGCGCTACTTCTTTTCGATCGTCTGCTTCCTTATCTGGATCGCCGTGGCTGGGGCGAAGTGGCCTGACGATCCGCGCCAGTGGTGGCATCTGGCGGTCACCGGTGCCTTGATGCATGCCGGCTATCTGGGCGGGGTCTGGGTGGCGGTGGAACTGGGCATGGGTTCGGGCCTGGCCGCCTTGGTGGTGGGTTTGCAGCCGGTGCTCACGGCGATATGGGTTTCGCGGATCGAGGGTGGTCAAGTCACCCGGATGCAGTGGCTGGGCCTGCTGCTGGGCTTCGGAGGCTTGATCCTGGTGATCTGGCGCAAGTTGATGGCCGGCACCGAGGTCAGCACCTTCACGCTGGCCGGCACGGTATTCGCCCTGCTGGCCATCACCGCCGGGACGCTCTACCAGAAGCGCTATCTGCGTGCCACCGATGTGCGTACGGCCAACGCCATTCAACTGAGCGCAGCGCTGATCATCACCCTACCGTTGACCTTTCTGGAATCCGAGCCCATGGTTTGGAACGCTTCCCTGATGGGTGCCATGGCCTGGGCCGTGGGGGTGCTGACCTTGGGCGGCAGTTCGCTGCTCTATCTGCTCATCCAGCGCGGTGCGGCGACATCGGTGGCCAGCCTGATGTATCTGGTGCCGCCGACCACGGCGATCATGGCCTGGTTTCTCTTTGACGAACTCATCACAGCGGTTACGTTGATCGGAACCGCCCTGACAGCGATCGGCGTGGCGCTGGTCGTGCGTCCACCCAAACCTAAACCTGCAGCCTCAAGCTGAGCGCCTGTTTGTCGAGAAGGAGATTTTCATGAAGCAAAAACACCGCATCGCAGTCATCGCTGGTGATGGTATCGGCAAGGAAGTCATGCCTGAGGGGCTCAGGGTGCTGGAGGCGGCGGCCCGCAAATTCAGCATTGAACTGCAGTTCGATCGCTTCGATTTCTCCAGTTGGGACTATTGCGAGAAGCACGGCAAGATGCTGCCTGACAACTGGAAGGATCAAATCGGTGGTCACGACGCGATTTTCTTCGGCGCGGTCGGTTGGCCGGAGAAAATCCCCGATCATGTCTCGCTATGGGGCTCTTTGCTCTTGTTCCGCCGCGAGTTTGACCAATACATCAATCTGCGTCCGGCCCGGCTCATGCCCGGCATCATCGCCCCGGTGGTACGCAAAGATGGTAGCCCCCGCGAACCCGGCGAGATTGATTTCTACATCGTGCGAGAAAACACGGAGGGGGAGTACTCGAGCATAGGCGGGCGGGCCTTCGCGGGCACGGACCGTGAGTTTGTACTTCAGGAGTCGGTGTTTACCCGCGTGGGTGTAGACCGGGTGCTCAAGTTTGCCTTCGAGTTGGCGAAATCGCGCCCCAAGAAGCACCTGACCAGTGCCACCAAGTCCAACGGTATCTCAATTTCCATGCCTTATTGGGACGAGCGCGTGGTCGAGATGGCCCAGGCCTATCCGGAGATCCGCTTGGACAAATTTCATATTGATATTCTTACGGCACATTTTGTACAACGCCCGGATTTCTTTGATGTGGTGGTGGCCAGCAATCTGTTTGGTGACATCCTCAGTGATTTGGGGCCTGCCTGTACCGGCACCATCGGTATCGCGCCGAGTGCCAATCTCAATCCCGAGCGGCGCTTCCCCTCGCTGTTCGAGCCGGTACACGGCTCGGCGCCCGACATCGCCGGTCGGGGCATTGCCAATCCGATCGGTCAGATTTGGTGCGGTGCGATGATGCTGGAGTTTCTCGGCCACAAGGCTGCACACGATGCCATCGTCAAGGCCATCGAGACGGTCTTGCACCCCGGTAGTGGTGCGCCGCGAACGCCCGACCTTGGCGGTACGCACAAGACCGTGGACTTGGGGCGTGCGATCGAGCAGGCGCTTTGAGCGTTCTCAAGGGCGCTGGCTTTCGGTTCAAATCCGTCTAGAATCCGCGTCCTCCCCGCATACCCAATAGATCGTTCCAACAGTCTCAGGAGCACAAGTGAACAAAGCAGAATTGATCGAACACATTGCCAAGCAAACCGATTTGTCCAAGGCCGCCTCTACCCGCGCCCTCGAATCTTTTCTCGGCGCCATCAAGACCACGCTCAAGAAGGGCGGTGAGGTGTCCTTGGTTGGTTTTGGCACTTTTGCGGTAGCCAAACGCGCCCAGCGTACGGGGCGCAATCCCCGGACCGGCGAGACGATTAAAATCAAGTCTGCCAAGGTACCCAAGTTCCGTCCCGGCAAGGCCCTCAAGGACGCGCTGAACTGACATCTGGTTTTCAAGTTGAGGTGGGGTGCTTAGCTCAGTTGGTAGAGCGGCGCCCTTACAAGGCGTAGGTCGGCGGTTCGAGCCCGTCAGCACCCACCACCACCGAGAAAAAGGCGAACCCGGGTTCGCCTTTTTTGCGTCACGGGCTTTGTCCAGGCCCGACAATCTGGACGTTTTGGCGGCAAGTGCCGCTCCCCAGGAAATCGACCATGTTTGACTTCATCCGCAAGCACACCAAGATCACCATGGGCCTGCTCTTCCTGCTCATCGTGCCTTCCTTTGTGCTGCTCGGCCTCAACGATTACGGCCAGAGAGAGGCCAAGAAGGTGGTGGCCCAGGTGGACGGCATGGACATCACCCAGTCCGATTGGGATGCGGCCCACAGGCAGGAAGTCGATCGTCTGCGCGCGCAGATGCCGGGCCTCGACATGAAGATGCTCGACAGCCCGGAAATCAAGTTTGGCATTCTCGAGCGACTGGTTCGTGAGCGGGTGCTGTCGGTGGCCGCTGGCAAGCTCCACCTGACGGCGAGCAACCAGAAATTGGCCAATGAGCTTCAATCCAATCCGCAAATTGCCATGCTGCGCAAAGCCGATGGCAGTCTGGACATGGATCGTTACAAACAACTGCTCGGCGCTCAGGGCATGACCCCGGAGATGTTCGAAGCCAGTGTGAGGGCCGAACTGTCAACCCGGCAAGTGTTGCAGGGTATCGTTGGCACCGGGTCGGCGGCCCATGCGGTGGCCGACGCTGCGCTTGCCGCCTTCTTCGATCGGCGCGAAGTGCAGTGGGCGCGTTTTCAGCCCTCCGAATTCCTCAAGGGCTTGGAGCCGTCGGCAGCCGATCTAGAGCAATTTCACAAGGCCAAGGCTGATCAGTTCATGGCGCCTGAACAGGCCAGCGTGCAGTACTTGGTCCTCGATCCGCAGGTGCTCGCCCGGTCCATCCAGACCAGCGAAGCCGATCTGAAGGCGTTCTACGAGCAAAACCGCCAGAAGTTGGCCGGCCAGGAGGAGCGCCGAGCCAGTCATATTCTTATCAACGCGCCCAAGACCGCCTCAGCTGCCGAGCGTGAGGCGGCCAAAGCCCGCGCGGCTGACTTGCTAGCGCAGGCGCGCAAGGCCCCCGACAGCTTTGCGGCCCTGGCCCGCAAGCATTCCCAGGATCCGGGCTCCGCCGAGCGCGGCGGAGATCTCGACTATTTCGGCCGTGGAGCGATGGTCAAGCCTTTCGAAGACGCGGTGTTTGGACTGTCCAAGGGCCAGGTCAGCGATCTGGTGGAAACGGAGTTTGGTTACCACATCATCCGCTTGACGGATATCCGGGCGCCCAAGCAGCGAAGCTTTGATGACATGAAGGACGAATTGGCTGCCGAACTGCGCAAACAAATGCTGCCCAAGAAATTCGCGGAAGCGGCCGAACAATTCAGCAATCTGGTCTATGAGCAGTCCGACAGCCTCAAACCTGCGGCCGACAAGCTCGGTTTACAGATTCAGAGCGCCGAGCAGGTCACCCGTTCGGCTGCACCGGGCGGCAAGGGCCCCCTGTCCAATGCCAAGCTCCTGAGCGCCTTGTTTTCAGCCGAGGCGCTGGAGAAGAAGAGAAACACCGAGGCCGTGGATATCGGTTCGGGTGTTCTGGTTTCGGCCCGTATCGTGCAACACACGCCGGCGCGACAGCTGAGCCTGGATGAGGTGCGGGCGCAGGTGCGATCGCGTTGGTTGGCCGAGCGCAGCTCCGCCTTGGCCCGCGAGGAGGGGGCCCGGCGCCTTGCGCAGTGGCAAGCGCAGCCTGAGCAGGCCAAGTGGCTCGAATCCTTGATCCTCAGCCGCGAGGAGCCGGCCAAGGTGCCTGCGCCGGTGTTCAACGCAGCCATGCGCGCCGACCCCGCTGTACTGCCCAGCCTCAAGGGCGTGGACTTGGGAGTTGAGGGCTATGCCATCGTCAAGATCAATCAGGTGCTGCCTCGCAAGGAACGCGCGCCCAATGAGCGTGATCAGGCTCGCGCCCAGTACACCCAGTGGTGGTCCAGTGCCGAAGGCCAGGCCTATTACAAGCTGCTGCAGGAGCGCTACAAGGTCAAGTTCCTGGTCAGCAAGCCGGCTGCGAGCAAGGCCTGACCGGCAGCCCGGTTCGCAGCTGTACGAGGCCTTATAATTTTGCGCGAGTGGTGGCTGTAGCTCAGTTGGTAGAGTCCAGGATTGTGATTCCTGTCGTCGTGGGTTCGAGTCCCATCAGCCACCCCAAACGCCTCTAAAAAAAGCCCGCAAGTCGGGCTTTTTTGTTGGGCAGGCGTCTCTACAGGGGCCCGGGCGCGATGGCTTGGCGCCGTTAGCCCAAGGGCTCAGCTGGGCTGCTGTGTTTTACCGGCACCCTGCCGAGCCGCCATCAGGTGGCGGCCCATGGAGTCCATGTAACTCAAGCCCACGGGGCCGGCGATCAGTCTTTTGACGCGGCGATCGCCGCTCACATGCTCGAGATCCAGATAGGCTTTGTTTCGCAGCCGCATCAGCCGTTTGTGCAGGGTGGCTGGGGATCCCAGGTGGGCCAGGGCGATCGCCTGACGCACTGTCATGGGCGAGCCCACCGCCCATCTCAGAAGCACCAGTTCGAGTAGCGCTACTTCGTTGGGGTCGATGACATCATCCTCACTTTGCACGCGGGCCTTGGCCGAGGTCTGGGCCGACAACGCCAAAAAGCGCAGGTAGGCCCGCGCGTGAGCCGATGCGTTGAGTTCCGCGCCAGGCGCATTCGCCTTATTGGCTTCTTGCGCCGCCTCGCTCGAGGCCTTGTTCTTGGCGTTTGCCTTGCCTGCAGCCTTGGATTTTTGGGCGGACTTGCCGATCTCGAGCAGGCCTGTGCCTGCGATCATTGAAGGGTCCATGCTCATGCCTACTATCCTTTTCAACAAGTCCCGGCTTCAACGCTCACAGAGCCGGCCCTCAGGTCGCGCAAGGCCGCCTGATTGCGGCGCATGAATCGGCGGCTCCTGTGATTTGAGACAATTATTAACACTTTGTGAGTTTACAATCTTTCAAAAATAATCGCTATTCGTCTCAGCCCAGAATCGGGTCGGCTGGGGCTCGACCCTTTGGTTCCGGGCCAGCCCATAGAATCAGAGGATGAAAATCCTCATCAGCAACGACGATGGCTACCAGGCCCCGGGCATCGTGGCCCTGGCCCAGGCTCTGGCCCAGGTCGCCGACGTCGATGTCATCGCGCCGGAGCACAACAACAGCGCCAAGTCCAACGCGCTGACGCTGCATTCGCCTCTGTATGTGCACAACGCTCCCAACGGCTTTCGCTATGTCAACGGCACGCCGGCCGACAGCGTGCATATCGCCCTGACCGGTTTGCTCGGTTACCGACCCGACCTGGTGGTTTCGGGTATCAATAACGGCGCCAATATGGGTGACGACACCATCTACTCCGGCACCGTGGGCGCGGCCATGGAGGCCTATTTGTTTGGGATTCCGGCGATCGCTTTTTCTCAAACCGAGAAAGGCTGGGCTCATTTAGAGGCAGCCGCAGCGCGAGCGCGTGCGCTGGTCGAGCAGCTCAAGCCGGAGATCGAGGCCTTGCGTCGGACTCCGGAGTCATCGCCCTGGCTTCTCAATGTGAATATTCCCACCTTGCCGGCCGAGCAAATCCGAGAGGTGAAGGTCGTCAGGCTGGGCCGACGCCACAGCGCTGAAAGGGTGATTACCCAGACCAGCCCGCGCGGCGAAACCATGTACTGGATAGGCAGCGCGGGGGCGGCCAAGGATGAAGGCGAGGGCACCGACTTTCATGCCACCCGTCATGGTCATGTGGCGCTGACCCCCTTGCATGTGGACTTGACGGAGCACGAGCGGCTGGCCTGGTGGCGTCAGCGGATTCCCGCATGAGCCGAAAGCCTGCACCGGCGCGGCAGTCGCGACCGAGCTTCCCGGCGCGACTTCGGGCTGAAAGCCCCGTCCCCTCGGCCCGGCCTGCTTCAGTGCCGCGATCGACCGCTGCTGCCCCCTCCGGCGTGGGCCTGGACTCGCAAGCGGTGCGAGCCCAGATGGTGAGACGCTTGCCGGCCATTGCATCGCCCGAGGTGGCCCAGGCTCTGACCCACGTCGAGCGCCACCGCTTTGTCGATTCTGCGCTGGCTGGGCAGGCCTATGAGGACACGGCCCTGCCGATCGGCTTGGGGCAGACGATCTCCAAGCCCAGCGTGGTGGCCCGGATGCTCGATCTTCTGGTGCAGGGGCGATCGTTGCCCCTGGGGCGGGTGCTGGAGATCGGCACCGGCTGCGGTTATCAAGCAGCCCTGCTGGCGCAACTGGCCTGCGAGGTTTACAGCATCGAGCGTCTGCGCGGCTTGCATGAGAAGGCACGCGAAAACCTCAGGCCGATGCGCTTGCGTAATCTGCACCTTTTGCTGGGCGATGGCATGATCGGCTACACCCAGGGCGCGCCTTATGCGGGCATCATTGCCGCAGCCGGCGGTACGCACCTGCCCTCAGCTTGGACCGAGCAGTTGGCCGTGGGTGGGCGTCTGGTCGCGCCGGTGGAGCGCAGCGACGGAGCGCAGGCCCTGGTGGTCATCGACCACACCAGCGCCGGTTTGCGACAGACGGTGCTCGAGCCGGTGCACTTCGTCCCCCTAAAATCAGGCGTTCTTTGATTTCGAGGCTGGCTGGGTGAGACCTTCTTTTTTGTCGACGGCGCTGCTTGCCGTTTCAGTGGCGACTCTGGCGGCTTGCTCTTTTCGCTCCACGATTCCTGCCCCCGTGGAAGACAGAGCCCCGGGCAGGGTACAGGTTCGTCCGGCCGCGCCGCCGGCCCCCGCTGCGCAGCCGGCCCCAGTCGCCCGCCCGGCCCCCGCTGCCGAGCCCGGCAAGCCACTGCGTGGCCTGGAAAATGCCGGTAAGCCGGGTTATTACACCGTGCAGCGGGGGGACACCCTGGTTCGTATTGCGCTGGATCACGGACAGAATTGGCGCGATGTCGCGCGGTGGAACCAGATTGAAAACCCCAACCAAATTGAAGTGGGGGAGGTGCTGCGGGTGCAGCCGCCAGCCGCAGAGGGGGTCGCAGCGGCCGGACGTCCTCTGACGAATGCCCCGCCGGTGGGCCAGCCCCTGCCACCCCTGACCAAGCCGCCAGCCCAGCCGGCTGGCAGTCCTGCGGCGCCAGCCAGCGCGCCGGCAGCGACGGCCGATGATCTGGCCTGGATCTGGCCGGCGCAGGGTCAGACCGTTGGCAGCTTTGATGAGGTCAAGAACAAAGGTATAGACATCGCGGGTAAAGCCGGTGATCCGGTGCTCGCTGCAGCCGACGGCCGTGTGGTCTATGCGGGGTCTGGCTTGCGCGGCTACGGCAATTTGATCATCCTCAAGCACAACAACACCTACCTGACCGCCTATGCCCACAACCGCAGTTTGTTGGTCAAGGAAGATCAGCAGGTCAGACAGGGTCAGAAGATTGCTGAGATGGGCAACACCGATGCCGAGCAGGTCAAGCTGCACTTCGAGATCCGCCGACAAGGCAAGCCGGTGGACCCCTCGCGCTATTTGCCCTCACGCTAAGGGCCATGCTCGCCGGGCGGGTGCATCGCCCGCAAGCGCTGCTGCCTAGACCTGTTCGATGGCTTGTCCCAGTTCTAGCCAGCGCTCTTCCAGCCGTTCGATTTCCAGCAGCAGGACCTTGAGCTTTCTGCCGTATTCGGCCAGATCCTGCGGGGCGGTGGTGCTGCCCAGCCTGCGCTCCAACTCGAGCTGCTCGGCCTGCGCCGCGGTCAGTCGTTCCTCGACCTGTTGCAACTCCTTCTTGAGCGGCCGCAGGGCGGCTTGTTGCTGTTGCTGCGCTTGCTTGGCCTGTTTGCGCTGCTCGGCGGCGCTCGAAAGGCTCGGACTGGTTTTGCGCGCCTGCTCGCGCTGGCGTCGGGCCTCTTCGAGCAGGTAGCGTTGGTAGTCCTCGAGGTCGCCCTCGAAGGCTTGCAGCTTGCCCGATGCCACCAGCCAGAACTCGTCACACACGGATCGCAGCAGAGCCCGATCGTGGCTGACCAACATCAGGCTGCCTTCAAACTCGTTGAGCGCCAGCGACAGGGCTTGCCGGGTGGCCAAGTCGAGGTGGTTGGTGGGTTCGTCGAGCAGCAGCAGGTTGGGCCGCTGCCAGACCAGAATGGCCAGCACCAATCGCGCTTTTTCGCCCCCGCTCATGCTACCGACCGGCTGCATCACCATATCACCGCCAAAATTGAACTGGCCCAGGAAATTGCGTAAATCCTGCTCGCGTACCCGCGGCGTGCCCGGCTCTGCGCTGTCGTGTGCCAGACCGATCATGTGCTGCAGCGGCGAGTCTTCGGGCCTGAGCACATCGAGTTCCTGCTGGGCAAAGTAACCGATGCGAAGGCCCTTGCCCTCCACCACGCGGCCCCCGCGCGCCTGCAGTGTGCCTGCGATGGTCTTGACCAAAGTGGATTTGCCTTGCCCATTGGCCCCGAGGATGCCGATACGTTGGCCGCAGAGCACCGATCGTCCTATGCCCTGGACGATGATGCGGTCGGCCTGACCCGCCTGGGCACTCGGGTAGCCGACACTGACATCCTGCAGGCTGAGCATGGGGTTGGGCAGGTTCAACGGTGCCTTGAAACTGAAGTTGAAGTCGGCCTCGGCCAGCAAAGGCGCGATCTTGTCCATGCGCTCGAGCGCTTTGACCCGGCTCTGCGCCTGCTTGGCCTTGGTGGCCTTGGCCTTAAACCGGTCGATAAATTTCTGCAAGTGGGCGATGCGATCCTGCTGCCGTGCATAGGCGGCCGCCTGTAGGGTCATCTTTTCGGCGCGCTGGGTTTCGAACTGGCTGTAGTTGCCGGCGTAGCGATAAAGCTGTCCCTGCTCAATATGCAAAATGCACCGGGTGACCGCGTCCAGAAATTCCCGGTCATGGCTGATCACAATCAGCGTGCCGCTGTAGCGCTGCAGCCAGCTCTCGAGCCAGACCAGGGCGTCGAGATCGAGGTGGTTGGTGGGTTCGTCGAGCAGCAGCAGGTCAGAGGGGCACATCAGAGCCCTGGCCAACTGCAGACGCATTCGCCAGCCCCCTGAAAAGCTGTTGACGGGCTGATCCAACTCGGGCACGGTAAAGCCCAGTCCCAAAATCAGCGCCTGCGCACGCGACTTGGCATCGGATTCGCCCGCATCGTGTAAGCGGACATAGGCTTGCGCCATGCGCTCCCCATCGGCGCTGTCCTGCGCCGCTTGTACATCGGCCCTGGCCAGCATCAGCCTTTGATCACCGGCCATCACGAAGTCGCTCGCGCTTTGATCGGACTCGGGCATGTCCTGGGACACCTGGGCCAGTTGCCAGTGCGCTGGCCTACTGAACTGGCCACTGTCTTCGTGCAGCCGTCCGCTCAGGAGGGCCAACAAACTGGTTTTGCCCGCTCCATTGCGCCCAACCAGACCTATTTTTTCCCCGGGGTTGATGGTCGCGCTGGCACCATCGAGCAGCACCTTGCTGCCCCGGCGCAAGACAATTTGTTGGAGGCTGATCATCGTGCAGAGTAGGGCGCGGCGGCGAGCAACTGCTCGCGCTCGAGCAACAAGACCTGGTCACTGCCCGCACTGGTTTCCAGCCACACCGGGCTCAATTGGGGGAAGGCCTTCTCAAAGTTTGCCCGCTCGTGGCCCACCTCCAAGACGAGCACCGACTTCTCGCTCATGTGGTGGCTCACATTTCGCAGCAGGCGGGCTACAAAATCCATGCCGTCCTGACCGCCGGCCAGGGCCAGGGCCGGTTCGGCCCGAAACTCAGGGGGCAGGCAGGCCATGCTTGCCGCATTCACGTAGGGTGGGTTGCAGACGATCAAATCGTAGGGCCCATTGCAGGCCTGCAGTCCATCGGACTGGATCAGCCGGACCCGTGCTTGCAACTCGTGCTTTTCCAGATTGAGGCGCGCCACGGCCAGAGCCTCGGGACAGATGTCAGCGGCGTCGACGTGCACCTCGGGGTAGGTGAGGGCGGCCATGATGGCCAGGCTGCCGTTGCCAGTGCATAGATCAAGCACGCGCCGCGTGTGATTGCCCAGCCACAGATCCAGCGTGGCGTCGACCATGAGTTCGGCAATGAAGGATCGGGGGATGATAGCCCGCCGGTCAACAACAAAAGGAATGCCGCACAACCAGGCCTGACCCGTCAGGTACGCCGTGGGCAGGCGCTCTTTAATGCGTCGACCCACCAGAGCCTGCACGCGCGCATGCTCTGGTTCGCTGATCTCACGCTGACCGATCAATTCCAGGTCGCTGTCCAAGGCCAAATCGAGCGACCACAAGACCAACCAGGCCGCTTCGTCGAAGGGGGTCTGTGTACCCTGACCCAGGCCGCTACCCGGGCCTATGCCTGCGGCCTGCAATTGCGCCGCTACCGCTTCAATCAGCGGCAACAAGCGCTGAGCACTCATGGCCGGTCCAAGCGCTCTAGCACGCCGCGATAGATGTTCTTCAGGGGCTCGATGTCAGCCACGCAGACATGCTCATCAATCTTGTGAATGCTGGCGTTGATCGGCCCGAACTCAACGACCTGCTCGCAGATGCGAGCTATGAAACGGCCGTCGCTGGTGCCCCCGGTGGTTGACAGTTCGGCCTGCAGCCCGGTGTGTTCGGCAATCGAACCGCGCATGGCCTGCACCAGTGCACCGGCCGGTGTGAGAAAGGGTTCCCCACCGAGAGTCCAGCTCAGTTCGTGGTCCACACCATGCCGCTGCAAGATGTCGATCACCCGCTGTTTGAGTGTTTCGGCGCTCGATTCGGTTGAGAAACGGAAATTGAAGTCCACCACCAGTTCACCTGGAATGACATTGGTCGCCCCGGTTCCGGCATGGATGTTGGAAATTTGCCAGCTGGTAGGTGGAAAATGAGCATTGCCGCGGTCCCACTCGGTGGCCGTGAGCTCGGCCAAAGCCGGGGCAAATGCATGAATGGGATTGAGGGCCAGGTGGGGATAGGCAATATGTCCCTGCACGCCCTTGATGCGCAGCCGGGCACTGAGCGTGCCCCGTCGTCCGTTTTTAATCATGTCGCCCAAACGGTCGACACTGGTGGGCTCGCCAACGATGCAGTAATCGAGCCGCTGCCCTCGCGTTTGCAGCTCGCGCACCACGGCCACGGTCCCGTCGCGTGACGGGCCTTCCTCGTCGCTGGTGAGAAGGAAGGCCAGCGACAGCTCAGGGTCAGGCCGGCGGGCCAGAAACTCTTCGCAGGCCACCACCATGGCTGCCAGCGAGGTCTTCATATCGGCAGCTCCGCGTCCGTAGAGCTTACCCTCGTGATGGCTGGGCACGAAAGGGGCGCTGCGCCACTGCTCGAGCGGTCCGGTAGGCACCACATCGGTATGCCCTGCAAAAACCAGGGTGGGCGAGCCGGGTTGACCGGCTCGTATCGCCCATAAATTGCTCACCCGAAAATCTGCGGGCCCGCTGTCCAGGCGCTCGCAGACAAAACCCAGGGTCTGTAGCCGGGAGGCCAAAAGCTCAAGGCAGCCGCCGTCCTGCGGCGTGACCGAGGCGCGGCTGATCAGATCCTCGGTGAGCTCCAAAGTGGGGTTCATGGGCGGGTGCGGACTCAGTCGCGCAGCAGATCGTTCAGGCTGGTGGTGGCGCGGGTTTTAGCGTCGACACGCTTGACGATGACTGCACAGTACAAGCTGTACTTACCGCCAGCCTTGGGCAGGTTGCCCGACACCACCACCGATCCGGCTGGCACACGGCCATACATCACGGTGTCATTTTCGCGGTCGTAAATAGGCGTGCTCTGACCGATATAGACGCCCATGGAGATGACCGAGTTTTCCTCAACGATCACGCCTTCGACCACTTCCGATCGGGCTCCGATGAAGCAGTTATCTTCGATGATGGTGGGGTTGGCCTGCAGGGGCTCGAGCACACCGCCCAGACCCACACCGCCCGACAGGTGAACGTTGTTGCCCACTTGAGCACAACTGCCCACAGTGGCCCAGGTGTCTACCATGGTGCCTTCCCCGACCCAGGCGCCAATGTTGACATAGCTCGGCATGAGGATCGCGCCCTTTGCAATGAAGCTGCCGCGCCGTGCCACGGCCGGCGGCACCACGCGAACGCCGGCGGCGCGCATCTGCTCGGCATCCAGGCTCGAAAACTTGGTCTTTACCTTGTCGAAGAACCCCAGATCGCCGGCCCGCATGATCTCGTTGTCATAAAGCCGAAAAGACAGAAGCACCGCTTTCTTGATCCACTGATGCACCGTCCATTGCCCCACCCCTTGGCGGGTGGCCACACGCAGGCTCCCGTTGTTGAGTTGGCCGATGACGCTGTCTACCGCATCACGGATGTCTTGGGGGGCGTTGGCGGGGGAAAACTTGCTGCGATCTTCCCAGGCGGCCTCGATCAGGGCCTGCAGTGCGGGTGGGTTCATGGCGTGATTGATTTTGATTGGATGAATTGCACGATGCGCCGGGCCGCTTCCAGGCATTCCTCGATGTCGGCCACCAAGGCCATGCGAACCCGACCGGCGCCCGGATTGAGCGCCTTTCCTTTTGGACCTGGGGCTTCGCGACCAAGATAGCTGCCCGGCAGGACCACCACATTGTATTGAGCCAGCAATTGGCGCGAGAACTCGGTGTCTGATCCGGCAAAGGCCGGCGGCACTGCCGCCCAGAGATAAAACCCGGCATCGGGCAAGTTGACATCCATCACGGTCTGCAGCAGGGGCGTGACTTGTGCAAACTTGTCGCGATAGAGCTGTCGGTTCAGGCGCACATGTTCTTCGTCGTCCCAGGCGGCGCGGCTGGCGGCCTGTACCACCGGGCTCATGGCCCCTCCATGGTAGGTGCGGTAGAGCAGAAATTTGCGCAGGATCTGCGCATCACCGGCTACAAAGCCTGATCGCAGGCCCGGCACATTGCTGCGCTTGGATAAGCTGGTCAAGCTGACCAGGCGCGGAAACTCCTTGCGTCCGAGTTGCCAGGCCGCCTGCAGACCGCCCAGAGGGGCCTCGTCCCGAAAGTAGATCTCGCTATAACACTCATCGGAGGCGATGACAAAGCCGAAACGGTCGCTCAGCTCAAACAGTGTTTGCCATTCTCTGAGCCCCATCACGGCGCCGGCCGGATTGCCCGGCGAGCAGACGTAGAGCAGCTGAGTCTGGGTCCAGACCGATTCGGGCACGGCCGACCAGTCGATGCCGAAGTTCAGCGCGGGATGACTGGGTGCGTAGTGCAGCTGGGCGCCGGCGAGCAGGGCCGCTCCCTCATAGATTTGATAGAAGGGGTTGGGGACTACCACGGTGGCGGGGCGGCTGCCGTCGATCACCGTTTGGGCCAATGCGAACAGCGCTTCGCGAGAACCATTGACCGGCAAAACTTGTTGCTGCGCATCGATGGGGATTTGGTAACGCCGCTCAACCCACGCCGCGATCGATTGACGCAAGGCCGGCTCGCCCGCCGTTGCCGGGTAGTTGGCCAAGGAGCCCAGGGCTTCGGTCAGCGCGTGCTTGACGAGTTCGGGTGTGGCATGGCGCGGCTCGCCGATGCCCAGGCTGATGGGCTTGTGATGAGGGCTCGGTGTGATGTCGGCGTGCAAAAGTCGCAGCCGCTCGAACGGGTAGGGTTGCAGGCGCCCAAGCAGGGGATTCATGCCGCCATTATCGATTACATAAGTACACACATAATGCGATATGCTTTAAGCCTTGAGAATTTTCAGCCTGCCACGTGCCCAAAGGAAGTCATTTTTTTCAGCCGCACCGGGGGCGAGCGGCCCGCAGCGCCAAGGCGCAGATGAGTCAGCGTCTGTTTTCGTGGCTGTCAGATGGGCGTATAGAACCTTTACGCAAGCTCGGGTCTTGGCTTGAACAGGCTTTATCCCGCCGCCCTGAATCGCCCGAAGTCACGGCGGAGTACCTCAGACTCAATTACCGCAACCTGAGCGTCAGCAGTCCGGTTTCCCTGGTGATGGTCATCTACTTGACCCTGCAGGCCGGTCCGCAACCCACCGGCGTGTTGCAGGTCTGGGCCACGATCTTCAGCATCTACCTCGTGCTGCGCTGGACGATCGGCTTGGCTTATCCGCGTCAGGGGGAGGTGGATCCGGCTGATGTGCCGCTGTGGTCGGCCACTTCGATCCTCATTCAGGGCAGCAATGGGGTGTTGCTGGCCGCGTTGGCCTTGTGGATCCTGCCTACGCTGGACCCCTACGCGCAAGTAGTTGCCACCATGGTCGTGCTGATTCTGGTGGGTGCCATTGCCTTTAGCCTGGCAGGGCGCTGGGCCGAGACCTTGGTGTATGCCCCGCCCATCTATTTCAGTTTTGCCTGGGTGTCTGCTCAGCAGGAGCACCCCTACGCGCGAGGGGTGGGACTCCTTATTTTGGCTCTTTTCGTTTTGCACCTGATCTATGCCAGCAACCAGCGTAAATCCATCGTCGCCAGCTTCGCGGTGGCCAGACGCAACGCGGATCTGGCGCGGGAGCTGCAGTTCAAAAACATCGAGTTCCAGGAGGTGGCCAGCGCCCGCAGTCGCCTGTTGGCCACGGTCAGCCACGACTTACGCCAACCGGCTCATGCCATTGGCCTGCTTTCCGAGCGTGCCTTGATGGACACTTCCTTTGACAGCGTCAAGACTGCATTGCGCGATCTCAACGAGCTGAGCCAATCGCTCAGCGCCTCGCTGACCACCCTGATGGATCTGACCCGGCTCGATGCGGGTTTGGTGCGTCCCAATGTAGTGCCGGTGGCCCTGGCTCAAGTCCTGTGGAGGGTGGAGGCGGAATTTGCCGGTTCTGCCAAAGGCAAGGGGCTGGGTCTGCATGTGCCGCCATCGGACCTGTGGGTACGTTCCGATCCGGTGCTCTTGCATGGCGTGTTGGCCAATCTGGTTTCCAACGCCATCAAGTACACCCGTGGCGGCCACATCGATATCGAATTGACGCAAGCCGGGGAGGAGCTGACGGTTGCCGTGTGCGACACCGGTCTGGGCATCAAGCCGGACAAGTTGGGGCTGATCTTCAGGGAGTTCGTGCGTCTGGACGGCAGCGAACCGGGTACCGAGGGGCTGGGCCTGGGGCTGTTCATTGTCAAACGCTATGCCGACCTGTTGGGCCATGCGCTGCAGGTGAGTTCCCAGCCGGGGAGAGGATCGCGCTTTGCCATCGTTTTGCCGCTGGTCCGGGTCAGTGCCAGCCAGGCCGAGTCGCAGCAGCTATCACGGTCCATGGCGGCCGATGATCTTCGGTTGGCCGGTTTGCGGGTGCTGGTGGTGGACAACATGGACCTGGTGCTCTCCAGCATGGTTCGGACGCTGTCGGCCTGGGGCTGCCAGGTGTATTCGGGTCGCGATATGCGCGAGGCGCTCTTGGTGGCCCAGCGTGAACCGCTGGACTTGGTGATCAGCGACTTTCACCTCGGCGACCAGCAACCCAATGGACTCGAACTGATCCGAACCCTGCGGACCTTACCGGGTCGCCAGTTGTCAAAACTGCCCGCCCTTTTGATGACAGGCGATGTCTCGGGCCAGTTGGAGGCCGACGCCAGCGGCAGTCAGGTGGGCATTTTGCACAAACCCGTTCGGCCCGCTGTTCTCCAGAACCGCGTGCTCGCCCTGTTACGAGGTCAGCCGGGATGAAGCGAAGTCCTCCAGACGCCCGCACGACTCACTCGGGTCCTGACCCGGTGGATAAGTGCTTCCTTCAAGTCCACCCAGAGCGCGGCACATCCATTTTTTTCTAACGCAATCCTTGTCATGAGTCCGGGGCAGTTTCTACGCAGTTTTTCCGAGCGCATGTCCGAGGGGCACTCGCCGGTGATCGAAGCCGAGCAATTGCGGTATTTCTTTCGCAATGCCATGGCCACCAGCTTCTTTGGGGTGTTTTCAGCCGTCTTTCTCTACATTACCGCCCAGCAGTTGCCCGAAGGCAATTTCCTTCTTTACTGGATCATGGGTCATGCCGCCTTTCACCTGCTGCGCACGCTCGTCGGGCTGCAGTACGCCCGGCGCGTTGACATGACCTTGAAGGAACTCTTTGGCTGGCGCATGGTCACCCTGGCAGTACTGGTCGGAGATTCCTTGCTGGTGGCCGTGCTTGCGCTCAAGGTCTATCCCGTCATGAGCGCGCTCGATCAGCTTATCTTGGTTTTGGTGGTTTTGATGCTGGTGGGATCCACGGCCTACAGCTTGTCGGGGCGTTGGCTGGAGATCCTGATTTATGCCACGCCCGTTTATCTAGCCTTTGCCTGGTCAAGTTGGTTTCTAGAGCACTACTACGCCAAGCAGCTGGCGGTGATGGTGATTGTTTTCTACGCGCTGTACCTGGTTCATGCGCGTAGTCGTCATCGATCCAGTGAGCACAGCCTGGACCTGCTGCGGCGCAACGCCGAGTTGGCGCGCGGCAATGGCGAGTTGGCGCAGGAGTTGCAGGTAAAAAACGATCAGCTGCAGGAAGTGGCCACGGCCCGCAGTCGACTGCTGGCCACCGTCAGTCACGATCTGCGGCAGCCCTCGCATGCAATCGGCTTGCTGTGCGAGCGCGCGCTGCTGGAGTCCAATTCGAATTCACTGCGCGAGTCGCTGCGAGATCTCAACGAGCTGAGCCAGTCACTCAGTGCCTCCCTGACCACCCTGATGGATCTGACGCGGTTGGACGCGGGCCTGGTCACCGTCCAAACCGGTCCGATTCGATTGGCCGAGGTTCTCTTGCGGCTGGAGGCCGAGTTCAATGGTTCGGCCCGAGCCAAGGGCCTGTCCCTGATTGTCGGCAGCTCGGAGTCTTGGGTTCAGTCCGATCCGGTGCTCTTGCACGGCATCCTGGCCAACCTGGTGTCCAATGCGATCAAGTACACACGGGCCGGCGGGGTTGAGTTGCGGGTTTCCGAGCGACCGGGGGCCCTCAGGCTGGAGGTCATCGACACGGGTATCGGCATCCACCCGGAAAAGCTCGACCTGATCTTCAAGGAGTTCGTTCGACTCGACGCTTCGGACTCGGGTACCGAGGGTTTGGGGCTGGGTTTGTCGATCGTCAGGCGCTATGCCGGCTTGTTGGCGCATCCCCTGAGCGTTCAATCCGCGCCTGGCCACGGTTCGAGCTTCGGCATTGAGTTGCCGCTGACTGCAGCGGTCCCGCTCGAAGTTCAAACGGGGCTGAACATCGATGCGGATGCGCAGGAGGGCCTCAGTGGGCTGCGGGTGTTGGTGGTCGATAACGTGGATCTGCTGTTGCAAGGGATGGTTAGAACCTTGAGGGGCTGGGGCTGCCAGGTGGAAGCGGCGCACAATATGCACGAAGCGCTCAATGTCGCCGGCCGTGTTTGGCCAGATCTGGTGGTGAGCGACCATCACCTCGGCGACCGTGAGCCCAACGGAATCGAACTCATCGCAGTTTTGCGGCGGCAGAGCGATGAGCTGGGCAAGCCGGCGCCCATGGCCTTGCTGATGACCGGTGATGTGTCGGCCCAGCTCGAAACCCAAGCCCGCGAAGTGGGCGTGCGGGTCATGCACAAGCCCGTAAGACCCAAGGCCCTGCAGCGCGGCCTGTTGGATTTGCTCGAGACGGCGCGGCGATCGGCCGCAGAGATCGCTCAGGGGAGTCCTGTGCATGGCTGACGCATCTACTCCCGTCGCTCCCGCCCAGGACGCCGAGATCGCCGCGGGGGGCGCGCGCGGTTGGCGTGCCTGGTTTGCCCGATCGGACCCCACGGTCCTGGCCGAGCAGCTCAGCGTGAGCTATGGCAACTACACCTTCAATAGCGCTGTAGCGCTGTTCATCGTCCTTTACCTGTACTTTTCGGCAGGGCGCTATCTGGAAAGTTGGCTGATTGATGCCTGGGTGGCCTTGTTTTGTCCCTATCTGGCCTTGCGCATGGCCTCAGGCCTGGTCTACCCACACCGCAAGAAACTTTCGGAGGTCGCTCTGCGTCGGTGGGATCGTTTGCTGCTGATCTCCCAGGGCTATTACGGCATCATGCTGGTGGTCCTGGCGCTGACCATCTTCCCCATCCTCGACGCCTTTGCGCAGTCCCTGGTACTCACCGGCGCCTTGGTGTTGCTGGGGTCGACCGCCTTCAGTTTTTCCGGGCACGTCAAAGCCATGGCCCTGAGCGCACCGGCGGTGTATCTGGCGTTCGCCTGGTCAGCCTGGCACCAACCCGGCCCGTATTCGGGGGGGTTGACTGCCCTGATTTTGAGTCTCCTGGGCCTCTACATCATCTACGCACTCAAGCACCGGCGCAGTCTGCAGCGGGGCTTCGCATTGGCCATAAAAATTCAGCAGATGGCCTCGGAACTGCAAGTTAAAAACGATCAATTGCAAGAGGTGGCGGCCGCTCGGGGCCGCCTTCTGGCCAACGTCAGCCACGATCTGAGGCAGCCGGCCCACGCCATCGGATTGCTCACTGAGAGGGCCTTGCTTGATCCGGCCGGCGCCCCGGTGCGCCCCATCCTCACGGATTTGCAGCAACTCAGTCAGTCGCTCAGCGCCTCCCTGTCGACCTTGATGGACTTGACGCGGCTTGACGCAGGCTTGACGCAGGCGCGCATGGAGTCCATCGCCCTGAACCCTTTGCTGCAACGCCTTCGCCTGGAATACGCGCTGATGGCGCAGTCCAAAGAACTCGATCTCAGCGTGAGTGACACCACGGTTTGGGTGCACTCCGATCCGGTCCTGCTTCACGCCGTTTTGGCCAATCTGTTGGGCAATGCCCTCAAATACACCCGACGGGGACAGGTGACGGTTGAGGTGATTGAATCGGGCGAAGAGATATGCGTCACCGTCTCCGATACGGGCGCTGGCATCGAATCCTCGCAACTCAACACCATCTTCAAGGAGTTTGTGCGGCTCGACGCTTCCAAGCCGGGTACCGAGGGCCTCGGGCTGGGTCTGTCGATCGTGCAACGCTATGCAGCCCTGTTGGGGCACCGCATCGACGTTCATTCAGAGCCAGGACGCGGATCCCGGTTCGGCGTCTCAATGCAAAGGGTGCATGTGCAGGCGCAGACTGTCTCCTTGCTCCCGCTCCCCGATGATCAGCGACTCGTGGGTCTGCGGGTTTTGCTGGTCGACAATGTTCCCTTGTTGGTCACGAGCTTGGCGCGGACCCTCGCGGCCCTGGGATGCCAGATCAGCACCGCGGAATCGCTTGACCAGGCTCTGGCGCTTGAAGATCTCGATCGCATTGAGATGGTCATCAGTGATTTTCATCTCGGTGACCGTGAGCCAGACGGCTTGGCTGTCATCGATGCCATGCGATCTCGCCGAGGGCGTCAGTCTCCATTGGCTGCCCTCATCATCACCGGCGATGTCTCGGCGGAACTTGAGAGTCGTGCGGCAGCGGCCGGGGTGCGCATTCAGCATAAGCCGGTTCGGCCACAAACGCTGCAACGCTGCATGATCGAGATGCTGCAAGGGCGCTGAGTCCCGTCGAGACCCGCCGATCGAAACCCAGCGGGAGTCGGCCTGCAGGGCCGCCCCACCGGGGCAGAGCCCGTCGACAAAGTACTAAAAAGTATGATTAAATCCCCGGATCCGTCGTCAATTGGCTTGCGCCTTGCGAGATCGCATGAAAACCCAATCACTGAACGAAGCATTCGGACCGGTGGGCCAAGGTCCTCACGCAAGGAGAATCAACGACCCCGAAAGCCTGGCCGAATACCTGCGCGTCATTTTTCGAGACTACGTCTTCAACAGTCCCTTGGTGGTACTCATCAGCCTGTACTTTTATGGCGCAGGCATCGGTCTGCCCGTCGGGCTCGTGCTGCAAGTATGGATGGTGGGGTGGGTAAGCTACTTGTCGCTGCGCTTTTTGCTCGGCGTGCATTACCTGCGATCACCGGCTCGATCTGAGGTATCGCTGTGCCGATGGAACCTGTTGTCCATCTTTATCCAGGCGCTTGACAGCCTCTTTGTCACCGCCTTGGTTTTGCTCGTCTACCCCGGCCTGCAACCGGTGGCACAGGCCACGGTGTTGGCCGCCGTTCTGGTGTTGGCCGGCTCCACCGCCTTCAGCCTGTCGGGGCGGTGGGCAGCCATTGCCGTCTATGCCCCCCCGATCTACCTGAGCCTGGCCTGGGCGACCTGGCAGCAAAGCCATGCCTATGCCGAGGGCCTGACTCTCTTCGTTTTGGCCATGTTCGCCCTCTACATGGTCTATGCAGACAACCAGCGGCGCAGCGTCCGCAAGGGCTTCCAATTGGCCAAGCTCAATGCCGAGTTGGCCGACCAGCTACAGGTCAAGAATGCTGAGTTGCAAGAGGTGGCCCAAGGGCGCAGCCGTCTGCTTGCCACCGTCAGTCACGACCTGAGACAGCCGGCGCATGCCATTGGTCTGCTGGCCGAGCGGATCTTGTTTGAGACTTCTTCAGGACCATCGCGCCAAAACCTCAACGATCTGAACCAGCTCAGCCAGTCCCTGAGCGCCTCGCTGACCACTCTGATGGACCTCACGCGCCTGGATGCGGGCTTGGTCGAGCCCCGGGTGATGGCCGTCCCCCTGGAGCAGGTCATGGGGCGGATCAAGGCCGAGTTTGAGTCACTGGCTCGCGGGAAGGGCCTGCAGCTGTGGGTCAACGCGTCGGCGTTCTGGGTGCGTTCGGACCAGGTGCTGCTGCATGGCATGCTGGCCAACCTGGTATCCAACGCCATCAAATACACCAACCAAGGTCAGGTGCAGATCACCAGTGAGCTGGCCGATGACCAGATTTGTATCGCGGTCAAGGATTCGGGCATGGGCATCCACGAAGACAAGCTCGAGACGATCTTCAAGGAGTTCGTCAGGCTCGACGCCTTTGACTCGGGGTCAGAAGGGTTGGGCCTGGGTCTGTCTATCGTCAAGCGCTACAGCCTGCTCCTGGGTCATCGCCTTTCCGTTCAGTCCAAGCCGGGGCAGGGCTCCTGCTTTTGTATCTACCTGCCTCGCGCGCAAGCCCTGATGGCCTCGCCCCAAGGTGAGGACCCTGCTCACTACGACGAATCCCGATTGGCGGGCCTACGGATCCTGGTGGTCGACAACGTGGACCTTCTGCTGAGCAGCATGGTCAACACGCTCTCGGCTTGGGGGTGTCAGGTGCTTGCTGCGCGCAATCTGGTGGAGGCCCTGGTGGTCAGCCGCGATCAGACGATTGATGTCCTGATCAGTGATTACCACTTGGGCGATCTCGAGCCCAACGGACTTCAATTGATTGAGGCCATGCGTGCGCGTTATCGGGACTATCTGCCGGCTATGCTCATGACCGGAGATGTCTCAGCGCAATTGGAAAGTCGGGCTCAGGAGTACTCGGTGGACGTTTTGCACAAGCCGGTGCGACCGGCGGTTTTGCGCAAGGGCCTTCTCGGTCTTTTGGAGCACTGCGAGCGCGAAAGCGGGGCAGGTCAACCCTGATTTTTTCCGATGAAGCGTTCGAGTTCGCGCAAGCTATCGGCGACTCTTTCGAGGTCCTGCGTACTCGGCGGTGTTTGTCTGCGCACCGTCGCAGAAAAGAAGTGCTTCAGATAATCGCCCAGGGCATACAGGCCGTCCTTGGCCTGCTCGGTGTCGCTGTCGCAAAGGATAATGGCGCGCGAAACCGCATTGAGGACGGTATGGTGTTCAATTTGCATGTCGAGTGCTAAAAATGTAGTGGTAAAGCATTATCGACGATGTGCAGCAGGTGTCGCCGACACCCCTGCGGCTCGGGCCATAATTGCCTCTGTTCCGGGCTTGAGGGCTGGCCGCACGCTGCTTGCCGACACCGGATTTTTGTATGAAACCGGCCTGCGCCAAAGGGGCCGAAGATCCTGAACCGATTCGTCCGTGCGCCTCAATTCCATCAAGCTCTCTGGCTTCAAGTCCTTCGCTGAGCCCACCCACTTTCTGCTGCCGGGCCAGTTGGTTGGCGTGGTCGGCCCCAACGGGTGCGGCAAGTCCAACATCATCGATGCAGTGCGTTGGGTACTCGGCGAGAGCCGAGCCAGCGAGTTACGAGGCGAATCGATGCAGGATGTGATTTTCAACGGCACCACCAGCCGCAAGCCAGCCAACCGTGCCAGTGTGGAGCTGATTTTCGACAACTCGGACCACAGAGCGGGCGGGCAGTGGGCGCAGTTCACCGAGATCGCGGTCAAGCGTGTGCTCAGCCGAGATGGCACCTCCAGCTACTACATCAACAATCAGCCGGTGCGCAGACGCGATGTACAGGATGTATTCCTGGGAACCGGGCTGGGCCCGCGCGCCTATGCCATCATCGGCCAGGGCACCATCAGCCGCATCATCGAGTCCAAACCCGAAGAGCTGCGCCTCTTTCTGGAAGAGGCGGCCGGCGTGTCCAAGTACAAGGAGCGGCGACGCGAGACGGCCAACCGTCTTCAGGACACGCGCGAAAATTTGACGCGGGTCGAGGACATCCTGCGCGAGCTCAGCGGGCAACTCGAGCGCCTGGAGCGGCAGGCGGAGGTGGCGGTGCGCTACAAGGACCTGCAAGCCCAGGGGGTGCTCAAGCAGCAGCAGCTGTGGTTCATCAAGCGCGCCGACAGCCAGGACGAGCAACTGCGGCTCCAGGGGCAATACGACCAAGCCGTCAACGCTCTGGAGGGCCGGTTGGCCGATCTGCGACGTATCGAGGCCGAGCTCGAGACCCTAAGGCAAACGCACTACGAGGCGGGCGACCAGGTCAATCAGGCCCAGGGCCGACTCTATGAGGCCAGCGCCGAAGTGGCCAGGCTGGAGGCGGAAATCCGTTATGTGGTTGAGGGCCGGCAGAGGGCGCAGCAGCGCTTGACGGAGCTGGCGCAGCAAGCCGAGGAATGGGCGGGCCGCCAGCGGGACGGCGCAGCGCAGTTGCTCGAGCTCGATGCCGATAGCGCGCAGGCGCAGGAACAGGGGGCCTTGCTGCAGGCCCAACTTGAAGAGCAGGGCGGTCAGATGCCGCAGCTTGAAGAGGCTCTGAGGCAGGCCCAGGCAGATTCAGCCGCCCAGCGTCAGGCGGTCTCGCAAGTACAGCAGCAAATCCAGGTGTTGGCCGCTGAGCAGCGAAGCACCGAAGAGGTCGGGCGCGGCTTGCAGAACCGGCGTGAGCGCCTGGCCACCGACAGACGCGCGCTGGACGCCCCGGACGAAGCCCGATTGCGGCAGCTTCGGCAGCAAGTGGCCGAAGCCGCAGCGGCGCAGGAGGTCGTGCAGGCGCAGCTGGCCCAGGCGTCCGGGCGGGTACCCGAACTCGACGAGGAGCGCCGGCGGCAGCAGCAGACGGTCAATCAGGAGTCGGCCCGGCAGAGTGATTTGTCGGCGCGTTTGCAGGCCTTGCGGGCCCTACAGGAGAGGGTCAAAACCGATGGACGGTTGGTCCCGTGGCTTGCCCGGCATGGACTTGAGAATTTGCAGGGCTTGTGGAGTCGCCTGCACGTGGAGCCGGGATGGGAGTCGGCCATCGAGGCGGCTTTGCGCGAGCGTCTGGGCGCGCTCGAAGTCAGCCGCCTGGAGATGGTGCGCGGCTTTGCTGGCGCCGACGGCCGCGATGGACCGCCGGCCAAGCTGGCTTTCTTCAGCCCCCCCTCTGAGGCGAATCTGGCCAAGGGCGCGCCGGGCTTACGGCCCCTGGCCGATTTGATTCGCCAACCGGATGCCGCCCTATCTTCGCTGCTGGCCGATTGGCTGCAGGGGGCATTTGCTGTCGACACTTTGGAGCAGGCCCTGAACTTGCGCGCGCAGCTACAGCCCGGGCAGACGCTGTACGTGGCGGCCGGTCATGCCGTGGGACGGCATGCAGTGAGTTTCTATGCCCCCGACTCCGAGCAATCTGGCCTGCTGGCCAGGGCGCAGGAGATCGAGAACCTGGACAAGCAGCTGCGGGCCCAGGCCTTGATCGTGGAACAGGTGCGATCTGCGCTGGTCCGCGCCGAGGCCGACTACGCAGATGCCTCGCAGCAACTGCAATCATTGCAGCGAGACGCGGCCGCAGGCCAGAGTCAACTGCACGCCCTGGAAGTGGAGGCGCTGCGACTGCAACAGTGGGCTGAGCAGACCCGACAGCGCAGCGAACAGCTCGATACCGATCTCGGGGAAATCGACCAACAGCTCGAACAGCTGCAAGAGCGAAGATTGGCGGAGCAAGCCCGCTTTGAGGAACTCGATATGCAGCTGGCAGACAGCCAGGAGAGGCAGGCGCAGCTCGACGACCGCACGATACGGGCCCAAGATGGGCTCGATCAGGGGCGAGAGCAGCAGCGCGCGCTGGAGCGCCAAGCCCAAGAGGCGCAGTTCGCCCTGCGCGCCCTGCAACTTCGAGCCGAAGAATTGCGACGCGGGCTGGAGACGGCTGATGGACAGCTGGCCCAGATCGAGCAAGAGCAGCAACGCGCCCATGAAGAGCTGACCCGACTCTCCGATGCGGCCGCGCAAGCGGGCTTGCAGGCGGCGTTGGCGGTTCGGCTCGAGCGCGAGACCGATTTAGGGGTGCGCCGCAGTCATTACGACGACCTGACCACCAAACTGCGGGCCAGTGATGAACGGCGACTGCAAATTGAGCGTGAGCTCGACCCCCTGCGTCAACGCATCACCGATCTGCAGCTCAGGCAGCAGGCCGCCCGATTGGGTTTTGAGCAGTACGAGCAATTGCTCGTCGATGCGCAAGCCGACCTGCAGGCTCTGCAAATTTCGATTGAGCAGGCAGGCGTGAAGCTTTCGGGTCTGCAGGCGGAGATTGACAGGCTGCAGCGCGAAATTCAGGGTCTGGGCGCGGTCAATCTGGCGGCGCTGGAAGAACTCGACGCAGCGCGGGAGCGCAAGGGCTTCCTCGATGCGCAATCCCAAGATCTGACCGAAGCCATGAATACGCTCGAGGATGCGATTCGCAAGATTGACATGGAAACGCGGGAGCTGCTCTCCTCCACCTTCGAGACGGTGAACACCCATTTTGGCAAGATGTTCCCCCAGCTCTTTGGAGGCGGTACGGCGCGGCTGATCATGACCGGTGACGAAATCCTCGATGCGGGCGTGCAGGTGATGGCGCAACCTCCGGGCAAGAAGAACCAGACCATCCACCTGCTCTCCGGTGGCGAAAAAGCGCTGACCGCCATTGCGCTGGTGTTTGCGATTTTCCAGCTCAACCCCGCCCCCTTCTGCTTGCTGGACGAGGTCGATGCGCCGCTGGACGATTCCAACACCGAGCGCTACAGTCGGCTGGTCACCAGCATGTCTACCGACACCCAATTCTTGTTTATTTCGCACAACAAGATCGCGATGGAAATGGCGCAGCAGTTGATTGGCGTGACCATGCAGGAGCAGGGTGTTTCGCGCATCGTTGCCGTCGACATGGAGTCGGCCGTTCAGATGGCCGAGCCGGTGGCCTCATGAACACCTTGCACATTGCGCTGGCGGTTCTGGGGGCCATCGTGTTGGCCGCCGTGGTGGCCCATGGGGCCTGGACCTCCCGCAAGAGTCTGCCCAAGCAAGCCGATGAAACGCTCGAGCCCCGGACGCCGGCGGCCAAGCTACCGGAACTCACGGGTGATCCTTTGTTTGACCGCATCGAGCCCGTCATGCAGACCGATGCGCCGTCGCAGGCCGGCGAAGAGTTTGGCAGCCTGCCGGCGCCTCGACGGGAAGCCGAACTCGATCCACTCATCGATGTGATTGCGCCCATCACGATTGAGGCCGTGGTCTCGGGCGAGGCGGCCCTGGCTGGCTTGCCCTCTACCCGACGTGTCGGCACCAAACCTTTTGCGGTTGAAGGCTTGAGCGCCGAGACCGGTTTGTGGGAGGCGCTCGTCGCCGGCCAGCGCTACAGCGCCTTTCAGGCGGGCATCCAGTTGGCCAATCGCATCGGGCCCATGAACCAGATTGAGTTTTCGGAATTCATCTCCAAGGCGGGGCATTTTGCCGATGCCGTCGGTGGCGAGCCGCAGTTCCCGGACATGCTCGAGGAGGTGGCCCGCGCCCGTGAGCTCGATCAGTTTGCAGGCCAGCACGATGCGCAGCTGAGTTTTACCCTGCGGGCGCGCGAGGCCGCCTGGAGTCCGGGTTATTTGCAGCAACACGCGGCACGCCTGGGTTTCGTTCCAGGGGTGATCCCGGGGCGCCTGGTGTTGCCGGCGCAGCTCGATGGACACCCCCCCTTGCTCGGTCTGTCCTTTGATTCGCAGGCCGCTTTGGCCGAAGCCCCCGAGCGCGCGGCCCTGAGGGAAATCACGCTTTGGCTTGATGTGCCTCAGGTATCGAGGGCAGATCGTCCCTTTGAGCGCCTGTGTGAGGCCGCACTGAGTTTGGCCAAGAGCATGGACGGCTCGATCACCGATGACCACGGCAACCCCATCGATGCGCAGATCATGGAGTCCATACACGCTGATCTGCAAAAACTCTATGACGCGCTTGAACTGCGCGATTTGCCCGCCGGTTCGGCCTTGTGCCGACGGCTGTTTTCCTGATTCGGCTCGGGACAACGCCGTCTTGCGGCCGTCAAGCCCTGGCACCTTTTTGCGATGAACGGTCTTCCTCCCGACTTGGCCCAGGCGTCTGAGCGGGCCCGCGTCCTGCGCCAGCAATTGCACCACCACGCGCATCGCTACTATGTTCTCGATGCGCCGGAGATCCCGGACGCCGCATACGACCAGATGTTCGCCGAACTGCAGGCGCTCGAACAGCGCTTTGCGTCCCTGCGTGTTGCCGACTCGCCCACGCAGCGCGTCGGCGGTGCACCTTTGAGCGAATTTGCCAGTGTGCGTCACGCAGTGCCCATGCTCAGTATTCGCACCGAGACCGACACCACCGCAGAGGGCGCGCGCGCCTTTGATACGCGGGTCAGGCGCGAGCTCGGCCTGGCCGCTGACCAGGCACCGGTCGAATATGCCGCCGAGCTCAAGTTCGACGGCCTGGCCATCAGCCTGCGTTACGAAGCCGGCTCGCTGATCCAGGCAGCCACGCGAGGCGATGGGGAGGTGGGCGAGGATGTCACGCAAAACATCCGAACCATCGGTCAAATTCCCTTGCTCATTGAAAGCGCGCGCCACTGGCCCGTTCTGGAAGTGCGCGGCGAAGTCTATATGCGGCGGGATGACTTTGAGGCACTCAACGATCGGCAGCGTCTGAAGATCGCGCAGGGCGCGCGCGGCGAAAAAACCTTCGTTAATCCGCGCAACGCGGCGGCCGGCGCGGTGCGGCAGCTCGACCCGAGCATTGCCGCGCAGCGGCCGCTGAGCTTCTTTGCCTATGGTGTTGGCGCGGTGCAGGCACCGGCGGGCATAAGTCTGCCGCTCACCCATCTGCAGTGGCTCGAGCAGTTGCGCATCTGGGGCTTACCGGTGGCCGAGCAAACCCGTCTGGCGCGTGGCGCCGATGAGCTTCTGGCCTTCTACAGTCAGATCGGCGCGCAACGCGACGCCTTGCCTTTTGACATCGATGGCGTGGTCTACAAGGTCAATCGCCTGGATCTGCAGCAGCAGCTGGGCTTTGTCACCCGGGAGCCACGCTGGGCAGTGGCCCATAAATATCCGGCCCAGGAGCAGTTGACCGAGGTGTTGGACATTGATGTGCAGGTCGGCAGAACGGGCAAGCTCACTCCGGTGGCCAAGCTCGCGCCCGTCTTCGTCGGTGGCGTGACTGTGACGAACGCCACGCTGCACAATGAGGACGAGGCTCGGCGCAAGGATGTACGGGTGGGCGATACGGTCACCGTACGCAGGGCCGGCGATGTCATTCCCGAGGTGGTGAGCGTTCTGATGGAGCGTCGCCAGAGCGGCAGCATAGAGTTTTCCATGCCCACTCATTGCCCGGTTTGCGGCAGCCTGGCGGAGCGAGAGGAGGGCGAGGCGGATCACCGTTGCACCGGCGGTCTGTTTTGTCCGGCGCAGCGCAAGCAAGCGATCCTGCACTACGCGCAGCGAAGGGCGGTTGAAATTGAGGGCCTGGGCGACAAACTTGTCGATCAGATGGTCGATGCTGGACTGATCCGACATTTGCCAGACCTCTATCGGCTGGAATTGAGCGCGCTTGCCGGGCTGGACCGCATGGCTGAAAAATCAGCGGGCAATTTGCTGGCGGCCCTGGAGAACTCCAAGAACACCACTTTGGCCCGGTTTATCTACGGCCTGGGCATACGCCATGTCGGTGAGGCCACGGCCAAGGAATTGGCCCGGCATTTCGGTCGGCTCGACGCCTTGATGCAGGCCAGTGTCGATCAGCTGCTGGAGGTGGCTGATGTGGGGCCGGTGGTTGCGCGCAGCATTCACACCTTTTTTGCGCAGCCTCACAACAAGGAGGTGGTCGAGCAACTCAGGGCCTTGGGTGTGCATTGGGCCGAGGGCGATCCGCTTGCCCGGCAAAATTTGGCTTTGAGCGGCAAGACCCTGGTCATCACCGGAACCCTGCCCAGTCTGGACCGGGAACAGGCCAAGGCCCGTATCGAGGCCGCTGGAGGCAAGGTCGCTGGTTCGGTCAGTCGCAAGACCGATTACCTGCTCGCCGGGGCCGAGGCCGGCAGCAAGTTGAGCAAGGCGCTCGAGCTCGGTGTGACGGTGATTGACGAAACCCAACTCATGGAGATGATCCATGGCCGTACGTGAGATTCTGAAAATGGGCGATCCGCGCTTGCTGCGGGTGGCTCAGCCGGTACAAGCCTTCGGTACGGCCGAGCTGCAGGGCCTGATCGCCGATCTGCTTGAGACCATGGCCGCTGCCCGGGGTGCCGGACTTGCGGCCCCGCAAATCGGGGTGGACCTGCAAGTGGTGATCTTCGGCAGTGAGGGGCCCAATCCGCGCTACCCTGACGCACCCAGGGTGCCGCGCACAGTGCTGATCAACCCGGTCATCACCCCGGTGGGCACCGAGCAGGAGGAGGGCTGGGAGGGCTGCCTGTCGGTACCCGGGCTGCGCGGCCGCGTGCCGCGCTGGCAGCGCATTCGTTATCAGGGCTTTGACGCCGATGGTCATGTCATCGATCGCACCGCCGAGGGCTTTCACGCTCGCGTGGTGCAGCATGAGTGTGATCACCTGATCGGCCGCCTGTACCCCACCCGGATGCGCGATCTGACCGCATTCGGATTCACCGAGGTGTTGTTTCCGCAACTCGTGGGAGCCGACGACGACTGATCGCCCGGTCCAGCGGAAGGGTGGCGTCAGCCTTTGAGCTCCTGCAGCAGTTCGGTCTCCACCGCGAGTTGAGCCTTGTTCTGCTGCAACGGCGCGCCGGCGACCAAAAACGTGTCTTCGACCCGCTCTCCCAAGGTGGTGACCTTGGCCAGCTGCACGCTGATCTGGTTGCGCGCCAGAACGCGTGCGATGCCGTAAAGCAGGCCCACGCGGTCGGAGGCCGAGATGCTCAGCAGCCAGCGCTGGGCTTTTTCATCGGGTTGCAGGTCGATGCGCGGCGTGATCGGAAAGCTGCGCACCCGGCGGGAGACGCGGCCTTTGCTCGGCGGCGGCAGGGGTCCGGCTTCTTCGAGGGTGCGCGCCAGTTCCGATTCGATCAAGGCCGTCAGCTCGCGCGGGTGCTCGTCGAGTTGCGAGCTGATCACTTGGAAGGTATCAAGCGCGAATCCATCGGTCGTCGTGTGTATGCGGGCATCGAGAATGGAAAAGCCGGCTTGATCGAAATAGCCACAGATGCGGGCAAAGAGATCGCTCTGGTCCGGGGTGTAGACCAGCACCTGCAGACCCTCGCCGCTGGCCGAACCGCGCGCGCGCACTATGGGCTGTTGGCGACCAACATGGCGAGACAGCTGCCGGGCATGCCAGGCCAGATCGGCTGCATCGTGACGCATAAAGTAGCTCACGTCCAGGCAGTCCCAGAGTGCCTTGTGGGCGTCATGGCGCTGTGAATGCAGCGCCAACAGCGAGACCGCCTCTCGCTTGCGCAACTCAACTTCCGCATCGGCATCGGGCGCCCGTCCGCCAAGCACACGCAAGGTGTAGCGGTACAGGTCGGCCAAAAGCTTACCCTTCCAGCCGTTCCAGACCTTGGGGCTGGTGCCGCGGATGTCGGCCACTGTGAGCAGGTAGAGGGCGGTCAGATAGCGTTCATTGCCCACCCGCTTGGCAAAATTGCGGATGACCTCCGGGTCACTGAGGTCTTCCTTCTGTGCAATCCGGCTCATGCTCAGATGCTCGGCCACCAGGAATTCGATGAGCTGCGCGTCCTGCGCTTCAATGCCATGCTGCCGGCAGAACAGGCGCACATCACGGCAACCCAATTCGGAGTGATCACCCCCTCGGCCCTTGGCGATGTCGTGAAACAGCGCGGCGATATAGAGGATCCAGGGCTTGTCCCAGCCCGCAGCCAGTTGCGAGCAGGCAGGGTATTCGTGCGAATGTTCGGCCATGAAAAAACGCCGCACATTACGCAGGACCATCAGAATGTGCTGATCGACCGTGTACACATGGAACAGGTCGTGTTGCATCTGGCCGACGATACGCCGGAACACCCACAGGTAGCGGCCAAGCACCGAGGTCTGGTTCATCAGCCGCATGGCGCGGGTGATGCCCTGGGGTTGTTGGAGGATGCGACGGAACGTTTCCCGATTGACCGGATCGCTGCGAAAGCGCGCATCCATGATGCCGCGCGCGTTATAGAGTGCCCGCAGGGTGCGTGCCGACAGGCCCTTGACGCCCGGTTCGGTCTCGTAGACCAGGAAGGTCTGCAAAATGGCGCGTGGATTTTTGAGGTACAGATCGTCGCTGCGGACCTCGAGCTGGCCGCCTTTGTCGAAAAAATCGGCGTTGATCGGGCGCAGCGCCAGCTGGCTGGGCGAGAGCCGCTCCTCGATACCGAGCAGCAGGATCTGGTTGAGCTGGGTCACGGCCTTGGCGGCCCAGTAATAGCGGCGCATCAGCATCTCGCTGATTCGCATCGTGCCCCGGCCCGGCTGTCCGGAAGCGTCGAGGACGGGGGCATAGCCAAAGGACTGGGCCACCGCGGTCTGCAAGTCAAAAACCAGGCGGTCCTCGCGTCGCCCGGCCAGCAAATGCAGGCGCAGACGGATCAGGCTGAGCAGGGCCTCATTGGCCCTGATCCGTCTGACCTCAAAGGAGCTCAGCAGGCCCTGGCCGGCCAGCTCCTGCCAGCTGCGGCCCAGACCCGCTGCCCGGGCCACCCACAAGATAATCTGCAAGTCGCGCAGACCGCCCGGGGATTCCTTGCAATTGGGTTCGAGCGAGTAGGGGGTGTCTTCGTACTTGGTGTGACGCTGGCGCATCTCCAGTGTCTTGGCCTGGAAGAACGTCTGTGCATCCATGCGCAACTGCAGCCGTTCAAGCAAGCCCCGGCTGGCCGAGGCCGAGCCGGCAATGTGTCGCGCCTCCAGCAGGGAGGTCTGTATGGTGATGTCACGCAGGGCCTCGTCCTCGCATTCCTGCGGGGTCCGCACGCTCGAGCCGATTTCCAGGCCACAGTCCCAGCACAGGCCGATAAAGCCCTCTATCCGCTGTTGCAAAGTACTGCCGTCGCCGTGCGCCAGGCTCAAATCCAGTCCCTCGGGCAACAAAAGCAGGACATCGACATCTGAATGAGGAAACAGCTCGCCGCGGCCGTAGCCTCCCACGGCGATCAGGCTGCAGGTGTCGGGGAAATCACAGTGCTGCCACAGCTCACGCAAGGTGGCATCGGTATGGCGAGCGAGTTTTTGCAGCAGGGAGCGCACCCCTCGCGTCGATGCACCCTGCCGCGCCTGGGCCAGCAGGGCCTCCTTGCCGCTGCGGTGCGCCTGGCGCCAGTGCGCCGCCTGTTCCGTACTGACCAGCGCTTGCATGGCAGACGGTGCGGCCGTTGAACGCTCAAGCGCCCACCAGGGCGCCCGGATTGACAAAGTCGGGCACGGCCGGGCTGCCGGCCGAGGCGGTCAGCACCTCGTAGCCGGTGGGTGTGACCAGCACAGTGTGCTCCCACTGGGCCGAGAGTGAATGATCGCGGGTGACGATGGTCCAGCCGTCCTTCTCGGGGCCGTCCTTGATGTCACGCTTGCCCAGATTGATCATCGGCTCGATGGTAAAGACCATCCCAGCCTGCAACTCTTCGAGGGTGCCAGGCCGGCCATAGTGCAGTACCTGCGGCTCTTCGTGAAACTTGCGGCCTATGCCGTGTCCGCAGAACTCGCGCACGATGCTGTAGCCCTGCCGCTCGGCAAACACCTGGATCGCATGGCCGATGTCGCCCAAGCGGGCTCCGGGTCGGACTTTGGCAATGCCGTGCCACATGGCCTCGTAGGTGATCTGGCACAAACGCCGGGCGGCGATGGAACAGTCACCCACCAGGAACATGCGCGAGGTGTCCCCATGCCATCCGTCCTTGATGACCGTGACATCCACATTGACGATATCGCCTTTTTTGAGCGGCTTGTCGTTGGGAATGCCGTGGCACACCACATGGTTGACCGAGGTGCACAGCGATTTGGGGTAGGGGGCGTAGCCCGGAGGCTGGTAACCCAGGGGCGCCGGGGTGGTGTGCTGCACCTCGGTCATGTACAGGTGAGCCAGGCGATCGATTTCGTTGGTGGTGACACCCGGTTTGATGAAAGGGGTGAGGTAATCGAGCACCTCGGAGGCCAGACGACCCGCCTGCCGCATGCCCTTGATGCCTTCGTCGTCCTTGATGGTGATACTCATAGCCCGATTATCGCCGCACCTGCGGCGCGGTGGAGACGCTGGGCTATTTGGCCGACGGAGCCGGCAAGCGGGCCGGGTCGCTGGATACAATTTGGATCTCCAGCGACCCGTCAGGGACCTCTCCCCCGGCCCTCCGCCACACAGCCCGGGCCACCAGCGCGCAGCCGATGTGACTTTTCATTTGTCTTTTTTCGAGGGTGATGCCCCCGGCATCAGTGCTCTCGGCGATTTTCGAATTGCCCAGTTTTTACCCCGCCTACAGGCGATTGATGAACGAATCGAGGGCCTGCACGCCCGCTACGTGCATGCGGTGAGTAGCGCCGAGCCGATCTCGGCCGAACACGCGTCCCGGTTGGCCCGCCTGCTCAGCTATGAGCCGCCTTGTCCTGATCTGCCGCCGGCCAAGGCGGTGGCACTGTTCTTTGTGGTTACACCGCGCCTGGGCACCGTCTCGCCCTGGGCCTCCAAGGCCACCGACATCGCCCACAACTGTGGTCTGCCGGTACGTCGCATCGAGCGCTTCGTGGAGTACCGCGTGCTGATGCGCAAAGGCTTGCTGGCCCGGCCGAGTCTCAAGCCGGAACAAGAGCAGTCCATCCGGGCCTTGCTGCATGACCGGATGACCGAGAGTGTGCTGGACAGCCGGGAAGCTGTGGTCCACTTGTTTCAGGAGCTGCCCGGTGCGCCGATGGCCACCGTAGACATTCTGACCGGGGGCCGCGCGGCCCTGGAGCGGGCTGACCGCGAGCAGGGTCTGGCGCTGGCCGCTGATGAAATCGACTACCTGGTGGAGGCTTTCACCGCGTTGGGGCGCAATCCCACCGATGTCGAGCTGATGATGTTCGCGCAGGCCAACAGCGAGCACTGCCGGCACAAAATCTTCAATGCCGAGTTCACGATTGATGGCCACAAGCAGGACCTGAGCCTGTTTGCCATGATTCGCAACACCGAAAAGCTCCATCCCCAGCACACGGTGGTGGCCTACGCGGACAACGCCTCCATCATGCAGGGGCGGGCGCAGCAGTTTTTTTATCCGGTACAGACCGAGGGGCGGCAGGTTTACCAAGCCCACGACGACAGGCTGGCGCATGTACTGATGAAGGTTGAGACCCACAACCACCCCACAGCGATTTCCCCCTTTCCCGGGGCTTCGACCGGCGCCGGGGGGGAGATACGCGACGAGGGGGCCACGGGCCGCGGATCACGCCCGAAAGCCGGCCTGACCGGCTTTACCGTCTCGCGCCTGTTTGACACCGGCTACGGCAAGCCCGATCACATGGCCAGTGCCTTGCAGATCATGATCGAGGGGCCCCTCGGAGGTGCCGCTTTCAACAACGAATTTGGGCGACCCAACCTGTGCGGTTATTTCCGCGAGTACGAGCAGACAGTACAGGGGCAACGCTGGGGTTACCACAAACCCATCATGATTGCCGGCGGCCTGGGCACGATCGATGCCCGCCTGACGCGCAAGATTCGCTTTCCAGCCGGCAGCCTGCTGGTGCAGCTCGGCGGGCCGGGCATGCGCATTGGCCTGGGAGGCAGTGCGGCCAGTTCCATGGCTTCGGGCGTCAATGCGGCCAAACTCGATTTTGACTCGGTGCAGCGGGGCAACCCTGAAATTCAGCGGCGGGCGCAGGAGGTCATCAACCGCTGTGCCGAGCTGGGTGAGCACAACCCCATCCTGGCCATTCACGATGTCGGGGCGGGCGGACTGTCCAACGCCTTCCCTGAACTGGTCAACGATGCGGGTCAGGGCGCGCGCTTTGATTTGCGGGCCGTTCCCTTGGAAGAAAGCGGCCTGTCTCCGCGGGAGATCTGGAGCAATGAAAGCCAGGAGCGCTACGTTCTGGCGATCGCGCCCCAGTCGCTGCCTGCCTTTTCAGCCCTCTGCGAGCGCGAGCGGTGCCCCTACGCGGTGGTCGGCGTGGCCACCGAAGAGCCGCAGTTGCGCTTGCTCGACGGCTCGGGCCCGCCGCCGGTGGACATGCCCATGAATGTGCTGCTGGGCAAGCCTCCGCGCATGCACCGTCAGGTGCGGCGTGAACCGCGTGTTGCCGTTGCGCTCGATCTGACCGGTTTGGCTCTGGAGGATGCGGTGATCCGGGTGCTGGCGCATCCCACCGTGGCTTCCAAACGCTTCTTGATCACTCTCGGTGACCGCACGGTCGGGGGGCTCACCCACCGCGATCAGATGGTGGGGCCCTGGCAAATTCCGGTGGCCGATTGCGCCGTCACCCTGGCCGATTTTCAGGGCTTTGCCGGAGAAGCCATGGCCATGGGCGAGCGCACGCCTCTGGCCGTACTCGACGCTGCCGCCTCGGGCCGGATGGCGGTGGCCGAGGCCATCACCAATGTGCTGGCCGCCCCGATCGAGTTGAGCCGCGTCAAGCTGTCGGCCAACTGGATGGCCGCCTGCGGCGAACCGGGCCAGGATGCAGCACTCTACGACACGGTGCGCGCGGTCGGCATGCAATTGTGTCCCGCTTTGGGCATTTCCATTCCGGTGGGCAAGGATTCGCTGTCCATGCGCACCGTTTGGACCGAAGGAGCCGATCGCAAGCAGGTCAGTGCGCCGGTGTCCCTGATCGTCAGCGCCTTCGCCAGCCTGGACGATGTGCGGGGCACCCTGACGCCGCAGCTCGATGCGCGCGAGGAGGACACCACTCTGATCCTCATCGACCTGGGTCGCGGCCGCAAGCGCATGGGCGCCTCTGTTCTAGCGCAAACCCTGGAGCTCGACGGCGGGGAGCCGGCCGACCTGGAGGAGCCGCAGGACCTGGTTGCGCTGGTGAAGGCGATCAATGCCTTGCGTCCGAAAATCCTGGCCTACCACGACCGCAGCGATGGCGGGCTGCTCGCCTGCGTGGCCGAAATGGCTTTTGCGGGGCAGGTGGGTGTCTCGCTCAATGTCGACATGCTGCTGGTTGAGGGCGATGGCATCAGCGACAGTCGCATGGACACTGGCGATAGCAAGAACTGGGCGACCCAGATTGCGGCCCGCCGGGAGGAGGCCACGCTCAAGGCCCTGTTCACCGAGGAGCTGGGGGCGGTCATCCAGGTGCGCAGCAGCCAGCGCAATGAGGTCATACAGGTGCTGCGCGAGCACGGCCTGTCGCGGCACAGCCATTTCATCGGAAAGACCCGACCCGACCACGCCCCCATGGAAGTGGGCAAGGGCAAGCTGGAGGTCTGGCGTGACACGCGCTGCGTCTTCAGCGCGAGCTTGCGCGATTTGCAGCAGGTCTGGGACAGCGTGAGCTGGAAAATCTGCCAGCAGCGTGACAACCCGGTCTGCGCCGATGCCGAGCATGATGCCGCCGGTCGACCCGGCGAGGCCGGCCTGCACCTGCACTGGCCGCAGTCGCTACCGGTCCCGATACAACCCCTGCCCACCCACGCGCCGCGTGTGGGTCGGCCGAGGGTGGCGATCTTGCGCGAGCAAGGCGTCAACTCCCATGTCGAGATGGCCTACGCTTTCGACCTGGCCGGTTTTGAGTCCGTCGATGTCCACATGAGCGACTTGCAGGCCGGGCGTGTAGCCCTGAGTGATTTTGCCGGCGTGGTGGCCTGTGGTGGCTTTAGCTACGGCGACACCTTGGGGGCGGGGATAGGCTGGGCGCGCAGCATCATCTTCAACGAGCGCCTGTCCGAACAGTTCAAGTCCTTCTTTGCGCGCGGCGACACTTTCGGGCTCGGGGTGTGCAACGGCTGCCAGATGTTTGCCGAGCTGGCCGACATCATCCCCGGCGCGCAAGCCTGGCCGCGTTTTACGAGCAATCAGAGTGAGCGCTATGAGGCGCGCCTGTCGCAAGTGGAGATTCTGGAGAGCCCCAGCCTTTTCCTGCAAGGTATGGCGGGCGCTCGCCTGCCCATCGCCGTGGCCCACGGGGAGGGCTATGCCAACTTTGCGCGGCGCGGAGATGCAGACCGGGTGATTGCCGCGATGCGTTTTGTCGACGGCGCCGGTCAGCCCACGCAGGCCTACCCCGCCAATCCCAACGGCAGCCCCAAGGGGCTGACTGCGGTCACCACTGCCGACGGACGCTTTACCGCCATGATGCCGCACCCCGAGCGGGTGTTTCGCAACATCCAGATGAGTTGGACCTCTGCAGACCCCTCGGCCTTGAGTCCCTGGATGAACCTCTGGCACAACGCCCGTCGCTGGGTGGGCTGAGCGACGCAAGTGCGCGGCCCCCGCTGACGGGCAACACGAGTGCGGCCCCGGGCTCAGGGCTTGTAGAACACCTCCACCTGCCCCTTGAGCTTGATGAGCAGCGCCTGGCCGCGCCGGTCTACCGTCTTACCGGCGGGCACGCGGATCCAACCCTCGCTGATGCAGTATTCCTCCACATCGTTGCGTTCTTTGCCATTGAAACGAACGCCGATGCTGTGTTCCAGAACCTCAGCGGCATAGTGTGCACTGCGTTCATGGATGGACAAGCGATCGGGCAAAGTGGGGCGGTCGGTATCAGACATGGGTCGGGTCAGTGCGGTGAAAAGCCGGATTGTTGCAGAGCCGGCAACCGATTTCTCGCTTCTGGCTTATGCTATTGGCTTTAAAACAAGGCGTTCAAGTCGCAGCGGCGCAGGCGGCCGACTGGGCTTCGACCGCTCGCCCCTCAAGGAGACAAACCATGTTCTCGTCAAAACCCGCTCAAGCTCTGATTTTCTGCATCGGGCTGGCCGCCGCTGCTGTCATGGCCCAGGACAAATACCCCGGCAAACCGGTCACCGTGATCGTGCCGCAGGCCGCAGGGGGGGCCAACGACGCCATAGGCCGCATCGTGGCCCAAAAGCTCACTGAACTGAGCGGCCAGTCCTTTGTGGTCGAAAACCGTCCCGGGGCCGGAGGCAATATTGGCACGGCCTTTGTGGCCAAGGCCCGGCCGGATGGATACACCCTGATGCTCACGGCCGACAGCTCCTATGTGATCAACCCTTCGCTCTACAAGAGCACCGGATTCGATCCGCTGAAAGACTTCGAGCCCGTCTCGCCGGTCGCTACCGCCGGCTATGTGCTGGTGGCCAACAACAATTTCCCGGCCAAGAACACCGCCGAACTGATTTCCATCGCCAAGTCGCAGCCCGGCAAGATCATGATCGGGTCGGCCGGCAACGGCACGGTCAATCACTTGGTGGGCGAGATGCTCAACAAGGCTGCGGGCATTGAGCTGGTTCATGTCCCCTACAAGGGGGCCGCAGCCGCCGTGACTGATCTGGCCAGCGGCCAGGTGCAGGTCTCGGTGCAGAGTCTGCCGTCCTCGATCGGTTTCATCAAGAGCGGGCGCATCAAGGTGCTGGGCGTGGTCAATGAGAAACGGCTGGCCGCCTTGCCCGATACCTTGCCCATCAACGAAACAGTCAGGGGCCTGGCGGTGACTCCCTGGTACGGCGTGTTTGCTCCGGCCGGCACGCCCGCTCCCGTGGTCGCACAGCTGCAGGCCTTGATTCACCGGGCCATCGATGCCCCCGATGTGCGCGAAAAGCTGGCCAATGTGGGCGCTGAAGCCTACAAACTCAACCCGGACCAATTCTGGGCGCTGATTCGGTCGGACCTGCCGCGTTGGGCCAAAGCGGTCAAGGACTCAGGTGCCACGATCGACTGAGGCTTGGGTCAAGCGAGCCGAAATAATTGGAATCTGACCCCAATTAAACAATTAAAGAAAGAAAAAAACCGGTGGGGATGCGGATCCCCACCGGCCTGGAACCGTTCGAGCTTCAAGCCACCCGGGCGGGTGGCGCCTGAAGACCGCTGGATCAGAAGTTCATGCGAAAGCCAGCGCCCACCGAGCGGAAGTTGGTTCCCGCGTTGGTGACGTTGTACTTGGCCGATTTTTCGTTGGAAACCTGGGTCACAAAGGCGTAAAGCTTGGTGGCCTTGTCCAGGTTGAAGTTGTAGGCCATGGTGGTCTGGGTTGCTCCCGTGTTGGCCACGTTGGCGCGGTCACCGGCGGCACCGTAGTTCAGGTGGAACTCGTTTTGACCCAGGGTGTACATGGCGCTCAGGCGCCATGCGGTGCGGTCGTTAGACGGGCCGGAGGACTTTTGCACATAGGCGCCGTAGACGAAGGGGCCGCTGCTGTAGGACAGACGAACGGTGTTGGCGCTGATCGCCTTGCCGCTGGTGTTGGCCCCACGCTCGTAGCCAAAGCCCAGGCCCAGCGGGCCCATGTCGTAGTTGGCCGACAAAGCCACCGGGCTGACCGCCAAGCCGGTGACGCTGTTGCCGGTGCCGGAGCCGTTTTTCATGCCCACCTGAGCCTGCAGTTGCAGGTCGCCCAATTTGGGAGCGGTGTAGCCGACGGCGTTTTTCATGGAAGCCAGGAA
The DNA here is from genome assembly GCA_964501235.1 of uncultured Polaromonas sp. Classification (GTDB taxonomy): domain Bacteria; phylum Pseudomonadota; class Gammaproteobacteria; order Burkholderiales; family Burkholderiaceae_C; genus Polaromonas. Next base: position 7,980 of record CAZCSD010000012.1, on the reverse strand, counting down.
GTCGTAGAAGGCGTCCGATGAGGTGCCGGTGTCGTGGTTGTGGTTGCTGATGTAGTCAGCGGTGGCGAAGTAGGCGGTATTGGCCGCCAGACGGCCTAAGCGGATTTCACCAAATCCGCCAGACAGGCGTGCGCTGGCCTCGCGTGCGAAGAGTTCGCTGGCCGTCGATCCGCTCGTCAGGTTGGTCCCGGCCTCGAGCACGACACCGGCTGTCAAGCCCGAGCCGATTGCCCGCTCGGTCTTGAAGCCCAGGCGCGAGGAGTTGTCGACCATTTTGCTGGTCGATACCTTGCCGTCTTTCTGGCTTTCGACCGATAGATTGGCCCGGCCGTAGAACCCGGTGGTGGTGGTTTGAGCCAGAAGCATTTGTGGTGCCAAGGCTGCAAAGGCACTGGCGATAGCCAGAGTCTTGAGTCTCATTGTTTCTCCTAGTTGGTTTGGAAGTTGCAGCCAAGTTAACTGCGGGACCGAGACTAGGTGAAAGGGGCTATCGCCAACCGGCGTTTAACTTATCTTGATGTCAGTTTGAATTTCTTCATATTGAGAGAAACTCTTTTTGACGCTTTGGCGTCGATCTGTTGTTGCGCCACAACCTGTGTCGTTTTCACTCAGACTAAGTAAGTCCCGGTCAGACGGTGCACATGCCCGCCGGTTCCGAGCTTGAAGCGGGCCAGGCCAGCGCTTCGGCCCGTGTTGACGCCGCCGAGGTCGAGCACCCGAACACCTCGAGCCGCCAACTCCTTGCCGGCCGACCAGAGCAGCAGGTTGTGGGCATTGAGATCGCGCCCCTGCTCGTTGGACCAGCCCACCTGATAGGTCGCTGCGGCGCCATGAACCAGAAACATCATGGCTGCCACCCGCTCGCGTCCCAAATCAGCCCGCAGACTGAGCACGCACTCGGAGGGCTGGCGGCGCGATTGAATATAGGGCTCGTAGAAGGCCAGAGGCAGACCCGACAGGCCTTTGTTTTGCCGCTGCGATTGCTCGTGGTCGAGAAGCCAGCGGTACTGCCCCGGGTTGGTCCCGACGCGGTGGACCGTCAAGCCGCTGCCCTCGGCGGCCACCAGGCGGTTGCGCCACTTGCCCTCCAGCCGCCCCCGGCGCTCTTGTTCGGTCGGGCTCAGATCGAGCAGGACGGTCGTGTACCCGGTCATCACCCGTCTCCACGCACGCAGACCGCTTTGCGGCTCTTGTGTTTCCTCAGGGGTGGCAAGCATCAGGCGCAGGCCGCGCAAGGGCAGCGACTGGCGCAGGGCCCGGTAGGCCGCGGCTTTGTCCTGCGCCGACAGGGCGGTCAGCCAAAGCGGCCCGCGCGAACACAAGGCCAGATGACCCAAGGTCCCGAAACTGCGCACCAGAAACTGGGCCAGCCCCACCCTTTGGCCGCCCTGCTCGATACGTGCGCGCAGCACCGTCACGCCAAGCAGACGCATGGCCGAGCCGTAGGCCCAGTCCTGCTGCAGGGCTGCGGCCTGGCCGCTGTGCGCCAAGTCCCAGTCCTGCTGCGCGGTGGCGTCCCAGATGATGTTCACGGCTCTAGAATCCCGGCAACATGAAACCCGCTTGGTTGAGCGCCTTCAAGCGCAGCAAGGTCGACGAGGTGATGGGCCAACGCATTACCGAACCGCGCCCCACGCTTTGGGCCGTCTTCTGGGTCATGGTGTACCTCATCCTTCCTGTAGTGGCTCTGGGCATGCTCATCGACTTGCTGGTGCAGTGGGCAACGGGTCACTGCGTCGGTCTCTGGTGTTTCCTGTAAGGCACTGCACACCCATCCATGTTAGCCCGGACCTGGCGGATTGTTTGTGTCCTGTCTCTTGCCGCTGCTTCTGTTTGCGCCCGGTCTGAAGCCTTTTCTTTCGTGGCGCTGGGTGATCTGCCCTACGGCTCGGCGCAGCAGTCTTATCCGGTCTACCGTCGCCTGATTGCATCGATTAACCAGCTGCGGCCGGTTTTCTCCGTCCATGTGGGCGACATCAAATCGGGGGGAGGCCTGTGTAGCGATGCGGTCTTTGAAGCGCAGCGCCAGCATTTCGATCTCTTCGAACAGGCGGTGGTCTACACGCCCGGGGACAACGAGTGGACCGATTGCCACCGTCGCAGCAACGGCAGCTACGAGCCGCAGGAGCGTTTGCGCGCTCTGCGTCGTCTGTTCTTTCCGGTGGACCGGTCTCTCGGGGCAGCGCCTCTACCGATGCAAATCCAGCCCGATCTCATGCCCGAGCATGCGGCCTATGTCGAGAATCGGCGCTGGTGGCACCAGGGGGTGCTGTTTGTGACGGTGCATATCGTGGGCAGCAACAACAACAGGCAAGCCGACATACCCGGTGCGCTCGATGAGTTTGTGGCCCGCGATGCGGCCAACATCGCCTGGATACGGGCCGCCTTCGAGGCGGCGCGTCAGCGACAGGCCAAGGCGCTGGTGCTGGCCATGCAAGGCAACCCCTTGCTCGGGCGCAATCTGATCGAGGACTTCCCCGCCAGCTCAGGCTTTCGCGACAGTGTCGGCCAGACCTTGATCCCGCTGGCCGCCGCTTCCGGGCTGCCCGTGCTCCTGATTCACGGGGACACCCACCGTCCGCGCCTGGATCAGCCTTTTCGCTGGCAGCGCGGACCACTGCCTCAGCTCTATCGGCTGGAGGTGCCCGGCGATGCCGATGTCCGCGCGTGGCGGGTGACGGTCGACACCTCCAAGGCTGCGCCTTTTCAGGCCGAGCTCATCGGGCCGGCGCACGAGACGCGCTAGGGCCCGCTAAGACCCGTACGATCGACCCAGATCTTTATTCGATTTTGGCCTTGGCACGCAGCTCTTCCTGGAACTTGGCCAGTTTTTGCTGCGACATTTGCTGCTGCAGTTGCGGTTTGACCTGATCGAAGGGGGGCAGCTCGGGCGTGCGCACATCGTCCAGACGAATCACATGCCACCCAAACTGGGTCTTGACCGGCCGGTCGGTGGTCTGGCCCTTGTTGAGCTTGACCATGGCCTGGCTGAACTCGGGCACATAGTTATCGGCGCCCGACCAATCGAGGTCACCGCCATTGGCGCCCGATCCGGGATCCTTGGACTGCTTCTTGGCAATATCCTCGAATTTGGCCCCCTTCTTAAGGCTGGCGATGATGGCTTTGGCCTGATCTTCCTTCTCTACCAGGATGTGGCGGGCCTTGTACTCCTTGCCGCTGTTGGCCGCCACGAATTTGTCGTATTCCGTCTTCATCTCCGCATCGGTGACGGGGTTCTTTTTCTGGAAGTCGCTGAACAGCTCCCGGATGAGAATGCTCTGGCGAGCCAGTTCCATCTGGTTGCGGTAGTCCTCAGACTGCCCCAGACCGCGCTTGTCGGCCTCCTGCATGAAGATTTCCCGGGCGATGACTTCCTCACGCAACTGGCCGGCCATCTCGGGGGTGACCTGTCGACCCGCGCGCTCAACCTGCGCGGCCAGGGCATCGAGTCGGGTTTTGGGAACGGCCTTGCCATTGACGATGGCCAGGTTTTGGGCAAAAGCGCTGGCACCGGCCAGGGCCAGCAGACCGGCCACGGTCAGAGATTTAAAAGGAGCTGCAATCATGGGAATCCTGAAGGGTCTTTAAAAAATAGGGTTACTTGGGGGGCGCTGCATCGGGCTCGGCACCCGGCCCTCAGCTGTCCTTGGTTTCAATGGCCAGAGCGTGAAGTCCGCGCGGCATGAAATCGTGCAGCGCATCATACACAAGGCGGTGGCGCGCCACCCGGCTGAGCCCCGCAAACTGAGGGCTGGCGATGCGTACGCGGAAATGGGTGCCGTAGCCCTCGTCCCCAGCACCCGCATGTCCGACATGCGCTGCGCTTTCGTCGATCACCTCCAGCGAGGTGGTCCGCAACTGTTGCTCCAGTCGGTGGCGCAGCTCCTCGGCCCGCGGCAACCCCTGAGACGGTGCCTGGCTCATGGCTTGTGCGCATCGGTCGAGGCGCCGGACTCCTCGTCGTCTTTAAGGTACTTGCCCAGGATGAGGGCCTGGGCCAGGACGAAGGCAAACATCAAACCCAGACCGCCGAAGAGCTTGAAATTGACCCAGGCCGCCGTGGAGAACTGGTAGGCGACCCACAGATTGAGAGCGCCCATGAAGACAAAAAAAGCGATCCAGGCCTGATTGACCCGTACCCACAGCGCATCGGGCAGACTCATTTGCGAACCCATCAGTGCGCGGATCCCGTTTTTACCCAGGAGCTGGCCGAACAGCAGCCCGGCGCCCATGGCCCAGTAGAGCAGGGTGGGCTTCCACTTGATGAAGGTCTCGCTGTGGAAATAGATCGTCGCTCCGCCAAGCACCACGACCAAGCCCAGACTGATCCACAGCATGGTGTCGATCTTCTGGCCACGGGCCATCAGCACGGCCACCTGAACCAAAGTGGCAGCGATCACCACCACGGTAGCCAGCAGCACCGGCGCCTCGGCTGGAGCCACCACAGAGCCCGAGACCATGAATCCGAGCCAGTCGCTGGCCGTCGCAGCGGCCCAGTCCGGCTGGGCCTCGGCGTACTTGAACATGCCGAAAAAGAGCAGGATGGGCAGGAAGTCGAGCAACAGTTTCATGGGTCGCGATGATAGGGGGTCGGGCGCTGCGGGGACTCAGTCGGGTCAGCGGGGCTTAAACAGCAGTGAGGCCGAATTCATGCAGTAGCGCAGACCGGTGGGCGCCGGGCCATCGGGGAACACATGGCCCAGATGGGCGCCGCAGTCGGGGCAATGCACTTCGGTACGCACGCCCAGCCAGAGCGAACGGTCCTCCTGGGTGGCCACCGTATCGTCGTTGAGGGGCTGGAAAAAGCTGGGCCAGCCCGATCCCGATTCGTACTTGGTGGCCGAGTCAAACAGGGGCTTGTCGCAGCAGATGCACAGGTAAGTGCCTGGGGCCTTGTGGCCCTCATAACGGCCCGTGAAAGCCCGCTCGGTTCCTTCCTTGCGGGTCACGTGGTAGGCCAGCGGCTCAGCCCCTTTTTCGGCCAGGAGGGCTTTCCACTCGGATTCGGTTTTTTCGATTTTGTAGCTCATCGTTGTGCTCAGGAACTGCAGCTGATTTCGATTGAAGACGCCCAATCGGGCGGCAGACCGGCCCAGGCCTCATGGTCGGGATGATCGTCGTAAGGTGCGTGCAGCACAACGCGCAACTGCCGCACCGGCTCAAAATCGCCCTGCTTGGCCGCTGCGATGGCTTGTTCGGCCAGATAGTTGCGCAGCACGTACTTCGGGTTGACCGAGCGCATCGCGTGCCGCTGGGCCTGCGGGTCAAAGGCGGCGCAACGCGCCTCATACCGCTGGGCCCAGGCATCGAAGGCGGCGCGGTCCATGAACAGATCGCGCACCGCTTCGCGCCGGACATGAAAGTCGCACAGCCGCCGCCAGAACAAGGTGTAGTCCACCCGGTTGGCCGCCAGGGTCTGTAGCAAGGTCTCAATCAGAGGCAGATCCTCAGCGCGGTGCGCATCGCTCAAGCCGAGCTTGGCCCGAAACGCCTCGGTCAGGGCGGCCTCGAAGGTGCTGCGGTAGCGCTCCAGCGCCGCCAGGGCATCGTCTTGCGAACCGATCAGGGGCAGCAGCGCCTGTCCCAGGCAATAGAGGTTCCACTGCGCCACCGCAGGCTGGCGCTTGTAAGCGTACCGACCTTGGCTGTCAGAGTGATTGCAGATGTGGCTCGGGTCGAAGGCGTCGAGAAACTGGAAAGGGCCGTAATCGAGGGTCAGGCCCAGCACGCTCATGTTGTCGGTGTTCATGACGCCATGACAAAAGCCCACGGCCTGCCACCGGGCGATCAGCCTGGCCGTGCGCTCCACCACCTCGCCCAGCAAGGCGGCATACGGCGAGGCTGCATCCCGGCACTGGGGGTAAAACCGGTCCAGCACATGGTCGGCCAATTTTTGTAAGCGGGCCTCTTGTCCGACCTGGCTGAAATGCTCGAAGTGTCCAAAGCGCAGAAAACTTGCCGCCGTTCGGGTCACCACCGCCGCCGTTTCCACCTCTTCGCGCAGCACCCGGCTCGGCGAGCCCGTCAGGGCCAGAGCGCGGGTGGTGGCGATACCCAGGCCGTGCATGGCCTCGCTGCACAGATACTCGCGAATCGACGAGCGCAAAACCGCTCGCCCATCGCCCATGCGCGAAAAAGGGGTGCGGCCGCCGCCCTTGATCTGAACCTCGACCGGCCCCTGCGCCGTCGGTATCTCGCCCAGGATGAGCGCGCGGCCGTCGCCGAGTTGTCCGGCCCACACGCCGAACTGATGGCCGCTGTAGACGGAGGCGATCGGTCGCGAACCGGCGGGGGCTGCGCAGCCCGACAGGGCCATCAGTGCCTCCTGCGATTGCAGCCAGCCGTCCTCCAGGCCGAGCTCGCGGGCCAGAGCATCGTTGCGGTCAACCCAGTAAGGGGCCTCCAGCGGGCGGGGGTCGACCGGGGCGTAGAAGTCCGGTCCAAGCGCAGACATCGCGGGCTGCCAGGCGGGTCCGATGGCGCAGGCCGGGTCGGCTTGAGTAGCGATCTGCAGCATGGCGACATTGTGGCGCAAGGCTTGAGGGCCGCGCGGCCGTCTGGGGCAATCCCCATACCCGGCTTGCGGGCGGCTGTTGCATGATGGGACCCTTTTTAGTGAGTTTCTCGAAGGGTTCTCCATGTTGGGTTTGATGCAAGACCAGCCGCTTCTCATCTCTTCGCTGATGGAATTTGCCGAGCGTCACCACGGCGATGGCCAGATCGTTTCCCGACGCGTTGAAGGCGATGTACACCGCTACACGTATGTCGATGCAGCGCGTCGGGCCAGGCAGGCGGCCCAAGCCCTCGATGGCCTGAAGCTGAGCTTCGGCGAACGTGTGGCCACCTTGGCCTGGAACGGCTACCGGCATTTCGAGTTGTACTTCGGAGTCAGCGGTTCGGGGCGGGTGCTGCACACCCTCAACCCCCGCCTGCACCCCGACCAGATTGCCTGGATCATCAACCACGCCGACGACCGGGTGCTTTGCTTTGACTTGAGCTTTCTGCCGCTGGTGCAGGCCATCCAGGCCCAGTGCCCAGGCCTGAGGCACTACATCGCCCTTTGCGAAGCCGATCAGCTGCCGGCCGACAGCGGTGTGCCCGGACTGCGCAGCTACGAGGCCTGGGTGGGCGCGCAAGACGGTCACTATGCCTGGCCCCGCTTTGACGAGAACACCGCCTCCAGTCTGTGCTACACGAGCGGTACCACCGGCAACCCCAAGGGCGCGCTCTACAGCCACCGCTCGACGCTGCTGCACGCCTACGGAGCGGCCTTGCCCGATGCGATGGGCTTATCGGCTCGCGACGCGGTTCTGCCCGTGGTACCCATGTTTCACGTCAACGCCTGGGGCATTCCCTACGCGGCGTGTCTGACCGGCGCCAAACTGGTTTTTCCAGGGCCGGCCCTCGATGGCCGATCGGTGTACGAGTTGCTGGAGGCCGAGCAGGTCACTTACGCTGCCGGCGTGCCCACCGTCTGGCAGATGCTGCTGGCCCACATGAAGCCAGCGGGGCTGCGCTTTTCCTCACTCAAGCGGACGGTGATCGGAGGATCGGCCTGCCCGCCGGCCATGATCCAGGCCTTTCGGGACGACTATGGCGTCGAGGTGCTGCACGCCTGGGGCATGACCGAAATGAGCCCCCTGGGCACGGTCTGCACGCTCAAAAACAAGCATCAAGCCCTGGACGACGCCGGGCAGATGCAGGTGCGCCTCAAGCAGGGGCGGGCTATTTTTGGCGTGGACATGAAGATTGTCGATGACGAGGGGCGCTCCCTGCCTTGGGACGGCAAGACCTTCGGCAATCTGCTGGTGCGCGGCCCCTGGGTCATTCGGGGGTACTTCAGGGGTGAGGGGGGCGACCCGCTGCAGGACGGCTGGTTCCCGACCGGCGATGTCGCCACCATCGATGCCGAAGGCTATATGCAAATCACCGACCGCAGCAAGGACGTGATCAAGTCCGGCGGCGAGTGGATCAGCTCGA
>CAZCSD010000011.1:0-53056 GCA_964501235.1 uncultured Polaromonas sp. | reverse complement strand
TTGGCCATATCTGGAATCCTGCTTAAAACTGCAAGCCCGCTTCACGGGCGGCCTCAGCCAGCGCCTTGACGCGGCCATGGTAGGCAAAACCGGCGCGGTCGAAAGCCACTTTCTCGATCCCGGCAGCGCGCGCCTTCTCGGCAATTCGGCGACCGATGGTTTGTGCGGCAGCCACATTGCCCCCCTTGCCCGAAGCGCCCAGGCTCTTGCGCACCTCGGCCTCGGCGGTGGAAGCACTGGCCAGGACGCGAGCGCCGTCGTCGGATATGACGCTGGCGTAGATATGCAGGTTGGTGCGGTTGACCGTCAGCCGCGCCACTGCCTGCTGCGCAATACGCAAACGGGTCTGACGCGAACGACGCAGGCGCTGCTCTTTCTTGTTCAGCATGGTGCAGCTCCTTACTTCTTCTTGGTTTCTTTGATCGTGACCGTCTCGTCGGCATAGCGTATGCCCTTGCCCTTGTAAGGCTCAGGGGGACGCACTGCGCGCACTTCGGCGGCCACCTGACCGACGCGCTGACGATCAAAACCCTTGATCACCACTTCAGTGGGGGAAGGCGTTTCGACCTTGATGCCGGCGGGCATATCCATCACTACCGGATGGGAGTAACCCACACTTAAATTGAGCTTGGCACCCTGAGCCTGGGCCTTGTAGCCCACACCAATGAGGGTCAGCTTTTTCTCAAAGCCCTTAGCCACGCCGATGATCATGTTGTTGACCAGCTGGCGCATGGTACCGCTCATGGCATCGGCCTGACGGGTGTCGTCACTGGGCACGAAGGTGATCTTGCCCCCTTCGTTCTTAACGGTAACCAGCGCGCTTTGGGCCAGCGACAAAGCGCCCAAAGAGCCCTTCACGCTGATCTGGTCTTCCTTGATAGCCACGTCCACGCCTTGCGGCACGACAACGGGGCTCTTGGCAACTCGAGACATTTTGCAGTTCCTTTCTGTCCCGGCATCAAGCCACGTAGCACAGGACTTCGCCGCCCACGCCGCTGGCGCGAGCTTTGCGATCGGTCATGACGCCCTTGGGCGTGGTCACGATGGCCACACCCAGACCGTTCATCACCTGCGGAATAGCATTGCTGCCTTTGTAGACGCGCAAGCCCGGACGGCTGACACGCTCAATGCGCTCGATGACCGGACGGCCGGCGTAGTATTTCAGGGCGATTTCCAGCTGCGGACGACCCTCGTCGTTCTTGACCTGGAAGCCCTCGATGTAGCCCTCGTCCTTGAGGACCTGGGCAATGGCCACCTTGACCTTGGAGGAAGGCACCTGCACAGAGGTCTTCTCGACCATCTGGGCATTGCGGATACGCGTCAGCATATCGGCGATGGGATCACTCATGCTCATTTCGTGTTCTCCTCGTGCCCGGCGCTTACCAGCTGGCCTTGGTGATGCCGGGGATATCGCCGGCAAAGGCCATTTCGCGAATCTTGGTGCGGCCCAGGCCGAACTGACGGAAAGTGCCGCGCGGGCGACCGGTCACACCGCAACGGTTGCGCTGGCGGGTGGGATTGGCATTGCGGGGCAGCTTTTGCAGATCGGCGCGAGCCAGCGCACGCTCGTCTTCAGACCGCTTGGCATCACCGGCGATGGCCTTGAGTTCGGCATGTTTCTTGGCGAACTTGGCGACCAACTTGTCGCGCTTGAGTTCACGTTGCAGAAGAGCTTTCTTTGCCATGATGCGCCTTCAATTCTTGAACGGGAAACGGAAGGCGGCGAGCAGTGCCTTGCACTCCTCGTCGGTCTTGGCCGTGGTGGTGATGCTGATATTGAGGCCGCGCAGGGCGTCGACCTTGTCGTACTCGATCTCGGGGAAGATGATCTGCTCTTTGACGCCGATGTTGTAGTTGCCACGGCCGTCAAAGGCCCGTCCCGAAATGCCCCGGAAGTCGCGCACCCGGGGCAAAGCCACGGTGACGAACCGGTCGAGGAACTCGTACATGCGCACACCACGCAGGGTCACCATGCAGCCAATGGGCAGGCCCTCACGGATCTTGAACCCGGCGATGGCCTTCTTGGCCTTGGTGACGACCGGTTTTTGTCCTGCAATTTTGGTCAGGTCGCCGACGGCGTTGTCCATGACCTTCTTGTCGGCCACCGCCTCACTCACGCCCATGTTGAGCGTGATCTTGGTAATGCGCGGCACCTGCATGGGCGAGGTGTAGCCAAACTTTTGAACCAGGGAGGGCGCGATCTTCTCGCGATAGAGGGATTGCAAGCGAGCCATGATCATGCAGCCTTGATTTCTTCGCCGCTGGACCTGAAGACGCGAACCTTCTTGCCGTCAGCGAGCAGCTTGATACCAACCCGATCGGCCTTGCCGGTGGCCGCGTTGTAGATGGCCAGGTTGGACTGGTGGATGGGCATGCTTTTCTCGACAATGCCACCGGTGGTCCCCTTCATGGGGTTGGGCTTGGTGTGCTTCTTGACCAGGTTGATACCCTCAACCACAAGATGCGCTTCGTCGGAGCGGCGGGCGATGCGGCCGCGCTTACCTTTGTCGCGGCCGGCGATAACGATCACCTCGTCGCCTTTGATTAATTTGTTCATGGCGGACGTCCTCAAATGACTTCAGGAGCCAGCGACACGATCTTCATGAACCGCTCGGTACGCAGTTCGCGCGTGACCGGGCCGAAGATGCGGGTGCCAATGGGCTCGAGCTTGGCGTTGAGCAGCACGGCGGCATTGCCGTCAAATTTGATCAGCGAGCCATCGCCGCGGCGGATGCCCTTGGCGGTACGTACCACGACGGCGCTGTAAACCTCGCCCTTCTTGACGCGACCGCGCGGGGCCGCTTCCTTGATGCTGACCTTGATCACGTCGCCCACACTGGCGTAACGGCGCTTCGAACCGCCCAGCACCTTGATGCACATGACAGACTTGGCACCCGTGTTGTCAGCAACATCGAGTCTCGATTGCGTTTGAATCATTTGTTTATTCCCAACTTGTCCCGGCAGGGGCCAGGCTGCAAGCAGCCCGATCCACTCGGCCAGTCAGTCTTGGGCCCGTCGTCTTCGCTGCAAACCACTTGCAGCCAATCCGCTTGGGGCGATAACCCGCGCGATGCCCCTCAGAGCAACGCGAAGCCCTCCACTATAACCGATCTGAGACCGGGGGTCAAATGTCTTTTCGGAAAATCCGTTTCCCCCTCCAATCCACCAGCGGGATGGGACATCCGGGCAAGGCGTGCTTTAGCGGCGTCCAGGGAAAGACCCCAGGGCAGCCGCATCGCACCAAATTGGTGCAGCTGGAGGCTGCGCGGGGCACTTTTTTCATCAGGGCCTGTCGCGCGCCTTTGTTCATCCGGCTTCGCTTCGAGGCCTCTGCTAACCTCAGGGCCCCTGCGACCTGTCGTCTTTTCAATGTCACTGTCCGTCCCTCACCCCCAAGCCATCGCCTTCATAGGCGGGGGCAATATGGCCAGCGCCCTGATCGGGGGCTTGCGACGACAGGGTCTCGACAGCGACCTGATCGAGGTGGTCGAACCCCTGCCCGAACAACGCGAGCGACTGCGGGCCCAATGGGGGGTGCGATGCTGCGAACAAGCCCACCCCGGCCTGAGCCGCGCCGCCCTGGTGGTTTGGGCGGTCAAGCCCCAGGTCTTTGCACAGGCGGCCGCACAAGCGGCGGCCCACACTGCGCGGGCACTGCACTTGAGCGTGGCCGCCGGCATCAGCAGCGACAGCATGGCCGCCTGGCTGGGCAGCCAGCGCATCGTGCGGGCCATGCCCAACACCCCGGCCCTGATCGGGCGGGGCATCACCGGACTGTATGCCCGGCCGGCTGTCCGTGCCGACGAACGAGGCACCGTAGAGCACATCATCCGCCCCACGGGCGATCTGATCTGGCTAGAACAGGAGACGCTGATCGATGCGGTCACCGCGCTGTCGGGCTCTGGGCCCGCCTATGTGTTTTATTTCCTGGAAGCCATGATCGAGGCTGGGGTCCGAATGGGCCTGGACAACAGCAAGGCACGCGCCCTGGCGCTGGCCACTTTCAGCGGCGCCGCGGCGCTGGCCCAAAGTTCTGATGAATCGCCTCGCGAACTGCGCGCGCGGGTTACCTCCAAAGGCGGGACCACCCATGCAGCGATCAGCGCGATCGAAGGGGCCGAACTGAAAGCGCGGTTCATCGAGGCCATCCTGGCGGCGCAGAAGCGCGCTGCAGAGCTGGGCGCAGAGTTCGGGCGCAGCCCCTCCTGAAGGAGCCTTTGGGACCCCTCAGACAGACAAAGCCACACCTGCGAAGACGGTCAGCCCCAACCAGTGGTTCATGCGAAAGGCCAGAAAACAGCGCTCGCGCTGCCGGCCTCTAATGAGCCACAGATGCCATACCGCCTGCGCGGCCGCCATCGCCAAGGCCAGAGACAGCCAGACCGGGCGCGCGGGCGCATCAAGCAGCCAAGCCCAGATGAGCAGATACGTCCCATAGAAAAAGCCGACCGCCGCAACATCGAAACGGCCCAGGGTGATGGCCGACGTCTTCATCCCGATGCGCAAATCATCGTCGCGATCGACCATGGCATATTCGGTGTCATAGGCCAACACCCAAAACAGATTGCCCAGCAGCAGCCCCCAGGCTTGCGGGGGCACCTCCCCGCGCACTGCAGCAAAGGCCATCGGGATGCCAAAACTGAAAGCCACCCCCAGCACGGCTTGCGGCATGGACAACCAGCGCTTGGCATACGGGTAGATCAGCGCGATGGCCAGCGCTGCAAAAGACCAGGCCACCGCCACCGGATGGGTGGTGAGCACGAGCGCAAAAGAGGCCAGGGCCAGCACCGCGCCCAAGCGCAATGCCTGGCCCACGGACAGGGCCCCCCGGGTTACTGGGCGCTGCGCGGTCCGCTTGACATGGCGGTCGAAATTGCGGTCGGCCACATCGTTGATGCAGCAACCGGCGCTGCGCATCAACACCGTGCCCAGCACAAAAACCGCGAGCAAATGCCAGCCCGGAAAACCGCCGGCGGCCAGCCACAGCGCCGACAACGTGGGCCACAGCAGCAAAAGCCATCCGGCCGGCCGGTCCCAGCGGATCAGGTCCAGGTACAAGCGCCAGCGGGCAGGCTGCTCGGCAAGAGACGTGGCGTCTGACATCGGTATCGACTCGCTGCCAGGACTCAGGACAAACGCGCCACGCCCGGCAGCTCGCAGGCATAGATGGAATTGCGCAGGGCGGCGATGGCCTCGTATCGGGTGAAACTGCGCCGCCAGGCCAGCACCACCCGCCGGCTCGGCACATGGCCCTCAAAGGGCAGGTAACGCACGAAGGCAGTCGCCTGCACATCGGTCCGCCGGCCTCGCTTGCCCCCTGCGCTCGGGGGCTGTAAACCGCCGGCCGGCACGCTCAGGCGAGGCACCAGCGTAATACCCATGCCCGCAGCGACCATGTGCTTGATGGTCTCCAGCGAGGAGCCTTCAAAACTGCGCCGTATGCCCTCGGCCGCGCTGGAAAAACGCGCGAATTCAGGGCAGACCTCCAGCACGTGGTCGCGAAAGCAGTGGCCATTGCCCAGCAGCAGCATGGTCTCGTGTTTGAGTTCCTCGGCCCGTATGCTGCTGCGCCGCGCCCAGGGATGGCCACTGGGCACGGCGGCCACAAAGGGCTCGTCATAGAGGGGCGCAATGGCCAGATTGGTGTCGGGGAACGGCTCAGCCAAAATGGCAGCGTCAATGTCACCCGTGCGCAACTGCTCGAGCAGCTTGACGGTGAAGTTTTCTTGCAGAATCAGCGGCATCTGACGATGACGCGCAATGGCCTGTCGCACCAGATCGGGCAGCAGATAGGGGCCGATGGTGTAGATCACCCCCAAACGCAAAGGGCCCGCCAATGGATCCTTGCCGCGCTTGGCGATCTCGCGCAAGCCCTCGGCCTGCTCGAGCACGCCCTGAGCCTGCCGAATGATCTCTTCGCCCAGGGGCGTGACCGACACCTCGTTGGCATTGCGCTCGAACAGCTTGACCTCCAGCTCCTCCTCCAGCTTCTTGATGGCCAAGCTCAGCGTGGGCTGCGACACATGGCAGGCCTCAGCGGCCTTGCCGAAGTGCCGCTCGCGCGCCACCGCCACGATGTACTTCAATTCGGTCAGGGTCATGGCCCCAAATTGTCCTCCATCGCTGCAAACACTCAGGCCTTGACAAAGTCCGACCGCCCCCCGAGCCAGCGCTTGACATGGCGGTCGGCCAGATGCGAGTGTTGCTCAAGCAGGCGCGGGGCCCATTGCCTGGCCCAGTCCAGCCAGTGTGCGTCGGTGGTCAGATCGGCAAAGCGCAGCAGGGGAGCCCCGGACTGACGGGCACCGAGAAACTCGCCGGGTCCGCGGATATCCAGATCTCGGCGAGCAATCTCAAAGCCGTCCTGCGTCTGCGCCATGGCCTGCAAACGTGCCCGCGCCGCCTGCCCCAGACGGGCCTGATCGCCGGTGCTGTACATCAGCACGCAAGCCGACGCTACCGAGCCCCGACCGACGCGGCCGCGCAATTGGTGCAGCTGCGACAAGCCAAAGCGTTCGGCATGCTCAATGACCATCAGCGAAGCGTTGGGCACATCCACACCCACCTCGATGACCGTGGTGCTCACCAGCACCGCTGTCTGTCCGGCAGCAAAGGCGGCCATTACCGCCTTTTTTTCAGCCGTTGGCATGCGCGAATGCAGCAGGGCCACCGAGTGATCCGGCAAAGCGGCCTGCAACTCGGCGTGGGTGGCCGTGGCATTGCGCAAGTCCAGCACCTCGCTGTCCTCGATCATCGGGCAGACCCAGTAGACCTGGCGACCCTGGGCCAGCTGCTGCGCGATGCGCGAGACGATCTCCTCACGACGGCGCTCGTGCACCACCTTGGTCACGATGGGGCTGCGTCCGGGCGGCAGCTCGTCCAGAGTGGAAACGTCGAGGTCGGCGTAGTAACTCATGGCCAGGGTGCGCGGGATCGGCGTGGCCGACATCATCAGCAGATGCGGCTCCAGGGCGCGTCCGGCCTCGTCGCGCGCCATCTTGCTGCGCAGGGCCAAACGCTGGGCCACGCCGAAGCGGTGCTGCTCGTCAATGATCACCAGCCCCAGCCGGTGCAAGCCCACCTTGTCTTCAATCACCGCGTGGGTACCCACCACCAGGGCCGCCTGCCCGGACTCGATGGCCGCCAGCGCCTTGCGCCGCTCGGCTGCTTTCTGGCTGCCGGTCAGCCAGGCGGTGTGCACACCCAGGGGCTCAAGCCAGCCCACCAGCTTGCCGAAATGCTGCTCGGCCAGGATTTCGGTGGGCGCCATCAACACGCACTGCCAGCCCGCCTCGATACAGTGCAGTGCCGCCAGCGCCGCCACCACCGTCTTGCCCGATCCCACATCGCCCTGCAGCAAGCGGTGCATCGGCTGCTCGCGGGTCAGGTCTGCGGTGATTTGGGCGTCCACCCGCTGCTGCGCAGCCGTCAGCTTGAAGGGCAGCGCAGCCAGCAGTTGCTGCCGCAAGCTCGTGGCCTGGCCGTGCGCCCCGGGCTTTAGGGCCGGCGCGCGCATCGCATCGCGTGCGCGCCGCGCCTGCAACTGCGAGAGCTGCTGAGCCAACAGCTCCTCGGCCTTCAAGCGCTGCCAGGCCGGATGGCTGCGGTCTTCCAGCTCGGCCAGACAAACCTGCGGCCCGGGCTGATGCAGCAACTCGAGGGCTTGGCGCAAAGTCCAGGCCGGGCTGCACTGAGCAGGCCACGCACCTGGGGGCAGGGTCTCGGACAGGTCGGCCCGGGCCAAACCGCCCAGCACCGCCTTGCGCAGATAGGCCTGCGGCAACTGGGCCACAGTGGGGTAGACCGGCGTGAGCGCCTGCGGCAGCGGTCCGCCTGCAACCTTGAAGGTCGGATGCACCATCTCCCAGCCCAAGAGCCCGCCGCGCAGTTCGCCACGCACCCGGACCACTGCGCCCTCGCTGAGCGTTTTCTGGTGACTCGGGTAGAAGTGAAGGAAGCGCAGCACGCAGCGATCGCTGCCATCGTCCACTTCCACCCGCAACTGCCGCCGCGGCCTGAAAACAACCTCGCTGCGCAGCACCCGGGCCTCGATCTGCGTCATCTCACCGGCCCGCGCCTGGGCCAGGCGGGTGATACGCGTCTCGTCCTCATAGCGCAGGGGCAGATGCAGGGCCAAGTCAGTGGCGTCCTCGAGCCCGAGCTTGTGCAAGGCCTTCTGGGCCGGCGAAAGAGCACTGCGGCCGCGGGCGCTGGAGACTTCGGGAGACATGCCCTGGGATTTTGCCTTGCCACACCGGACTCTGCCGCGCGTGACACAATGCGCACCCTCCCTTGGAACGGGCCTGTCCGGCCCTCGAGTCGCATGAACACCGCCCCCCTCCCAGCTGCCGATGCTTCGCGCGATTGGACGCTGAACGATTTCGACTTCGAGTTGCCCGAAGACCTGATCGCCCAGCATCCTGCGGCGCAGCGTTCGGCCTCGCGCCTGCTCGATGGGCGCGGCGGACACGCTGCCGATCGCGCCTTCCGCGATCTGCCCACCCTGCTGCGAGCCGAAGACTTGCTGGTCTTCAATGACACTCGGGTCATCAAGGCCCGACTCTACGGCCGCAAGGAAACCGGCGGGCGGCTGGAACTTTTGGTCGAGCGCGTGCTCGAAGACCGCATTGTGGCGGCGCACATGAAGGTCAGCAAAAAAGCGCCGGCCGGCTCCATCCTGGAAATGGACGGCGGCTTCACGGCGCGAGTGCTCGGGCGCTGGCCCGGCGACCAGGGAGCGCTCTACAGGCTCGAATTGAGCGCCGACCCCTACACCCTGATGGCCGCACACGGTCATGTCCCGCTGCCGCCCTACATCGAGCACGACGATACCGCCGACGACGAGGCCCGCTACCAAACGGTGTTTGCCGCCAAGCCGGGCGCCGTAGCCGCACCCACCGCCGCCTTGCACTTTGACCAGGAGGTGCTCGATGCGCTGGACGCGCGGGGCGTCGAGCGCAGCCACATCACCTTGCATGTGGGTGCCGGCACATTTCAACCGGTCAAGGTCGATCGCATTGCCGATCATGTGATGCACCATGAACGTTTTGAAGTGCCGGCCTCGACCCAGGACGCGATTGCACGCTGCAAGGCCAATGGGGGACGGGTGCTGGCCGTGGGTACCACCACGGTCCGCGCACTGGAGTCGGCCGCCCGCTTCGGCCCGGACTACAAAGACACCAATATCTTCATCACGCCCGGCTTTGAGTTCAAGGTGGTCGACTTGATGATCACCAACTTTCACTTACCGCGCAGCACCCTGATGATGCTGATCAGCGCCTTCGCAGGTCATGCGCACATCATGGCCTTGTACCGTCATGCGGTGGCCCAGCGCTACCGGTTTTTCAGCTACGGTGACTCGATGCTGCTCCAGCGGCAGGGTCTGTCCTGACATCCGCTCTCGCAGGTCCGAGCTCCAATGCTTCAATTTCAGATCCTCACCCGCGACAACGCCACCCACGCGCGGCGCGGCACCCTCACCCTCAACCACGGCGTGGTGCAAACGCCCATCTTCATGCCGGTGGGCACTTACGGCACGGTCAAAGGCGTGATGCCTCGCAGCCTGCATGAAATGGGCGCGCAAATCATCCTGGGCAACACCTTCCATCTGTGGATGCGACCGGGGCTGGACATCATGAAGCGTTTTGGGGGCTTGCACCATTTTGAGCAATGGCACAAGCCCATCCTGACTGACTCGGGCGGGTTTCAAGTCTGGAGCCTCGGTGCCATGCGCAAGATCACCGAAGAAGGGGTGCACTTTGCCAGCCCGGTCAATGGCGACAAACTCTTTATGTCGCCTGAGGTGAGTATGCAGATTCAGACTGTGCTCAATTCGGACATCGTGATGCAGCTCGATGAATGCACGCCCTACGAGACCGACGGCAGGCTGACGAGCGAGGCGCAGGCGCGCCAGAGCATGGCCATGAGCCTGCGCTGGGCCGAGCGCAGCCGCGCCGAGTTCGAGCGCCTGGGCAATCCGAATGCCCTGTTTGGCATCGTGCAAGGCGGGATGTTTGAACACCTGCGGCAGGAATCGCTGGAGGCCCTGGTGCGCATGGATTTGCCTGGCTACGCCATCGGCGGGGTCAGCGTAGGCGAACCCAAGGAACTGATGCGCCGCATCATGGCGCACACACCGCATCGGCTGCCCGACCACAAACCCCGCTACCTCATGGGTGTGGGTACTCCCGAGGATCTGGTGCAAGGCGTGGCCGACGGGGTGGATATGTTCGATTGCGTCATGCCCACGCGCAATGCCCGCAACGGAACCGTCTTCACCCGCTATGGCGACCTCAAGCTGCGCAACGCACGTCACCGCGACGATGCCCAGCCGCTGGACCCCACTTGCACCTGCATGGCTTGCGCCGGGTCCTCGGGACTGCCCTGGAGCGAAGGCGGCCGCGAAGGCTTCTCACGCGCCTACTTACACCACCTCGATCGATGCGGAGAGATGCTCGGCCCCATGCTAACCACCATCCACAACCTGCACTACTATCTCCATCTGATGCGCGAGATACGGCAGGCTCTGGAGGCGGGCGACTTTGCCCGCTTCATGCAGCAGTTTCACAGCGACCGCGCGCGCGGTTGCTAAGTGCAGGAAGCTTGACGCGCCGCAAGCCGCGCATCAGCGAGCAGATCGCCCCGGGCCAGCACATCGGCATCGTGACGCGGCTCGATCCAGGGCTCGCTCAAGGCCGCGTCATACCACTGGCGCATGGCCGGCAGGTTGAGCAGCGTCTGTACATAGGCGCTGCACGTGGCATCGAGCGCAAGCGCATATGTCTGCACCCGAAAGGCCACCGGACAGAAGAATGCATCCACCGCAGTGAAGGCATCGCCGGCCAAAAACGGCCCGCCAAAGCGCTGCAAGCCCTCGCGCCACAGGCGCTGCAGGCGATCGAGGTCAGCGGCCAGCGCCGTCAGGGCTTCGGGGCGCAGTCGCACCCGTACGCCGCAACTCATCGAGCAGATCTGGCGCAGCGTTGCAAACCCGCTGTGCATTTCGGCGCTGGCACAACGCGCCCAGGCACGGGCTGGTGCCGAAAGCGGCCAGACCCCCGGGTACCGCTCGGCCAGGTACTCGGTGATGGCCAGGCTGTCCCAGACGGTCAGATCACCATCGACCAGACAGGGCACCTTGCCAGTGGGCGAAAACGCCTCAAAGCCGCTCGGCGCACCGCCGGTGGGAAAGGGATGCACAGACTCCTCGAAGTCCAGCCCCAAGGTGCGCATCAGCACCCAGGGCCGCAAAGACCAGGAGGAATAGTTCTTGTTGGCGATGTGGAGCTTCATCAAGCAAGTCTCAAGTCGGCACAGAAAAAACCGTCAGCACTCCGGTGTAGCCGTAAACACTGCTCCCGGCGATCTCGCCGGCTGCAAAAAATCCCACCAAGGGCACATCGCCCAGGGCGCGACGCACAATCTGCATCTCGGCGCCGGGTCCGCCGAAGTGCGGTCCGCCGCGACCGGAGCAGCTGATGTACACCGCACCAGCCATCTGCCGCTTGGGCGGTTGCACGGACGGGGGCTCTCCATCAGGCGGCTCAAAGGCCCACTCGGGGGCCTCAAGCTCCTCGCGGATCTCGGCACAGATACGCACCAGGTCGGCCCGCGCCGCCTGGACATGGCGCTCGCAAAAGCTCAGCCGCATGCCGGTCTCCACCGCATGCGCCACCGCTACGGCCTGCCGCGTCGGGTCCAGCCCGATGATATGGCGCACCAGCGTGTCGGCACCGAAAGCGGCATCGCGTCGCCGCTGACCCGCAGCGGCACCGGCCAGCCGCAAACCCACCAGGGTGCGACGCACCTTGACCAAGGCCGGCTGCGGATCATCGAGGCTGATCTGCAAATCATGAAGCAGGCACTCCAGCGCCGGCCGATGGTCAAGCTCGATCACCACATGCCCATCGCAGGCCGTGATGGTGCGCTCCGGCGAGACCGGCTGACAGCCCTGGGTGACGCGAGAGATCAGGGACACCTCGGGCCCGAAGGCCACGCCGCTCAGACCCCCTGCAAACACGCTGCCGGCCGCACCCTGCCCACGCAGATGGCCCTGCCCGCTCTGGGCAAACTGCACCGCCGCAGCGCGGCTGGCGGTCAGCCCGCCAAAAACATAGCCGCTGCGCGTGCTGCCGGCCAGCTCAGCAATCAGCTCGGCCAAATCGGGCTCGCCTGGATCGGCGTGCACCAGCGCCGACTGCGCCACGAAGCCGCTTCCCGAGGCGCGCAAGGGGGCCACCCCAGAGAACACCCGGTACTGATCGGGCGGCAGGTCACAAAGCATGACGGCCAGCGCCGGTTCATCGAAGTACTCGACCTGGTTCGAGGCGATGCCCACACCCGCCGTGCCGGCCCAGTCGACCACCTCGGGCAATTGATCGCACAAATGGTCGAGGATCTCAGCTGCGTGCGCCGCATAGTGATCGGTGATGTAAATCAACCCCAACGTGGGCGCGCCGGCGTATCCCGGCATCGCCATCTGCGCGCGCAGTTGTGCCAACACCAAAGCAGCGGCCATGGCCCACTGCGGGTGCGTGGCATGAGCGTACGCAAAGCGCTGACTCACTGCGGATCCTAGGCCACGGGCTTGCGAGTCTTGCGAGTCTTGCGGGGCGGCTTGGCAGGCGCCGGTCGCTTCTTTTCATCGGACACCGGCTTGCTGCGAGCTTGTGCATCGGCCACGGCAGCGCTTGCAATTTGCTGGAACTGCTGCGCCAGCGCGCCCCACCACTGCATCGGGTCGACGGCGCCCGGGACAGCCCCCGCGGCCGGCTGAGCCGAAGCCCGAACGCGCGCCTTGGGCTTGCGCGCCCCCGCCGGTTTGGCCGGGCGCGCACCCGCCTCGGGCTCGACCTGGGCGCTGGCCGCCGTGTCTGAGGCGGCCGGGGCCTTGGCACTGAAAGCCTGGGCCATATCCTGCATGCTCACATTCATGCCCTGAAGAGCGCTCAAGGTCATTTTTTGTACCTCCAGCGCCTGAATCGTGGCTTTGAGCGCCGTGGCGTTTTGCTCGAGCCAAAACAAAACCGCCTTGAGCTCGTGCACCCGCTTGTCGAGCTCTTCCACACTCAAGGTCGGCGCCACCCATCCGGCCGGACCTTGGGAGACACCGGAGCGCGTCAAGCTCTGCAAAAACTCAAAACCCGGCACCCATTTACCGAAATCGCCAAAACCACGGGCTTCACTCATGACCTTGCCTCCGATCTGTGGCGCCGGCCTTCCGGTGCCCTCAACACCGCAGTCTACGCCCTGTCCCCGGCCCGCAAGGTGGCCGCCATCCATGGTCGCGTTTACTATTTTTGACCGATGAGTCCTTCCAGCGTCAAGCGGCGTTGATATGCTCGACGCCCTCATGGAGCACACCCTGGCTTCGGCCACCATCTTGCTGCTGCTGATCACCGATCCGCTGGGCAATATCCCGATCTTCGTCAACGGGCTCAAAGCCGTGCCTGCTCACCGACGCAGATGGGTCATCCTGCGCGAGGTGCTGATTGCCTTCGCCGTCCTGCTGACCTTCATGTTTGCCGGCCAGGCTTTTCTGCGCGCCATGCATTTGTCGGAGGTGTCGCTGCAAATCGGTGGCGCCATGGTGCTGTTCTTGATTGCGCTGCGCATGGTTTTTCCGCCGCCGCCCAGTGACAACCCGGTGCCCGAGCACGAACCCCTGATCGTGCCGCTGGCCATCCCCGCCCTGGCGGGCCCTTCGGCCCTGGCCACCGTCTTGCTGTTGGTCAGCCAAGCCCCAGAGCGCCGGCTCGAATGGGTCGCCGCGCTGAGCCTGACCATGATGGCCTGCGCCGGGGTACTGCTGATGGCCGAGCGACTGCAGCGCCTGGTCGGCTCCAGGGTGATCTCTGCCTTCGAGCGCCTGATGGGCCTGGTCCTGGTGAGCATCGCGGTGGAGATGTTCATCCGCGGACTCAGAGCCCTGTGGCAAAGCTGGCCGGCCTGAGCCGGCCGCCTCAGGCCCGCAGCGGGGCGATACGCTGGTCGATCGCGCCGAAGATGCTCTGCCCGTCCTTGCCCTTCATCTCGATGCGAATCGAGTCGCCAAACTTCATGAACTCGGTGCTCGGCTTGCCGTCGACGATGGTTTCGATGGCGCGCTTCTCGGCGATGCAACTGTAGCCCTTGGGCCAGGTCTTGCGGCCGTTCTCCTCGAGGCCCCGGTTACTCACCGTGCCACTGCCCACAATAGAGCCGGCGCGCACATTGCGCGTCTTGCAGATATGGGCAATGAGTTGCCCGAAGTGAAAGGTCATGTCCGGCCCGGCCTCGCACATGCCCACCTTGCGCTCGTTCCAGGTGGACTGAAGCGTCAGGTGCACCCGTCCGCCTTCCCAGGCCGCGCCCAGCTCATCGGGCGTGACGGCCACCGGGCTGAAGGCGGTGGCCGGCTTGCTCTGAAAAAAGCCAAAGCCCTTGGCCAACTCATCGGGAATCAGATTGCGCAGCGACACATCATTGACCAGCATCAGCAGGCGGATGCCATCGAGCGCCTGCTCGGGGCTGCTGCCCATGCCGACATCGCCTGTGACCACGGCAATCTCCGCCTCGAAGTCAATCCCGAAAGCCTCGCTGGGACAAATCACCGGGTCGCAGGGCCCGAGAAAGTCGTCGCTGCCGCCCTGATACATGAGCGGGTCGGTGTAAAAGCTCTCGGGCACCTGGCTGCCTCGGGCAGCGCGCACCAGCTCGACATGGTTGATATAGGCCGAACCATCGGCCCACTGATAAGCGCGCGGCAGCGGCGCCATACAGCGATGCGGCTCAAAGGGAAATGCGTGGCGGGCCTTGCCCTGGTTGAGCGTCTGGTAGAGGTCCTGCAGCTGAGGCGCCAAGAAATTCCAGTCGTCGAGTACCTGTTGCAAGGTGCCGGCGATGGCCGTCGCATAATGGGCCATCGTCAAGTCGCGTGAGACCACCACCAGTTGGCCGTCGCGGGAGCCGTCTTTGTAAGTTGCCAGTTTCATGATGCACAAAAGTGGGCGCGCGGCCCAATGAAAAAAAACCGATCAAGGATTTGATCGTGTTCCAAACCCTCAAGCTTAACCTCTCGTCAAGCAAACACGGCGGCCCATCGGCACGCACCGCCCTGGCACTGACCCTGGGCGTGTCCGTGATGCATGCCTGGCTGCTCGCCGCAAGCCCCGCGCAGCTGGCGGTCAAACCCGCAGTCGCCCCAACGGTGACCTTGCAGACCCGCACCGTGCCCGGGTCGGCCGACCCGCAAGCGCCGGCCCAGCGACGCAGCGAAAGGCCAGCCCCGCCAGCAGCAGCGCCCGAACCTCGGGGCGCTGCGATCCCACCGCAGGCTGAGGCTGCCACACTCTCGGGCAGCCTCACCGAGCCCCCCGGACCCACACCGATCGCGCCGCCGGAGACAGCGCCAGAGGTGGTGGCTGCTGCCCATACGCCCCCCCCCGCAGCGCCCAGCCCGCCGCCGACGCCCCCGGCGGCCGTCGAGGTGCCGGCCCAGCCCAGCGGCGCTGCGACCCCACCGATGCCCGAGCCGGTCCAAGCCCCGGCACAGCCCCTGGCAGCGCCGGGCACAGCGCAGGCCAGCGCAGCGGTGGCCGTTTCCATCCCGGGGTCAATCCGGCTGCGCTACCAAGTCACAGGTCGCGCTCGCGGCTTTGAACTGACCGCCAGTGGCCAGCTGGACTGGCAACACGATGGTCAGCGCTACCAGAGCCGATTGGCCATCAGCAGCTTCCCCTTGCCCAGCCGCATCCAAACCAGCACGGGTGAGATCACGCCCGAGGGGCTGTCCCCGCGCCGCTTTTCTGACCGCACACGCAACGAAGTGGCGGTGCACTTCCAGCCCGAGCTCGGTCGCGTGGTGTTCAGCAACAACAGCCCGCAGGCGACCTGGACGCCCGGCGTTCAGGACCGCCTGAGCGTGTTGCTGCAACTCTCGGCCATGATCGCTGGCGAGCCAGCCCGCTTCGAGCCGGGCAGCCGGATCAGCCTGCCAACGGCCGGAGGGCGCGAGGTCGAGCCCTGGGACTTCACCGTGGTCCGGCGCGAAACGCTCAAGCTGCCCATCGGCGAACAAGCGGGCCTCTTGCTGCGGCGCGAACCGCGTCACACCTACGACCAAAGGGTGGAGGTCTGGTTTGCACCGGCACTGGCTTACCTGCCGGTTCGACTGGTACTGACCCAGGCCAATGGCGACCAGCTAGACCAGCAACTGAGCGGCACTGAAAAGCCCTGATCCGGCCATCGGCGTCTTGAAAGGTGGGCGGCTTGCCCCCAAATTGGAAATCAATAGGCTTGGAGGCCGATCCCGATGACCATGCAAACGCTCTACGATTCCGATACCTTTGTGGTTGTCCACATGGTGGCCGACGAGGCCGGCGGGTCTGCCCATGCGCGGCAGCCCCAGCTCGTCCGGCACGGTTTCGAGATCGTCGACAAACGCTACGGCAAAGAAGTCTTTCTTGAAGGCCTGTGGGCCGATCTGTTCGAGGAGCGACTGCAACGCTGGCGCGAAAAGGCGCCAAGCCAGGACGAAATCGAGGCCACCCTCGAAGGTTATGCCCAGCTGGCACAAGCGCCTGTGGTCTTGCACTGATTCAAAAGCCACCGAACCGGGCTGCGGGTTAGCATGAGGCGATGACCGATCCTCTGAGCCGAGCCAAGCTGCCGCGCCGACGCCTGCTTGGGGCCGCAGCCCTCGGCTTGACGCTACTGGCCCGCCCAGCGCCAGCCCAGCACCTCGACAGCCTGCCCAGCCTGTTAGAACGCCTGGATCTGCTGCCCGGCCTGGAGGCGCTGCTTCTGGGCGAGCAGCACGATGCGAGCGATCACCAGCGCATCGCCACCGAGGTGGTGCGGGCGCTCTCGCTGCGGCAGCGGCTGGCCGCTGTGGTTCTGGAAATGCTGCCAGCCGGCCGCAACAGTGCGGCGCTCAGTTCCGGCGCCTCCGAGGAGGACGTCCGCAAGACCCTGGCCTGGGACGACGGCGGCTGGCCCTGGCCCGCTTACGGGCCGGTGGTGATGGCGGCGGTGCGCGCGAACATCAAGGTCCTGGGCGGCGATCTGGCGCGCGAGCAACTGCGCGCAAGCATGGGCCGCAGTGAACTCGAGCAAAGGCTGCCGCCCGCGGCCCTGGCCCGCCAGATGCAGCTCATGCGCGAAGGTCACTGCAATTTGCTGCCAGAAAGCCAGATCCTGCCCATGGCGCGGATGCAGATCGCGCGCGACCTGAGCTTGGCCGACGCCCTGATGCAGGCTGCGCGCACGGCGCAAGCCGGGCAAATGGTGCTTATGCTTTGCGGCAGCGTGCATGCCGACAAAACCCTGGGAGTGCCCCAGCACCTGCCGGCCGCACTGAAATCGGCCAGCGTGCGTCTGCTGGCCCGCGGCACAGACCCCAGCGGGGGGCACTTCGACGTCCACTGGCTCACTGAGCCGGCCCCGAGCACCGACCACTGCGCCGCCCTGCGCGAGCGCTTTCGGCCGTCTGGCCGACCCTCTGCCCCGGGCTGAGGCGCTAGCGGCAAACTCAAGCCTGCGCGGCAATCGCCAGGGCAAGCACCTCCACCATCTGTTCGATCTGCGCCGGCTCGACGACAAAGGGCGGGCACAGCACCAGGTTTTCACCGGCGGGCCGAACCAGCACGCCGCGATGAAAGCAGCGCATGAAGACCTCGTAAGCGCGCTGACCGGCCACAGCGCCCGGCCTGAGCTCAACGGCTGCGGCCAGTCCCAGCGTGCGGATACCCACCACATGCGGCAGGCCCTTGATGCGGGCATGCACTGCATCGCCCATCAGCTTGCCCATGCGATCGGCCCGCTCGAACAGGCCCTCGTCATCGAACAACTGCAAGGTGGCAATGGCTGCCGCACAAGCGACCGGGTGGCCGGAATAGGTGTAGCCGTGGAACAGCTCGATTGCATGATCGGGGCTGCTGCCGTGCGACTGCATCATGGCGCTGTAAATGCGATCCGAACAGATCACGCCGCCCAGGGGAATCACGCCATTGGTGACGCACTTGGCAAAGTTGATCATGTCAGGCACCACGCCAAAAAAGTCGGCGCCAAAGTTTGCCCCAAGCCGACCAAAGCCGGTGATAACCTCATCAAAGATCAGCAAGATGCCATGCTTGTCGCAGATGTGACGCAAGCGCTGTAAATAGCCCTGGGGCGGGATATACCAGCCCGCGCTACCGGCCACCGGCTCGACGATGATGGCCGCCACATTGGCAGGATCGTGCAAGGGCAAGATGCGCTGTTCGAGCTCGAGCAATGGGTCCTCGGCCCATACCGGCTCGCTGCCGTGGATATAGGCATGGTTCACTGGATCGTGAATAAAGCGCATGTGATCGACACGCGGTAGCAACTGCGCCCCGTAGACCTTGCGATTGGCCGGCAGCCCGCCCACGCTCATGCCGCCGAAATTGACGCCGTGATAGCCTTTTTCACGGCCGATGAACACATGCCGGTGCCCTTCACCACGGGCGCGGTGGTAGGCCATCGCAATCTTCAGCGACGTATCTGCCGCCTCCGAACCCGAGTTGCAAAAAAGCACCTTATTCAGATCGCCCGGAGCGCGATCGGAGATCATCTGCGCCGCGCGAAAAGCCTGGTCGTTGCTGGCCTGAAAGGCAGTGGCATAGTCAAGCGTGCCCAATTGCCGCGTGATGGCCTCGTTGATGGGCCTGCGGTTGTGACCAGCGCCCACGCACCACAAGCTGGAAATTCCGTCGAGCACCTTGCGTCCATCGTGGGTGGTGAAGTGCATGCCGTCGGCAGCAACAAAGACGCGCGGGTCCTTAAAGAAACTCCGGTTGGGAGTGAAAGGGAGCCACTGGTGCTCCATACTGAAGTCTGGGTAAGCCACTTTTTCCTCCGTTTGGCGGTCCTGGGTAAGAACGGGGGCAATTTTCACCCCGGAGCCAGGGTTTGACCACACCACCCCGCAAGAGGAAACCATTTGCGACAATTCAGGCGATGATGACGACCTATATCCTTAACCTGTCCTGCCCCGACCGACCCGGCATTGTTCATGCGGTCTCGGGCTTCCTTTTTCAGCGCGGCGGCAACATCCTCGATGCGGCGCAATACGCCGACGACAAGGACGAAGATGCCACCGGTCTTTTCTTCATGCGCGTGGCCTTTGCCTGCGACATGGCGCTGGAGGCGCTGCGGCAGCAGTTGGGTGAACTCGCACAAGGCTTCGATATGCGTTGGAGCTTGCATGCGGCCGGCCAGGCCATGCGCACGGTGATCATGGTCAGCAAAGAAGGCCACTGTCTCAACGACCTGCTGTTTCGCTGGAAGTCAGGCCTCCTGGGCCTGGACGTAAGGGCCATCATCTCCAACCACCGTGACTTCTATCAACTGGCGGCCAGCTACAACGTGCCCTTCCACCACATCCCTGTGACCAGCGCCACCAAGGCCGCGGCCGAAGCGCGGCAGTATGAAATCATCGCCAGCGAAGGGGCCGAGCTGGTGGTGCTGGCCCGCTATATGCAAATCCTCTCCGACGAGCTGTGCCGCAAGCTCTCGGGCCAGGCCATCAATATCCACCACAGCTTTCTGCCCAGCTTCAAGGGCGCGCGCCCCTACCATCAGGCCCATGCACGCGGTGTCAAGCTCATTGGAGCCACCGCGCACTATGTGACCTCCGATCTGGATGAAGGCCCGATCATCGAGCAGGATGTGGCGCGGGTCGAGCACAGCCGCACGGTCGAAGACCTCACGGCCTTGGGCCGCGACACAGAAAGCCTGGTCCTGGCACGCGCCGTCAAATGGCACAGCGAGCGGCGGGTGCTGCTCAACGGCCACAAGACCGTCATCTTTAAGTAGGCGCCCCACATGGCCAGCCCCGCCGGAGGCGGCAAACGCATTCCGCCGATCCAGTGTCTGCTGACCTTCGAGGCTCTGGCGCGGCTGCGCAGCGTGACGCAAGCGGCCGACGAACTCTTCGTTACCCCCAGCGCGGTCAGCCACAGGGTGCGGCAGCTCGAGCAGATTTTGGGTACCAAATTGTTCGGCCGCGCCGATTTTTCGCTGACCACAGAGGGCATCGAATACCTGGCCCATGTGCGCGAGGGCCTGGCCACCCTGCAAAAATTTCCAGGCGTGGCCGGTCAGAGCGCGGCACCGGGCAAGCGCAAGCTGCGTGTGGCCGTAACCCCGACTTTCGCCCGCGCCATCCTGATTCCGCGGTTATCGCAATTTACCGAGGCCTATCCGGAGATCGATCTGACGCTGCAAGTGTCAATCCCGCTTCTGGATGTGGTGGCCGAAGACGCCGACCTGATGATCCGCTTTGGCAGCGGCCGCTACGCCGATGTCGAACACGACTGCCTGCTCAAGGACGAGGTCACGCCGCTGGCCTCGCCAGCCTTCGTGCGCGAACACGGTCCGTTTGAGACTCCCCTGGACCTTGAAGGCCAGGCCCTGCTTCGCTCGCCGCTGGAACCCTGGCGCACCTGGTTTGCAGCCTGCCAGCTCGACTGGCCCGAACCAGCCGAAGGCTCGCAGTTCAACGACATCGGCTTGATGTGCGATGCCGCCGCCGCCGGCATGGGCATTGCCCTGGTGCGGCTCAAGTTGGGGGCGCCCTGGCTCGACGATGGCTCGCTGGTGCGCCTGTTCGAAGCCTCCGTGCCCAGCCCACATGCCCACTACCTGTGCTGGCGCACTGGGACCATGGACCGCTGGGAGTGCAGCGCATTTGCACAGTGGCTCAGGGCCGCCCGCGGCTGACCGGCTCCCCAGGGGGTCAAGCCGATGCAGCCGTTTCAAACAACCGCCTCAAAAACTTCACGCCGGGCCAGCGACACTCCGGTACAGTCGGTCTGCATGAATGCGCCCACCGCCCCTCTGGAGCAAACCCGGCTCGAACGCGCCCAACGACAGGCTCAAGTGGTGGCCGCGCTCAGCCGGGAGCTGCCCGCTCATGCCCTGCTGTGGCACGAGGAAGACACCACGCCCTACGAATGCGACGGCCTGACCGCCTACCGTGAACGTCCATTGGTGGTGGCCTTGCCTGAGACGTCCCAACAGGTGCAAGCGGTGCTCAAGGCCTGCCACCGCTTAGGGGTGCCGGTGGTGGCACGCGGTGCGGGGACCGGGCTGTCGGGCGGGGCGATGCCGCATCGCCTGGGAGTGACCCTGTCGCTGGCTAAATTCAACCGCATTGTCCAAATTGATCCGCTCGCTCGCACCGCCACCGTGGAGTGCGGCGTGCGCAATCTGGCCATTTCCGAGGCCGCCGCGCCATACGGGCTTTACTACGCACCCGACCCATCGAGCCAGATCGCTTGCACCATAGGCGGCAACGTGGCTGAAAACTCCGGCGGGGTGCACTGCCTCAAGTACGGCCTGACGGTGCACAACGTGCTCAAGGTCAAGGGCTACACCATGGACGGTGAGCCGGTCGAATTTGGCAGCACGGCGCTCGATGCGCCCGGCTACGAACTGCTCAGCCTGGTCATCGGCAGCGAGGGCATGCTGGCGGTGACCACCGAAGTGACCGTCAAGCTCGTGCCCAAGCCGCAGCTGGCGCGCTGCATCATGGCCAGCTTTGACGATGTGCGCAAAGCTGGCGAAGCGGTGGCCGCCGTCATTGCAGAGGGCATCATCCCAGCCGGTCTGGAAATGATGGATGGCCCCATGACCGCCGCGGTCGAAGACTTTGTGCACGCCGGCTACGACCTGAGCGCAGCGGCCATCCTGCTGTGCGAAAGCGACGGCACGCCCGAGGAGGTGGCCGAGGAAATCGAACGCATGAGTGATGTGCTGCGCCAGGCTGGCGCCACCGCTATTGCCGTCAGCCGCGACGAAGCCCAAAGGCTCAAGTTCTGGAGCGGGCGTAAAAACGCCTTCCCAGCCTCTGGACGCATCAGCCCTGACTACATGTGCATGGACTCGACCATCCCGCGCAAGCGGCTGGCTGACATCCTGCTGGCTATCGCCGGCATGGAAGACAAGTACGGCCTGAAGTGCCTCAATGTTTTTCATGCCGGCGACGGCAATCTGCACCCGCTGATCCTGTTTGATGCCAACGATGCCGACCAGCTGCGGCGTTGCGAACTGTTCGGCGCCGACATTCTGGAAACCAGCGTCGCCATGGGCGGCACCGTGACCGGAGAGCATGGCGTGGGCGTCGAGAAACTCAACAGCATGTGCGTGCAGTTTTCGGCCGAGGAAAACGAGCAGATGTTCGGCATCAAGCGCGCTTTCGATCCGCAGGGTCTGCTCAACCCGGGCAAGGTCATCCCCACGCTCAACCGCTGCGCCGAATACGGCAAGATGCTGGTGCGCGCCGGACAGATCAAGCACCCGGATTTGCCGCGGTTTTAACTTCAGCGCAAGGTGCAAACAGCACCACCTGCCGGCAGCGCTTGAAGAAGGACAATAGGCCCATGGACTGGACTGCCCTGATTCAAACCGATCGCGCCGGCTTGACCGAGTGCGTGCACTTTGGTGCCATTGCTGTGACCGATGCGCAGGGCCGCTTGCTGGCCAGCGCGGGCAACCCCGAGCTGATGACCTTCACCCGCTCGACCCTCAAGCCTTTCCAGGCCCTGCCTTTTGTCGAGGCAGGCGGTGTGGACCATTTCAAATTCGACTCCAGCCAGCTGGCCTTGCTATGCGCCTCCCACAACGGCGAAGACCGCCACGTGATGCAAGTAGAAAAGCTGCTCTCGGCCGCAAGGCTGGGCTACAAGCGTCTGCAGTGCGGCTGCCACACACCCTACTTCGTCGAACTCGGTCTCAAGGGCTCGGGCGGACCCCACGACGAGCGGCATCACAACTGCAGCGGCAAGCACGCCGGCTTTCTGGCCTATTGCGTGCAACACGGCCTGCCGCTGGACAACTATCTCTCGCCCGAGCACCCGCTGCAGCAGGCCATCGTGCGCTGCCTCCAGCAAGTGCTCAGCCTCAACGAAACACAGATGGTGGCAGGCACGGACGGCTGCTCGGCACCCAACTACGCCTTGCCGCTGTCCCACCTGGCTCTGGGCTATGCACGCCTGGCCCTGGGTACAGCCGGCCCGGTGATGGGCGCCAGTCTGGCGCGCCTGTCGCAAGCCATGCGCAGCCACCCCGATCTGGTCTCGGGGACGGCCCGCAACGACGAGGCTTTCATGCGCATCGGACGGGGTGACTGGGTCACCAAAGTCGGCGCTGATGGCGTACAAGCGATCGGCAGCCTCAGCCGGGGCCAAGGTGTGGCCATCAAGATCAGCGATGGCAGCAAGCCGGCCTTGTTTGCCGCCTCGGTCGCCGTGATGGATCAGCTCGGCTGGCTCGACGATGTGCAGCGCAAGGCCCTCGAGCCCTGGCGCGCGCAGGATTTGCGCAGCGTCAAAGGTCAGCTTGTGGGCCAGCGGCGCGCGGTGTTTGAGCTCAAGCGCCCCTGAGCGGGTCGGGCGACCGAACCCGTCACCCTAAGGACGGGCAGCGCTCGCAGCCGAGGAACCGGGCAAGCTCGACAACCAGGGCGGATTGATGGGACTGTCCTGATCCGGCGCAATGAGCATAACCAGGTCACCCCCAAAACGGCCCAGCCCCAAAGCCTGAGCCACGGCCTGATTTTCAGACTCGCTGCGCATACGCACAAAGCACAGAAAGCGACGCTGTCCTGCCTGATCGGCCCGCAACAGCTCGAGTCTTTGCACCTGCCCATGTTCTGAAAACATCAACTGCAGACGCTCGCGTAACTCAAAAGCATCGAGGCTCGAGGGCGGCGAAAAGGGCGCGGCCTGAGGGCGTGGGCGCTGGGGGGGCAGAGACAGGGACATGATGGACAGCCTCGCTGGCAGATGGATTGGTCACTCTAGCCCCAGACCCCCTGCTCGAGGTCGTACCCCAGTTTCCTGCGCGCAGGTAGGACGCCGCAGTAGACCCATGCTGCCCACAGCACCAAACCCTGCCGGTTGATGCCGTGTCTTGCCTGAAGCAAGGCGCCCGGCCTCTAAGCTGTCGGCCAGACTTCATCCTGCTTGCGCCGTGCCTGATCCGTCCCCCTTTGTCGCCGCCCTTCCCGCCGCCCCCAATCTGGAGGCTGCGGCCCGTTTTGACCCGGCCCTGCGAGCGCGTCACGAACAAATGCAACTGAGCACCACGCTGGCCAGCATGACCGAGGCCTTCGCCACGCTGGACAGCGCAGGCCGGCTGAGCTACGTCAACCCGCCCTTCTGCCAGCTCATCGGGGGGCAGACACGCGAACTGCTGGGACTGCCGATGTGGACACTTCTGGAGGAACCGGGCGAGCAAAGCGTACGCGCTCGCGTGGACCAAGCCCTGGCGCAGAGCCAGCCCATCGAGTTTGAAATCTTCTCGGCGCCGCTGGACAAGTGGCTGGAGTTCCGGCTGTATCCCTTTGACGACGGGCTGGCCGTGTATCTGCGCGACATCAGCGCTCGGCATCAGGCGCAGGCTCAGCTACTGCTCCTGCACGCCTGCATCGCGCGCCTCAATGATGTGGTGCTGATCGTCGAGCGCCGTCATCATCACCCGCCACAGATCGTCTTTGCCAACGCCGCTTTTTCGCAACTGACCGGCTACAGCGCCCCGGAGGTGATCGGCCACCACCCGGCCCTGCTGGCAAGTCCAGCGACGCCGAGCAAGGAGCTCGAGCGTCTGACGCAAGCACTGCACAGGGGTCAAGCGGTGCGCACCGAACTGATGCAGCAGACCAAGGAGGGCAAGAGCTTCTGGGTCGATCTGGAGGTCACGCCGGTGACCGACTCACCCGAGGGCCTGATGCGGTGGATTGCTGTGGGCCGCGACATCACGACACGCAAGTCACAAGAGCAGGCTTTCGCGCATCTGGCCTACCACGACGCCTTGACCGGACTGCCCAATCGGCAAAGCCTGATCCAGCGCCTGCAACCATCCAGCCGCGATCCTGGCGGCCCGCCCTGCATCGGCGCTCTGATGTTCATCGATATGGATCACTTCAAGCTGCTCAACGACACACTCGGGCACGACAGAGGCGATCAGCTGCTGCTGCAGGTGGCCCGACGGTTGTTGGCCTGCGTACGCGAAGGTGACCTGGTGGCGCGTCTGGGCGGCGACGAATTCGTGGTGGTGATGCACGATCTGGCCCGTCAGGAGGAGCAGGCGCGCCAGCGAGCGCGCCAGGCCAGCGAAATGATTTTGCACACCCTCAGTCAGCCCCACGAGCTCGCCGGTCAGCCCTACCACGGGACCTGTAGCATCGGCGTGACGCTGCTCAACGAGCCCGGGACAAGTGTGGCTGATTTGCTCAAGCAGGCTGACCTGGCGATGTACCAGGCCAAGGCCAGCGGTCGCAACGCCCTGTGCTTTTTTGACCCGCAGATGCAGGCCAGCGCATCGGCCAAGGCCGCCCTGACCGCCGCGCTGCGACAGGCTCTGCACGAGCAACAGTTCGTGCTGTATTACGAGCCTCAGGTCAACTCCGAGGGCCGCATCATCGGCGTGGAGGCGCTGCTGCGCTGGCAACACCCGAGCGCCGGCCTGCGCCGCCCCAAGGACTTCATCGGTCAAGCCGAAGAAAGCGGTCTCATCCTGCCGCTGGGCCAATGGGTACTCGAATCGGCCTGCCGCCAGCTGGCGCTGTGGTCACAGCAGCCGCTGTGCCGTGACCTGAGGATGGCGGTCAATGTGAGTGCTCGGCAATTTCTACACCCGCATTTTGTGCAGGATGTGCTGCAGACCGCCGCCCGTCATGGCGTACCTGTGCATCAGTTGGAGCTGGAAATCACCGAAAGCCTTCTGGCGGCCGACGTCCAGGGCTGCCTGCTTCGCATGCAGCACCTGCATCAGGCGGGGGTGGGCCTGGCCATTGATGATTTCGGCATGGGCTACTCAGCCTTGTCGTGCCTCAAACAGATGCCCCTGCAGCGGCTCAAGATCGACCGCGCCTTCATCTGCGACATGATCGAAGACCCGCGCGATGTGGCCATTGCGCGCACCATCGTGCAACTGGCCCGCGACCTGGGCCTGGAGGTGATGGCCGAAGGGGTGGAAACCCGGGCCCAGCTTGAGCTGCTTGAGGCCTGCGGTTGTGATGCCTTTCAAGGCTATCTGTTCAGCCCGGCCCTGCCTCCTGAGGCCCTCGAAGCCTTGATCGCAAGTGGGTGGGCCGCAGAGCCTCACGCCGGGGTCAGCGCTCCCACGCCGCCCGACTGAACCGGGTCGGCACAAGCCGCGCCTTCGCCGCCATCAGGGGCGGGCCGGGGGGTGATGCCAGCGCATGGCCAGCCAGACCAGCAGCAGCACCGGCAGCCCCAGGCAAGCGGTTCCCACGAAGAACGGGGCGTAGCCGACCGCATCGACCGCCAGTCCGGAATAACCGGCAACAAACTTGGGCAAGAGCAGCATCAGCGAGCTGAAGAGGGCGTACTGCGTGGCCGAGTAGTTCACATGCGTCAAGCTCGAAAGATAGGCAATGAAGGCCGCCGAGGCCAGACCGCCGGAAAGATTGTCGGCCGAGATCACAAAGATCAGGGCCTGCAGATCGTGGCCGCGGGTCGACAGCCAGGCAAAGAGCAGGTTGCTCGCTGCACTGAGCACCGCCCCGGTCATGAGCACCCGCATCACACCCAAGCGCATGGCCAGGGCCCCGCCCACGAAAGCGCCCACCAGCGTCATGATCACGCCGTAGAACTTGGAAATTCCCGCCACCTCGGCCTTGCTGTAGCCCATGTCCACATAGAAAGGGTTGGCCATGATGCCCATCACCACATCGCTGATGCGGTACACCGAGATCAGCGCCAGGATGAGCAGGGCCTGTCGGCCATAGCGCTGTAAAAAGTCGGCGAAGGGATCGATCAAGGCGCCGCGCAGCCACAGGGCCGGGGTGCGGGCCGGCGGCAACTGCGCGGCGACCGGCTCGCGCGAAAACAGCACAGTGAGCATGCCCGGCAGCATGGAGGCGGCCATGACCAGATACGCAAACTGCCAGGCCCCGTGCTGATAGTTGGCCGCCTCAGGGGTCTCGGCGCGCGAGGCCAGCCAAAGCGCGCCCGCGCCAGCCCAGATCATCGCAAGGCGATACCCGCTCTGGTAGGTCGCTGCCAACGCAGCCTGGCGATTGGCATCGGCCGACTCGATGCGAAAGGCATCGAGGGCGATGTCCTGCGTCGCTGAGGCAAAAGCCAAGGCCAGCGCGCACCAGACCACCGGCATCAGGGCCAGCTTGGGATCGTGCAAGGCCATGCCGACCAGCGCGGCCATGATCACCGCCTGCGAAAGGAGCAACCAACTGCGCCTGCGTCCCAGGGCCGCCGTGAGCCAGGGCAGCGGCATTCGGTCGACCAGAGGCGCCCAGACCCACTTGAAGCCATAGGCCAGACCGATCCAGCTCAGAAAACCAATGGTGGTGCGGTCGATACCGGCCTCGCGCAGCCAGAAACTGAGGGTGCCGAAGACCAGCAGCAGCGGCAAGCCCGCTGAAAAGCCCAGGCTGAACATACGCAGGCTGGCGGGCTCCAGATACACCTTCAGGCTCTGGCCCCAGGACAGCCCGGCGGCTGGGGGCGAGTCAGAGGCGGGGCTGCCGGATACGGGCGAGGAGGACATGGGGGAATAATACGGTCTCGACCCCACCTCTTTGTTGAGTCCCCAGCGATGCAACGAATGCTGCGATCTGTGTGCCTGGCCCTCAGCCTGGGGCTGGCCCTGCCCGCCGCCTGGGCACAAGGCAGTGCCAATGCGCCTACACGCGAAGGCGTGGACGTCGGTCGCAACTCGGCTTTTGCACGCCTGGTACCTGCCGAGGAGGTGGAGGCGTCGGCCAACAAGCAGTATCAGGAGTTGCTCAAGCAGGCAGCCAGTCAGAATGCACTGGCCGGGCCCAATCACCCTCAGCTCCAGCGCTTGCGTCGGATTGCCGATAAGCTGATCCCCTTTGCCTACAGCTGGAACCCGCGCGCGCGCAGCTGGCGCTGGGAGATCAATCTGCTGGGCAGCCGGCAGATCAATGCTTTTTGCATGCCCGGCGGCAAGATCGCTTTCTACACCGGCATTCTCGAACAGCTGCAACTGACTGACGACGAAGTGGCACAGATCATGGGCCACGAGATTGCCCACGCCCTGCGTGAACATGCGCGCGAGCGCATGGGCAAGAGTGCCGCCACCAACATCGGGGCCGGACTGCTGTCGCAGGTATTGGGCCTTGGCGATATCGGACGCACCCTGACCAATTACGGCGCCGAGTTGCTCACGCTCAAGTTCAGTCGCGACAATGAAACCGAAGCCGATTTGGTCGGCCTGGAATTGGCTGCGCGGGCCGGTTACAACCCACAGGCCGGCGTGAGCCTCTGGCGCAAAATGCAGGCGGCCAGCAAAGGCGCGCCGCCGCAGTGGCTGTCCACCCACCCGGCCGGATCAACGCGCATTGCCGAGATCGAAGCGGCCATCCCACAGGTCATGCCCCTCTACGAACGAGCCCTCGGCCGCTGAAACGGCCGTCGACTCATCAAAGACCGCCTACACAGGCTTGCGCTATAGCCGACAGACGCGGCGGCCCCGCTTGGCTATGGTGAGCAGATGCTCAAGCTCACCTCCCCGCCTCCAGAGCGGTCGCGTCCCGCGGCCGACTACCCGCGCCACAGCCGGGCGCCACAAACTGCGCCAGGCCTGACCGTCCCGCCGCTGAGCTGGCCCTTCCCGGCCCGGCTGAATAAAGCGATCGACGGCGGTCGCCACGACGCCCCGCAGCCCGGGCAGCGGCCAGCCTAGACCGGACTGCCCCGCCCCCGTGCCCAGAAAACCCAAATTAAAAGGCCTGACCGACATCCTCGTGCAGGAGCCGGCCATCCGCGTCTACGGCGCCGTCGACGAGGCCTTTCTCGGCCGCTTTCTCGATCAGCTCAAGCCGCTGCGCGGGCGCAGTGATCCGCTGGTGATGGAGTTATCGACCGCCGGCGGCGATGCCGACCTGGCCCGCCGCATCGCCGAAGAAATCCGCCTGTGCCGAGAGGTGGCCGGGATGGACCTGTACTTCGTCGGCAAGGCCATGGTGTACTCGGCCGGGGTGATGATCATGGCCGCCTTTCCGCAGACGCAGCGCTACCTCAGCCGCGATGCTGTTCTGCTCATTCACGAGTGGCAGATCGAAAAAGAAATCCGCTTCAGCGGCCCCTTACACGTCTGCGCCACCAGCGCCCACGATTTCCTGGCTGAACTGGAAGTGGCCCGCAAGCTCGAACAACAGACCTTCAACGATCTGGTGCAAGGCACCCAGATCAGTTACGGGCAGCTGAGCGAGCAGGTCCACAAAGCCGACTGGTACCTGCTGGCCGATGAGGCGCTGGCGCTGGGCATGGTCCGGGGTCTGGTGTGAGGCCGACCCTCAAATCTCGAACTGGTAGTCCACCGTCAGGGGCGCATGGTCTGAAAACCGCTCGTCCTTGTACACCGCCTCGCTGAGCGCCAGCGCAGCCACCGCCGGAGTGGCCAGGTGGTAATCAATGCGCCAGCCCACATTCTTGGCCCAGGCCTGACCCCGGTTGCTCCACCAGGTGTAGGCCTCCTCCGTGGCGGTGGGCTGCAGGCGCCGGTAGACATCCACCAAGCCCGCTCCCAGCCCGATGCCCGGCCGGGCCGCCCCCGCATTCAGTGCATCGGCCGCTTCATTGGCCTGCTGCGTATCCCGACGCAGGAGCGCGCTCATCCAGGCACGCTCCTCCGGCAAAAACCCTGAGTTCTTGAGATTGCCTTTCCAGTTCTTCAGGTCAATCTCCTGGTGCGCGATATTCACATCGCCGCACAAAATAAATTCGCGCTGCCCCTTGAGCTGCAGCAAGTGCGGATAAAACTCGGCCAGGAAACGAAACTTGGCCTCCTGCCGCTCGGGGCTGGAAGAGCCGCTGGGAAAGTAGCAGCTGATGATCGACAGCTTGGGGGCGGCTTTGCGGCCTGGCCGGTCAAAGCGCAACTCCACATAACGGCCCTCGGCGTCAAACTCGCCCGAACCAAAGCCGGTGACCACCTCCGAAGGCTCGTGCCGGGTGTAAACCGCCACGCCTGAATAGCCCTTTTTCTCGGCAAAATGAAAATGCCCTTGCAACCCAGCAAGCTGCTCAAACTGGCCTTGCACATCGGCCCGCTGGGCCTTGAGCTCCTGCACGCACATACAATCCGGACGCTCTTTTTCGAGCCAGGCCTGCAGGCCTTTGCGCGCGGCCGAACGAATGCCGTTGAGGTTGAGGCTGGTGAGTTTGAACAAGGACATCCCCATGACAAAAGCGGGCGCACACGATGCGCTGGCGCAGGACTTCGTGCAATTTTCGCTCGATTGCGGCGTGCTCAAGTTCGGCCAGTTCAAAACCAAGGCCGGCCGCATGAGCCCCTACTTTTTCAATGCGGGGTTGTTCGACGACGGGGCCAAGCTGGGTCGGCTCGCCGCCTTCTATGCCCAGCGCCTGATGCAAAGCGGCATTGAGTTCGACATGATCTTTGGCCCGGCCTACAAAGGCATCCCCCTGGGCGCAGCGGTCAGCATTGAACTGGCACGGCTGGGCAAAACGGTGCCCTTCGCCTACAACCGCAAGGAAGCCAAGGACCACGGCGAAGGCGGTGCGCTGGTGGGCGCGCCCCTCCAGGGGCGCGTACTCATCGTCGACGACGTGATGAGCGCCGGCACAGCAGCGCGTGAGTCGATTGCCCTGATTGAGGCCGCCGGCGCCCAGGCCCACGCGGTGGCCATCGCGCTGGACCGTCAGGAAATGGCCACCGAAAAACAAGTCGATGGTTCCACGCGCGATGTGCCGCACAGCGCGGTGCAATATGTGCAAAACACCCTAGGTTTGCAGGTGTGTGCGATTGCGCGGCTGGAGGACTTGCTGGCCTATCTGGCCGCGCAGGGGGGGTTAGGCGCGCTAGCCGCTCACTTGCCGCAGGTACAAGCCTACCGCGATCGCTACGGGGTTTGAGGCCTCGCGCCGAGGGCGGCGCTCCAAAAGAAGCTTCCTCAGGCGCCCGCCAGGAAATCGCTCTTACCAAGGGCCACGCCGTTGTGGCGCAGGATGTTGTAAGCCGTGGTGATGTGGAAAAACACATTGGGCAGCGCCCAAGTCTTGACATAAGCCTCGGCCGTCATGGTGCGGCTGCCGGTCTTGCCCACCGGGAAGGTGATTTCCTTGGCCTCCAGCCCATCGAGCGCGCCCGCGGGCACTGTCTTGAGCCAGGCCACCGTGTTGTCGACGCGGGTGATCAACTCGGCCAGCGTATTCTCCACGTTGTCGTACTTGGGCGCGTCGAGCCCGGTGATGCGCGCCGCACACAACTTGGCTGCATCGCAGGCAATAAAAATCTGGCTCTTGAAGGGCAGCATATCCGGCGCGAGCCGGTACTGCACCAGGGCCTGCTCGTCATAGCCACGGGCGGCCACATCGGCCTGGGCCTTGACGAGCAAGTGACGCAGATTGCCCAAAAATTGGATGAAGACGGGAAGCGATGCGGTGGAAAGGGTGGTCGACATCAGGAACCTGTTTTAAGTGGCAAAACGGGTACTTTACATCCAGAGTCCAAAGGCGCCCTTGGCACCGACCTGGCGCTCCAGAAGAGCCGGGCCATCGTTGACCGATCCCCATACCATGGTCGCCGCCGCAGCGGCTACCTCTGCATCGGCTAAGGGCACTTCTTTTCTTTGGCCAGGTCGGCAAGAACCCCCAGACGACTGTTGGCCGCTTTCCGGGCATCGGCTGCATTGAGTTGGTTAACAACAACGCCAGGCCAAAAGAAGATGCCCATCGCAACATTGCGTCCTGAAAAGCCAGTCTTGTCATCAATGCTGCGCAAGATGGACTTTACCTCCGCCGTTTGCGTGGCCACTTCCGTGCAGGTTAACTTGTCATCGGCCGCATCCTTGACCAGAACCTGCGTATGCGTACACCCGGCAGAGACACCTGCAATCAATACGATGGCTAACCATTTTTTCATTTTTTCTCCAATGAGCTCAGACTTGAGGAATCCCTCGTCGCCGAGGGGCTTCGTTGACGTACAGATTGAGCAAGTCGGATGGGAAAAGATCTTTTCCATGCCCGGCGCCTGATTCCGAGAGGTTCCGTGGGACCCCGGTGTGGACGGAGGCGCAAGATGCAGCCCCTTAAATGCAAAGCGGGCTCGGCAGAAATCTGCTGCAACGGGAGAATTTTGTGGGATGCTGGCCGGCGCGATCTTTAAATAATGCTAATTGATCGGCCTCGGTCAAGGCTCCGACCCTTGCACGGCAAGCTATTGGCTGTGTGATCGCAGGTCCGGGGAATCGATAAGAGTGGCCCTCCTTTCCCAAGAAGGGCCTGGGGAATCACCCCAGCTTCTTCTTCAGCAACTCATTGACCTGCTGCGGATTGGCCTTGCCCTTGCTGGCCTTCATGATCGGCCCGACCAGGCCGTTGAGGGCCTTGGCGTTGCCGGCCTTGTATTCCTCGACGTTCTTGGGGTGGGCGGCCAGCACTTCGTCAATGATTTTTTCGAGTTCGCCGCTGTCGTTCATCTGCTTGAGGCCCTTGGCCTCGATGATGACGTCCACCTCACCGCCTTCGTTCCACAGCACGTCCATCACCTGCTTGGCGGCGGCGTTGCTGATGGTGTTGTCGGTGATGCGTGAGATCAGCTGGCCGAGATGGGCGGCGCTGACGGGTACGCTTTCGAAGCTGCCTTCGCTGGCGTTCAGGCGGCGCGAGATCTCGCCCATGATCCAGTTGCTGGCCAGCTTGGCTTGCCCACAGGCTTGCGCCGTGGCTTCGAAGTAGGCCGCCATGGCCTTGCTTTGGGTCAGCGTGGTGGCGTCGTACTCAGGCAGGGCGTAGTCCTTGACGAAGCGCTCGGCCATGACGCGCGGCAGCTCGGTCATCCCGTTCTTCACGCGCTCCACCCATTCGCGCTCGATCACCAGCGGCGGCAGGTCCGGGTCGGGGAAGTAGCGGTAGTCGGCCGAGTCTTCCTTGGTGCGCATGGCGCGGGTCTCGCCGGTGTCGGGGTCAAACAGCACGGTGGCCTGAACGATTTTGTGGCCGTCTTCGATCTGTTCGATCTGCCAGCGCACTTCAAAGTCGATGGCCTGCTGCATGAACTTGAAGGAGTTCAGGTTCTTGATCTCGCGGCGCGTGCCCAGCGGCGCGCCGGGCCTGCGCACCGACACATTGGCATCGCACCGAAAACTCCCCTCCTGCATATTGCCATCACAAATACCGATCCAGGTGACGATCTTGTGCAGCTCCTTGGCGTAGGCCACCGCTTCTTCGCTGCTGCGAATATCGGGCTCGGTCACGATTTCCAGCAGCGGCGTGCCGGCGCGGTTGAGGTCGATGCCGCTCATGCCCACAAAGTCTTCGTGGAGCGATTTGCCAGCGTCTTCTTCGAGGTGAGCGCGCACCAGGCGCACGGTTTTTTTCTCGTCACCGAGATAGAACGACACCTCGCCGCCTTGCACCACCGGAATTTCAAACTGGCTGATCTGGTAGCCCTTGGGCAGGTCGGGATAAAAATAATTTTTTCGCGCAAAAATACTGCGCTCGGCCACCCTCGAGTTGACGGCCAGACCAAACGCAATGGCGCGCTCGACCGCACCCCGGTTCATCACCGGCAGCGTGCCGGGCAAGGCCAGGTCTACCGCGCAGGCCTGCGTATTGGGCTCGGCACCAAAGGCTACGCGGGCGCGGCTGAAAATTTTGCTCTGGGTGGAAAGCTGGGCGTGGGTTTCAAAGCCGATCACCACCTCATAGCCGTGGACGAGTTTGCCGGACATGTCAGACCCCCCTCGGCTTTCCAAGGTGGAAGTCCGTGACTTGCTGAAACCGGTGCGCCACATTGAGCAGACGCGCCTCGGCAAAGTAGTTGCCGATCAGTTGCAGTCCCACGGGCATGCTGTGCTCGCCCACACCGGCGGGCACGCTCATGCCGGGCAAGCCCGCCAGCGAGGCGGGCAGGGTAAAGATGTCGGCCAGGTAGTCGGCCACCGGATCGCTTGCGTTCTGACCCATCTCCCAGGCCACGGTGGGGGCCACCGGGCCGGCGATGACATCGCACTGCGCAAAGGCGTCCTGAAAATCCTGCGCAATCAGCCGCCGGATCTTCTGCGCCTGTAGATAGTAGGCGTCGTAGTAGCCGTGGCTGAGCACATAAGTGCCGGTCATGATGCGGCGCTTGACCTCACTGCCAAAGCCTTCGGCACGCGACTTTTTGTACATGCTCTCCAGGTCGGTGTAATCGCGGGCGCGGTGGCCAAACTTGACGCCGTCGTAGCGGCTGAGGTTGGAGCTGGCCTCGGCCGGCGCAATGATGTAGTAAACGGGTATGGCCAGTTCGGTGCGCGGCAGACTGATGGGCACCAGAAGGGCGCCGAGCTTTTGCAGCTGGGCCAGCGCGGCCTCGACCGCCGAACGTACGCCCGGGGCCAGGCCTTGGCCAAAAAATTCCCGGGGCAAGCCAATACGCAGGCCCTTGAGGTCTGCGCCGAGCGAGGCCGTGAAGTCTTCGGCCGGCAGATCCAGCGAGGTGGAATCGCGGTCGGGGTCGGGACCGCACAGGGCGCTGAGCAAGAGCGCGCAGTCTTCGGCGCTGCGGGCCATGGGCCCGCCCTGGTCGAGGCTGGAGGCATAGGCAATCATGCCGTAGCGACTGGCGCGGCCATAGGTGGGCTTGATTCCGGTGATGCCGCAAAAGCTGGCCGGCTGACGGATCGAGCCGCCGGTATCGGTGCCGGTGGCCGCGGGCACCAGACGGGCGGCCAGCGCCGCAGCGCTGCCGCCTGAAGAACCGCCGGGCACGCGGGCCGTGTCCCAAGGGTTCCTGACCGGCCCATAGGCGCTGTTCTCATTGCCCGAGCCCATGGCAAATTCGTCGCAGTTGAGCTTGCCCACGGTGACCATACCGGCCTGGGCCAGACGCGCAACCACGGTGGCATCGAAGGGCGAGCGGTAGCCCTCAAGCATCCTGGATCCGGCGGTGGTGGGAAAGTCGCGGGTGACAAAAATATCCTTGTGGGCCACCGGCACGCCCTCCAGCGGGCCGGCCTGGCCAGCGGCCAACCGCGCATCGCTGGCGCGCGCTTGCGCCAAGGTGACCTCGGGGTTCAAAGCCAGGAAGCTGCCCGTGTGGTCTTGCTCGGCGCGGGCGATGCAGAGCCGGGCCAACTCAAGGGCCGAGAAGGCACGCGCCCGCAGGCCGGCAGCCAGCTGGGCCACGCCCATTTCATGCAGGGGGTCAGACAAGCTCATTCGATCACCCGAGGCACCAGGAACAGCCCGCGCTCGACGGCCGGAGCGCTTTGCTGATTGGCCTG
This sequence comes from uncultured Polaromonas sp., assembly GCA_964501235.1. Taxonomy (GTDB): domain Bacteria; phylum Pseudomonadota; class Gammaproteobacteria; order Burkholderiales; family Burkholderiaceae_C; genus Polaromonas. Next base: position 17,811 of record CAZCSD010000011.1, on the reverse strand, counting down.
TCGCTGGTCGGGCTCGGTCACCGCGTCGTCGCGCAGCCGCAGGGCCACGCCCCCGGTCAGCTCGGCCGGGTGGGCCATGGGCTCTATGCCCTCGGTAGGGACGGCGGCCATCTGCTCGACAAGCTTGAAAAAGCCGTTGATCTGCGCGAGGGCGCGCTCGCTTTCCTGCTGTTGCAACTCCAGGCGGGCCAGGTGCGCCACGCGCGAAATATCTTGGGCGGTCAGTGCCATAAAAACCGTAGCAATCAAGGCCCTCCGGGCGGGCCCTGGGGCCCCCGGCCAGAGCGGACGGGTGGGTGTGAATCCGGTGCAAAAGCCTGCTGCCAAGGCCCGTGGGCACCGGTCCTTGGGGTATTATCCCGCCTTCGGCGCACGGTGCGTCCGCGCCTCGGTTGAAGGCACGCCATCGGCGGGTCCAACGAGGCAGCAGCGGCCGGGCCCACAAGACCCCCTTCTGATGGTGCGGCCGCTCGGGCAGACAGCGGACCGCCTGCAACGGACCTCTGACATGTTTGAATCCTTCCGCCGGTACTTCTCCACCGACCTGGCGATCGACCTGGGCACAGCCAACACCCTGATCTTTGTGCGTGGACAGGGTATCGTCCTGGACGAGCCGTCTGTGGTGGCTATACGCCATGAGGGCGGCCCCCAAGGCAAGAAAACCATACAAGCCGTCGGCCACGAGGCCAAAGCCATGCTGGGCAAGGTGCCGGGCAATATCGAGGCCATCCGCCCCATGAAGGACGGCGTGATCGCCGACTTCACCGTCACCGAGCAGATGCTCAAGCAGTTCATCAAGATGGTGCACCCGCGCAGCCTGTTTCGGCCCAGCCCGCGCATCATTATTTGCGTGCCCTGCGGCTCGACACAGGTGGAGCGCCGCGCCATCCGCGAGTCGGCCTTGGGTGCCGGCGCCTCCGAGGTGTACCTGATTGAAGAGCCCATGGCCGCCGCCATCGGCGCTGGCCTGCCGGTCAGTGAGGCCTCGGGCTCGATGGTGGTGGACATCGGCGGGGGCACCACCGAGGTGGGCGTCATCTCCCTCGGCGGCATGGTCTACAAAGGCAGCGTACGGGTGGGCGGCGACCGGTTTGACGACGCCATCATCAACTACATCCGGCGCAACTACGGCATGCTCATTGGCGAGCCCACGGCCGAAGCCATCAAGAAGAACATCGGCTCGGCCTTTCCGGGCAGCGAGGTGCGCGAGATGGAAGTCAAGGGCCGCAACCTCTCCGAAGGAGTGCCTCGCAGCTTCAACATCTCGAGCAACGAGATCCTCGAGGCGCTGACCGACCCGCTCAACAACATCGTCTCAGCCGTCAAGAATGCCCTGGAGCAGACACCGCCCGAACTGGGTGCCGACATCGCCGATCGCGGCATGATGCTCACCGGCGGCGGCGCGCTGCTGCGCGATCTCGACCGCCTGCTCAGCGAAGAAACCGGCCTGCCCGTGCTGGTGGCCGAAGACCCCCTGACCTGTGTGGTGCGCGGCTGTGGCATCGCCCTCGATCGCATGGAGCGACTGGGGTCTATCTTCACCTCGGAGTGAGCGCGCGCGCCGCGACCGGCGGCGTCTGACCCGCCCGACCCATGCCCCTCGGAACGATAGACCGGTCCCCGCCCCCGTTTTTCAAGCAGGGCCCCTCGGCACTCTCGCGCCTGTTTGTCTTCAGCGCACTGGCCGTGTTCCTGATGGTGGCCGATGCGCGGCTGGGCGTGATCGATCCCCTGCGCTCGGCGCTGGCCACCGCCCTGTATCCGCTGCAATGGCTGGCCCTGCAACCGGGCCGCGCACTGGAGGCCCTGGGCCGCCATTTCGACAGCCTAGACCAGGCGCAGGGACAGGCCCAGGAGGCGCACAAGGAGTTGGCGCGCCAACTGCTGCGCGCCGGTCAGGTAGAGCAGCTCACCCAGGAAAACCAACAACTGCGCCAGCTGCTCGAACTGCGGCAGCGTCTGAGCAGCCCGGCACAGGCGTCCGAAGTTATCTACCAAGCGGCCGATCCGTATTCGTACAAGGTCATCATCGACAAAGGGCTGGCGGCCGGCGTGGAGGTCGGCTCGCCGGTGATCGACTCGGCCGGAGTGGTCGGACAGGTCACACGCGTCCACCCGCTGGTCAGCGAGGTCACGCTGCTGATCGACCGCGAGCTGACGATCCCGGTGCTTAACGCCCGCACCGGCCTGCGTAGCGTGGCCTACGGCGAGCCCTCTGAAGAGGGTCTGGAGCTGCGCTTCATGGCGGCCAATGCCGACCTGCAAGAAGGTGACTTGCTCACCACCAGCGGCATCGACGGTATCTACCCACCGGGCCTGCCGGTGGCACGAGTCACGCGCATCATGCGGCGCGCCGAGTCGGCCTTTGCCCGCATCTACGCGCAGCCTCTCGGTCAGGTCTCGGCCGCGCGCCACCTGCTGGTGCTCAAGCCCTTGAAGAGCCAGTTGCCGCCGCAGCCGCCCGCGCAAGAGACCAGCCCGGCGGGGCGCAAGGGGGGGCGCTCATGATCATGCCCACCGGGCAGCAACTGCTGTTGCCGGCCAGCCCGCTGTTCATCTGGGGCAGCCTGATCGCAGCGCTGCTGCTGACCATGCTCGGTAGCGAGCCCTGGATGCCCGATCTGCTGGCCCTGGTGCTGGTGTTTTGGACCATCCACCAGCCGCGGCGCGTGGGCATGCTGGCCGCGTTTTGCTTTGGGCTGGTGATGGATGTGCATCAGGCGGGCTTGTTGGGCCAGCATGCACTGTCGTACACCGCCCTGAGCTTTCTCTCGATCATGATCCACCGCCGCGTGCTGTGGTTTGCCGTGCCCTCGCAGGCGCTGCAACTGCTGCCCCTGATGCTGGCCGCGCATGTGCTGGAACTGCTGGTGCGCCTGTTCAGTGGCGGCAGTATGCCGCCCTGGACCTTCTGGATCTCGCCGCTGCTGCAGGCCCTGCTGTGGCCGCTGGCCAGTATCGTGCTCCTGATGCCTCAGCGGCGCGCGCCCGACCCCGACCTCAACCGCCCGCTCTGAAGACCCTGACATGACCCCGATGCGCAATGTCGATGAAGAAATCGGGCGCTTCCGCAGCCGGGTGGTCGCTGCCAGCGCAGTGGTGCTTCTGTGTTTCGGGCTGCTCGCGCTGCGCCTGATCTATCTGCAGGTCATCAGGCACGAACACTATGAGGAGCAGGCCGAGAACAACCGCACGGCTATCGTGCCCATCGTGCCCAATCGCGGGCTGATCACCGACCGCAATGGGGTGGTGCTGGCCACCAACTATTCGGCCTACACCCTGGAGATCACGCCCTCCAAGGTCGGGCGCCTGGACGAAACCCTCGATGCGCTGTCCCAGGTGGTGGAGATCAGCAACCGTGACCGGCGCCGTTTCAAGCGCCTGCGCGAGGAATTCAAGAGCCTCGAGTCCATTCCCATCCGCACCAAACTCAGCGACGAGGAAGTGGCTCGCTTTGCTGCACAGCGCTACCGCTTTCCGGGTGTGGACATCAAGGCGCGACTGTTTCGCAACTACCCTTTTGGCGAACTCGGCAGCCATGTGGTGGGCTACATCGGCCGTATCAACCCCAAAGAAAAAGAACGCATCGAGCAAGAAGACGAGTTCGGTAATTACCGCGGCACCGACTACATCGGCAAACTGGGTATCGAGCAGGCCTACGAAAAGCAGCTGCACGGCATCACCGGGGTGGAACAAATAGAAACCTCAGCAGGCGGACGGGCCGTGCGACGCCTGGCCAGCAGTCCGGCCACGCCCGGCGACACCGTGCAGCTATCGATCGACATCAAGCTGCAAAGGCTGATCGAGGACATGTTTGGCCAGCGGCGCGGCGCGCTGGTGGCCATCGACCCGCGCAATGGGCAGGTGCTGGCTTTCGTGAGTAAACCAACCTTCGATCCCAATCTGTTCGTCGAGGGCATCGACAGCGAGAGCTGGGCCGCGCTCAACGAATCGATTGACAAGCCCCTGCTCAACCGGGCGCTGCGAGGCACCTACCCGCCCGGCTCGACCTACAAGCCCTTCATGGCGCTGGCGGCACTGAGCACCGGCAAGCGCAATGCAAGCACCGTCGTTTACGACGGCGGGGTGTGGTCCTTTGGCGGCCATCAGTTCCGCAGCCATGGCGATGGCGTCGGGTCGGTCGACATGCACCTGAGCATCGTGCGGTCGAGCAATGTGTACTACTACACCCTGGCCAATGAGATGGGGGTCGATGCGATTGCCGACTTCATGAAGCCCCTGGGCTTTGGGCAGTTGACCGGCATCGATGTGCTCGGCGAAGTGCGAGGCGTTCTGCCCAGCCAGGAGTGGAAGCGCAAGACCTACAGACGGCCGGAGCAGCAGAAGTGGTATGCCGGCGAAACCATCTCGCTGGGCATAGGCCAGGGCTACAACACCTTCACGATGCTGCAACTGGCCCAGGCCACCGCCACGCTGGCCCAGGGCGGCGTGCAGCACCGCCCGCATCTGGTGATGGCCACCCAGGACAGCGTCAGCCGCAAGGTCCAGGAGGTCAGACCTGCGCCGCCCGTGGAGCTTAACTACAAGCCCGAGCATGTGGCGCTCATCAAGCGGGCGCTGGCCAGCGTGACGCAGGAGGGCACCTCGGCACGCGTGTTTGCCGGCGCCCCTTACCTGAGCGCCGGTAAGACGGGGACTGCACAAGCGGTCTCGATCGGCCAGAAGGAAAAATACAACGCGAGCAAACTCGAAGAGCATCAGAGGGACCATTCGCTCTACATGGCCTTCGCCCCAGTTGATGCGCCGCAGATCGCCCTGGCCGTGGTGGTCGAGAACGCCGGATTTGGCGCTGCGCACGCCGCCCCCATTGCCCGCCGCGTCTTCGACTATGTGCTGTTGGGCCAGTACCCCAGCGAAGAAGATCTGGCGGCTGTACAGAAGGGCCAGGCCGCCGCGCCGATCGGCAAGTCGCGCGATGCAAGGCTGCTCGACGTGCTGGGTCGGCCGGTGGCCGCGCCCGCCCCCGAACTGCCGGCCGCACCGGCGGCCACGACCCCTGTCGCGCGCAGCAGCGCACAGGCTGTAGCGCGGCCCTGATATCGCGCGGGCCCGGCCGGACGCGCAAGAAGGCGCTGGGTCAAGGCGACAGGGCGCTTGACCGGTGTCAGACAAGCACCCGGGGCCGGGTGGGCCAGGCTCTGATTCTGACGGTTGCGCTGCCGCCCACCAGAGGCCACCGCCAAAAATGCCCCTGCCGCATCGGCACAGAGGGGGACACATGCACATCGACGCACGAACCTTAGGCGGGACGAGTCTGGAGTGTGATCTTTGCATCATCGGCGCAGGTCCTGCGGGTATCAGCCTGGCACGCGAGTGGGCCGGCAGTCCCTTGCGCGTGGCCCTGCTGGAAAGCGGCGGGCTGGTCTACGACCGCCAAGTGCAGGCCTTGGCGGATGCCGTGAGTTGGGGCGGCATCAAGCCCTCGATCGAAGTCAACCGGCGTCAGTTTGGCGGCAATGCCAATGTCTGGTGCATCGACCTGGCTCCAGGCGAAAAAGGTCTGCGGCACGCGATGTTCGATGAAATCGACTTTGAACACCGGCCCTGGGTGCCCCACAGCGGCTGGCCCTTCACGCGCGAGACACTGATGCCTTACTACCAGCGGGCGCAGGAAGTCTGTGGCGGCAGTCTGTGCGATTACAGCCCCGGCCCCTGGGAGGAGGCCGACGCCCGGGCGCTGAGGCTGCAGAGCGCGGGGTTGGAAAGCGGGATGTTTCATTTCACCCCGTTCGAAATCTTTACCAACCGCCATCGCCAGCAAGTGATGGAGGCGCCGAACATCACCGTCTACACCCACGCCACCGCCACCGAATTGCTGACCGATGGCAGCGGCCGCCGGGTGGAGCAGGTGCGCCTGAGCAGCCCGGGCGCCCGGCCCTGGCAGATGCGCGCTCGCACCGTGGTGGTGGCTGCCGGTGGCTATGAGAACGCGCGCCTCTTGCTGCTCTCGAAGGGCCCGGACGGCGTGGCCCTGGGCAACGCCCACCGTCTGGTGGGGCGCTACTACCACGATCATCTGCAGGGCCGCAGCGGTTATCTGATTCCAGCGCACGGTCGCGTGCTCGAGCAGTTGGGCCTCTATGACCTCAGGCACCGTCGCGGCGCCTACGTGATGGGCTATCTCAAGCTCTCGCCCCAGTTGCAGGCGCGGGAGCATGTGAGCAACATCAACTGCTTTTTGTTTCCGAGGCCGCCGGCGCGACAAGACCGGGCCATCGAAGCCTTCAATACGCTGCGCCGGTACCAGCTGCTGCATCGCCGCGCGCAAGAGGCTCAGCCGGTACCGGGGCTCAAGCAGAGCCTGCGCCAACTGTGGCACCTCGCTTGTGGTCTGGACTATGTGCTGCGCGTGGCCGCGCGCGCAGCAACCGGAAGACAGTCGACCGCCTACGGCATCGGACACGGCGGCTGGTCGCAGCTCAAGCGACCCGACGGTCTCTTCACCCGGGTGGAGTTGTGGCACAGCATGGAGCAAACCCCGCGACCCGAAAACCGCGTCGATCTGGGCGAACGCCTCGACGCCCTGGGCCGGCCCCAGCTCCAGGTGCACTGGCACTGGCCTGAGGAGGATGTCGCGCAAACCCTGCGCGCTCAAAGCCTGTTTGCCCGTGGACTTGAAAAAGCAGGCTTGGGCCATGTCGAGCGCTTCTTGGAGAAAGACGGCTCGCCGCATCTGGAGCGCCCCATGGGATCGCACCATCTCATGGGCACCACCCGTATGCATGCCGACGCCCGCCAGGGCGTGGTCGATCCGCAGTGTCGCGTTTTTGGATCCGATAACCTCTATGTGGCCGGCAGCTCGGTCTTCCCCTCAGGCGGCTACGCCAACCCCACCCTGACGCTGGTCGCCCTGGCCCTGCGTCTGGCCGATCACCTTAAAGAGCAGCATCGAGGCCATCAGTTTGCCTAGCGCACTTGCTGCCGGAAAAGACTCGCCCGCAGCGCAAGGGCTCCCGGATGGCCTTGTCTTGGAAGTTGGCGGGTCAGGGGACGGGAGCGCCCCCTGCGCACAAGGTCGGAGTAACTGAGCTCAAACGCCCGTGCTCAGGCGCACATCCGACCACTGGGCGTGAAAGCGGTTTTCGGAGGAAAGGGCTGGCGGGGCCCGCCCTTTCAGGATCACGTTCAAGCCGGCTTGCGCGCTGTCGATCAAGGGCAGGTTGATGTGCGGCTGCAGCGCCTGCGCATAGCCGGCCAGGCCCGCCCCGCCGAGAATCAAGGCCTTGACACCCGGCTGCGCCGCCTCGCGGCAGGCCTGGGCCAGGCAGCGCAAGGCCATGTCCGGGTCGGCCAGGAGCTCGGCGCCGCTGGGCGCCACCGTCTCGATGTGCAGCAGCTTTTCGCCATAACCCAGAGACTGGGCCAGGCGCTGCAGCATGGGCTGCCAACGCTGGCCACCGGTGACGATCGCAAAGGGGCCGTGCAGGGCCGCCTCGATGAAAGAGGCCTCTGCCAGTCCGGTGACCGGGCAGGCGCTGCATTCACGCAGCGCAAACAGACCCGGATCGCCAAAACAGCCAATCAGTACGCCCCGTGGCTGCTGCCGGGGCGGTGAGACTTGCTCGGCCCAGCGCTCGAGCAGGGCATGTGCGGCCACCGCATGGCTGGCCTCACAGGCAATATAGCTGGCACCAAAGCGCGCAGTGTGCGCGTCAAGAACCCAATCAGACGGCAAACATGGCGTGAGCACCTGCAGCAAACGCTCGGTGGTCGAGGCACTGGTGTTGGGATTGATCAGCAGCAGGCGGTGGCTTCGATGGGAAGGCATCGGGGCTTTCTTTCAGCAAATGGACGGTTTGCACTTACTTGGTGCACACTCTTGATCCTGGCGCACCACCAGGGTGCGGCAGGTGAGCTGCCCGGGCCGTTTGGCTGGCATCGTTCATGCAGGGGCACCTCGCTGGTTCTTTGCAGGCCTGCTGATTTTGCTCCAACCCAAAACTTCGACAACGAAAGGATTTTTTCATGAAGCGTCGTGAACTACTGGCCGCCGGTACGGCCGCCCTGGCTGCCCCCTGGGTACATGCGCAAAGTGCCTGGCCCACTCGAGGACCGATTCGCTTGATGGTGCAGTACCCTCCCGGCGGTCTGGTCGACACGGTGGCCCGTCTGATGGCGCCGCACTTGTCACAGGCCCTGAACCAGACCGTGGTGGTCGACAACAAGCCCGGGGCCGGCGGCCTGATCGGCACCGACCTGGCCTCCAAGCAAGCGGCCGATGGCTACACCCTGCTGGTCAGCCACGCCTCGGTGCACATTTACGCCACCGCCACGCGCAACACCATGCCCTTCGATCCGGTGGGTGACTTTACCCACATGGGCATGCTGGTGGAGGCGCCGATGACGCTGCTGGTTCGGGCCCAGTCGCCTTTTCAGACCATGGCGCAATACATGGCTGCTGCCAAAACCCGTCCGGTGCGCTACGGCTCCTCGGGCATCGGTTCGGCCAACCACCTCTACGGCGAGCTGCTCAAGCTTGAGGGCCCGGCACCGCAGCACGACCATGTGCCCTACCAGGGCAGCGCACCGGCCATGCAGGACCTGCTCGGCGGCCAGATCGACAGCCTGTTTGACCCCATCACCACCAACACCGCCGCGCTCAAGGGCGGCACCCTGCGTGCGCTGGCCATCTCCACGCCCGCGCGTCTGCCGGCCTTCTCCAACATCCCCACCTTCGCCGAAGTGGGCTTTCCCTCGCTCACAGGCTCGCAGTGGTTGGGCCTGTCGGGTCCGAAAAATCTCCCGGCGCCCATCGTGCAAAGGCTGACCGCGCTGATCCCCGAGATCATGAGCAAGCCCGATATCATGTCGCGTCTGGAAGAGCTGCAGACCCTGCCACGCAAAACCCCGGTGGTGGGCGACGAGTTCGTCAAGCTCATCCGCTCGCAGATCAGCACTTGGAGCGCTGTGGCCAAAAAGGCCAAGGTCGAAGTGATCGCCTGATCGGGGATCGCGTAGCAACCAGGGCCACCTGCGGGTGGCCCGTTTTTTTCTGAGGCGGCCCGCTCCCCCAAAAAGGCTCACATGACCGAAGTGGATTTCGAACAACTCGACAGTTACCCGCGCTACAAGCTGATGGCCAGCCTGATCGTGCCCCGGCCGATCGCGCTGGTGACCACCCTGGGGCCTCAGGGGGTGGCCAATGCGGCGCCCTTTTCCATGTTCAATATGGTCGGTGAGGATCCACCCATCCTGATGATCAGCATCAACCGCCTGAAGGACGGGCGCCTGAAAGACACCGCCGCCAACATTCTGCACAACGGCGAATTTGTGGTGCACATGTCCGATGAGCCCATGGCGCAAAAGATGCATGACTGCGGCCAAGCCTTTCCATCGCATGTGAGCGAGCTGACCCAAGTGGGCCTGACCGCGGTACCCGCCCGCCGCGTCAAGCCCCCGCGCATCGCCGAATCGCCGGTCGCCTTTGAGTGCGTGCTGCATGAAAAGCTGGAAACCGACAGCCGCTATGTGTTCATCGGCCGCATCAAATGGCTGGCGGCACGAGACGGATTGATCGACACCCAGGCCTGGCGCGTCAATTTGCGCCAGTACAGTCCCGTGGCCCGTTTTGGCGCGAGCTTCTACACCCGCACCAACGAGCGGTTTTCGCTCAACGACGAGCCACAAGCATCGGCCCCGGTGTCAACGACGATTGATCAACTCTAGAAACCTGACCGCCATTGCCTGCAAGACAGAGGATCCGCGATGAAACACGAACACCCCGCCTTGCTGGCCGAAGCCAAGCGCCGCGCCGCCCTGATCGCCAACGACACAGACGCCTTAGGCAACTTGATGGCCCCGGGTCTGGTGTATGTGCACTCCACCGGCGGGCGTGACAGCCGGGAAAGTTATCTCGACAGCATCAGGAGTGGCGCGCTGCGCTACCTGGCGGTGAGCTTCAGCGATCTCCAAGTGCACCGCCTGTCGGACCAGGCCGCCGTGGTCACCGGTCGCATGAGTGCAGCCATTCATCGCCAGGGTCAGGACAGGCAAGTCAACAGCCACTTCATGACGGTCTGGGCCTGCGACGCCGACCAACGGTGGCGCCTGCATGCCCACCAAGGAACGACGGCCAGCTGAAGGCCCGGCCACGGGGCCACGCGCTCAGGGATACGTGGCCTTGATGATCTTCATCAGGTCGGCGGTGAAGCGGTTGGCTGCATCCGGGCTTGCGCCGATCCAGCCATAGCGCCGCAGAGCGGTCGGGCCCGAGCCATAGGTACGCATGCCGCGGTCAATGGCGCCAGCGCCGGCAAAGATTCCGTGCGCCGCATCGTCGTAGAACCAAAATTCGAGGGGCTGGCCCTCTGCTTTGAGCTGATCGCCCCACTGCTGAGGCGAGAGGCTTTGCGCCGTTGGATTGGCACGCAGGCTGCAGCGTTGTGTGGTGCCCGGCGCCGCATCCTGGGCCGGCTGACTGAGCATGCAAGGGTCGGTGCGCAGATGCATCCAGTCGTCTTCGGTCTTGCCGCCATAGTTGTCGAGCTTGCCGAAGATCATCTTCAGCGGCACCCGAATCTGATCGGGCATGCCGATGCCGGCCGCAGGAGCCCCTTCTGAAAAAACAGCCCGGACATGGGCCGGGTCAACCACGGCAGCCATGTTCAAGGCAACGCTGCCGCCATTGGACAGGCCATGGATGAACAGGCGCGAGGTGTCCACACGCGGATGCTGGCGGGCCCAATGGTAGGCGCCCAGCGTGGCCTTGAAGATCATGCGCTGGCGAGACTCGTTAGTGGCCCCGGTCAAAAAAAGCAGGGTGCCGCGGTAGCGAAAGCCGTTGAGCTCGTAAGCGTCGTACAACAGGGTGGCCACGCCGCGCGCATTCATCCGCCGCACCATCTCCTGTTCGGCGCTCCCGGGGCCGCCGCCCCCATGCGCAATGATCATCAACGGGGGCTTTTCGCCCAACTTGTCGGCAAAAAAGCCCGGCATGGACAACTGCACCGATCGATGGCAAGGGTCGAACTCGGCCAAGGGGCCAGCCACCCGGTGAAAACCGGGGCGAATCTCGACCAGACGCGCCACATCGGCGGGCGGGGGATTGCAGTCGGTTTGGGCTTGTGCGGCCGCCGCCATCAGCAGCGAGAGCACCGCTGCACTGGCTCCCAAACTCTTATGAAAAGACGCCATACGAAGAGTCTCCTTCAGGATTTCATGAGGGACGCCCCAAACAGCCCGGGGTACGCAGGCCGAGCGCGCCCGATGTCTTCATGCCCTGCTTAATTTTGCCTTAATCCTGCGCCATCAGAATCGTTTCCACAGGCCTGTACCTATGAACGACGAAGGATCCGAAATGTCCGCTTTGGCAAGACTTGATGCTCCATCGCGCCCCCAGCCACGCTCACCAGGGAGGCTGGATGGGGCAATGCCTTTGACGGTGCACCCACCCGGCAGCTCCGATCGAGAGCAGGTGGAGCAGTTCATCCATCGGGTCTACAAAAAAAACTATGGCGCTTCGATTCAACAGTATGCGCCGGTTCTGTTGAGCCTGAGCGATGGGTCGGGACAGATTGCCGCTGCCGCCGGTTATCGGATCGCCAGTTCCGGGCCACTGTTTCTGGAGAGCTATCTCAGTGAGCCCATCGAGTCCTTGATCCCGACCGACGCTTCAGTTCCGAGGGGACGCATTGCGGAGGTGGGTCATCTCTCCTCGGAGCAATCGGGTGCTGGCACGCGCTTGATCAGGCTCATCGGTCTGCACCTGGCAGGTCTGGGTCTGCAATGGGTGAGCAGCACCCTGACTCAAGAGCTACAGCACTTTTTTGTACGACTGGGCATCGCCCCAGTGGCCCTGGGCGCAGCCGATCCCGCGCGGCTCGGGCCGCAGGCCCAGTCCTGGGGAAGCTACTACGAACACCATCCGGTGGTCGTGGCCGGCCGCATCGACCTGGCACTGAGTCGGCTGAGCCGACGCCAGATTGCCTGATGCAAGCCCTTATTCAAGACGGTTCGCGCAGCTGGTCAGCAGACCAACTGCACCAGGTCCAGCAAGCGGTGCAGGCGGTGCTGCGCCGTATCGGCAGCCGGGTCGTGGCGAGCTTGCTGGACAACGGCGCCGCTTTCGTGGCAATCGACGAGGCCTGTGCACAGGCCGGGTTGATTCACAGTCCCTTGCCCCTCTTCTTTTCGGCTGAGCAGATCCGGCTGGCCTTGCAATCGGCGGGCGTCGATACGCTGATCGCCGAGCCCTCGGTAAGCGCCGCTTGGGGCGAGCTGGGCTGGAGCGATATGCGCGTAGCCGACAAGCTCTTGCACGTAGCTCGCCTGCAGCCTGGAGCGAGGACCTATCCACGGGACACCCGGAAAATCACCTACACCTCAGGCAGCACCGGTACGCCCAAGGGCGTATGCCTGCGACAAGCCGATCTTGAACAAGTGGCCGATAGCGTGGTGCAAGCGCTGCGCCCCCTGGGCATCACCCGCCATCTCAGTGCGCTGCCCTATTCTGTGCTGCTCGAAAACGTAGCCGGACAGATGGCTGCCCGCCGCCAAGGCGCCACGCTGATTGCCCTACCAATGACCGAGCTGGGTTGGGCCGGCTCTTCCCAATTCGATCCAGCCCGCTTGCATGCAGCAGTGCAGGCGCATCAGCCGCACAGCCTGATCGTGCTGCCGCAAATGCTGCGCGCGTGGTGCGCCTACTTAAAGCAGAGCCGACAAACTGCGCCCAGCTGCCTAAAGTTTGTCGCCGCGGGCGGTGCCGCGGTGGGCGCGCCACTGTTGGCAGACGCGCACGCCTTGGGGATTCCCGCCTTCGAGGGCTATGGCCTGAGTGAAGGCGCTTCGGTGCAGACACTTAATCTACCGGGCGCGCAGCGGCCAGGCAGCGTGGGGCGCGCGCTCCCTCACAGCCAGCTACGCCTGGGTTCGGACGGAGAGATTCAAATCAAAGGCAGCCTGATGGCCGCCTATCTGGGGCAGACAGAACCGATGCCCCAATGGTGGCCCAGCGGCGATCTGGGGGAGGTGGATGCGGATGGCTATGTGTACATACGGGGCCGCAAGAAGAACATTCTGATCAGCGCCTACGGCCGCAATATCTCCCCTGAATGGGTCGAGACCGCGCTTACCAGCCAGACGCACATCCTTCAGGCGGTGGTCTTCGGTGACGGCGAGCCCAGCCTCTGGGCGGTGATTTGGGCCACACAGCCCGACATATCGGATAAAGACCTGCAGGCAGCCATTGATCGGGCCAACGCCACGCTGCCGGACTATGCGCGAGTCAGCCAATGGGTACGGGCCAACGATGGTTTTCATACCCAAAGCGGCTACGCCACCGCCAATGGCCGGCCACGCCGCGCATCCATCCTGGCGGCCCATGCGCCAGCGCATAACGCCCTTTGCACAACCACCGCCTGAGATCATCATGAGCTTTTATACCCAACTGGTCGCTGAGACCGCCGCCGCCCGAGGCAGCCTGATTGCAACGCCCATCATCCAAGGCGTGCTGCAACGCGCGGAGGTGTCCTTGCCGAGTTACCTGGCTTTTCTGACCGAGGCCTATCACCATGTCAAACACACGGTACCGCTGCTGCGTGCCACGAAGGCCGCACTGAGGCCGCATCAGAAGTGGCTGGAACAAGCCCTCGACGAATACATCGAGGAGGAGTCGGGCCATGATGAATGGATACTGAACGATATCCGGGCCTGCGGCGAAGATGCCGAACGTGTCCGTTCAGGCCAGCCCTCGAAGGCGACTGCTGACATGGTGGGCCATGCTTACAAGATCACGACCCAGGGCAATCCTTTGGGCTTTTTTGGCATGGTGCATGTGCTCGAGGGCACCAGCGTCGCTTTGGCCTTACAGGCGGCCGATGCGATTCAGCGGCCGCTGGCCCTGCCCGACTCGGCGTTTAGCTACCTACGCTCGCACGGCCAGATCGATCAGGAACACACGGCGCACTTTGCGATGTTGATGGACCGAGTCGACGAGCCCAAGGATCAACAAGCCATCGTGCGCGCAGCCCGCGAGTTCTATCGGCTCTACGGCGACATCTTTCGCAGCTTGCCCATGCCCACCTCATCGCGCATGGAGGCTAGCGCATGAACGTCGCTCAAGCCCATATCCTGCTGACTGGCGCCAGCGGAGGCATGGGTCGGGCCATGCGAGAGGCGCTGCTGCGCTCGGGTGCGCAAGTGCTGGGCGTGAGCCGAAGCCCACAAGCATCTACACAACCGGGCCTGCGTTGGGTGCAGGCCGATGTGACCCAAAGCGCGGGCATTGCGGCTGTCGCTGCGGCGGCTCGAGCGGGGCAAGTCAATCTGGTGGTGCACGCAGCCGGCCTACCCGGCTTCGGCCCGCTGCAGGGCTTGAGCCCCGAGCGCATCGCATCGGTTCTGCAGGCCAACCTCGCTGCACCCATGATCTTGACACAAGCCCTGTTGCCCGAACTGATGCGAAGACCCAGGGCCCAAATTGTTTTTGTGGGGTCGGCGCTAGGGCGCATCGGTCTGCCGGGTTTTAGCCTCTACGGTGCCAGCAAGGCGGGCTTGCATGCCTTTGCCGAAGCGCTGCGCAGGGAGCTGGCCGACAGCCCGGTGCGGGTTCAGTTACTCGCGCCGCGCAGCACCCGTACGAGCTTCAATGACGCAACGGTCCGGGCCTACAACGAGGCCACCGGTACCCATAGCGACAGCGTCGAATTGGTGGCGCAGGCTCTGATCGAACTGATTGAAAGCGAGTCGAGCGAACGCTATATCGGCTGGCCCGAACGCTTGGCCGTGCGGCTGGGCGGTGCCTTCCCAGTCTGGCTCGATGGCAGTTTCAAGGCGCACCGGCGATACCTTTCGGCGGTTCAGACCTTTGTTAAAGAAGGAGAGCGATCATGAAGAAGTTCCTCAGCGGGCTGGCCCTTGTGGCCCTGACTTTGCCCCTGGCCAGCTGGAGCGCACCTGTAGACGATGCGGTGGCCGAGTTGCAACGCGAATGGGAAGTCATTCGCTACCAGACTCCAGTATCCGAGCGAGCCAAGCGCTTTGAGGTTCTGGCCGAGAAGGCCAGGCAAGTCAGCACCACGCACGCCGGCCGCAGCGAGCCCCTGATTTGGGAGGGCATCATCGTGAGCTCGCTCGCCGGAGAAAAAGGCGGTCTCGGGGCGCTAAGTCTGGCCAAACAGGCCAAGGTCCTCTACGAGCAAGCTATTGCAATTAACGCAAAAGCGTTGGACGGATCGGCCTACAACAGTCTGGGCGTGCTTTACTACAAGGTACCCGGCTGGCCGCTTGCTTTTGGCGACAAGACCAAAGCCGAGGAACTGCTGAAAAAGGCGCTGGAGATCAACCCCGGCGGCATAGACAGCAATTACTTCTATGGTGAATTTCTCATCGAGAGCAAGCGGGTTTCCGAAGGCATCGCCTACTTGGAGCGCGCCTTGCAGGCGCCTGCCCGCTCAGGTCGCCACATCGCCGATACCGGTCGCCGCGAGGAAGCCCGCGTCCTGCTGGCCAAGACCACCGGCAAGTAAGCTGTCTCAAGCCGCGCTCAACTCGGCCACCCAACCTGAGCCCGGCTTGAGCGCACGATAACTCAGGACCAGTCCGTGCAACTGGGCAATCCGCTGGGCAATAGAGACGCCCAGACCGCTGCCCGCCTCGGGCTGACCCTCAGGGCGATAAAAGCGTTCTCCAAGGCGCGGGTGGCGATCGAGCTGCAAGCCCTCAGCCTGGTTTTCCACCGATACGCCATCGTCGGTAAAACGCAGAGTGACCGTACCGCCGATCGGGCAGTAGCGGCAAGCGTTGTCAAGAAGATTGCGCAGCAGCACCGCCATGAGCTGCGGGTCTCCGCGCCACGCCGGCGCCTCTCCAGGCGCGTCAGGCCACAGGCATTCCAGCTGGACCTGACGCCGCTCGACCACGGGCAAAACCGCCCCCATGGCCTCCCGAGCCAGCTCGGGCCAATGCAGCAAGTCTTGCTTTTGTAAGCTTTCAGCAGCGTCCAGTCGTGACAGACGCAGCAACTGATCCACCAGGCGGCTCATACGGTCGATGCCGGCCCGCAGGGCCTGTGTAGCGCGTACCCGCTCGTCCGGATCGGTGGTGCGGTCCAGGAGCTCCCACTGGGCACTGAGCACCGCCAGCGGTGTACGCAATTCATGGGCAGCGTCGGCGGTGAACCGCCGCTCGCGCTGCAGGGCGCCGGAAATGCGTTCAAACAGTCCGTTCATGGCCAGCAGCATGGGCCGCAACTCCTGCGGCGCCGCTGCCACCGTCACGGGCTCCAGGTCATGAGCGTGGCGATGCTGTAAGTCCCGCGTCAAATCCTGCACCGGTGCCAGAGCCTGCCGCACCGCCCAGCCCATGGCTGCAAGCAAGACGGGAAGCATCAGCAACCAGGGAATGAGTTGGCTGGCGATCAAGTCAAAAACAAGCTCTTCGCGCTCATGCAGACTCTGGCCGGCGGCAACCACCCAGGCACCATCGGGGGCCTGCAGGTAATACGCTCGCCACGGCTTGGCATTGATTTGCAGGTCGACAAAACCGACCCGATCTGCACCTCTGGGTAGCTGCGCCCCCTCCCGATCTACCAAAACGGGTTTGCCCTCGCGGTCCCAAACTGCAACGGCAAAATCATCGAGGTCGGCTGCCCCGCCGGGCCCGGTCAGCGGCGAGTCTGACGCAAAGGCCTGAGGACCCACCCCGACCAAGGTCAGTTGTATCTGCCGGGCGAGCCGAATCATTTCGGAATCAAACAGCTCGTTGACTTCCGCACGAGCCTGATACAAAGAAGCAGCAACGGCCAATAGCCACACCGCAGGCGCGCTGATGAGCAAATACATCATCAGGCGGCGTCGCAAACTCATGACAGTTCCTCGATCGAACCCAAGGCATAACCCAGCCCACGGATGGTGCGAACCAGGTGGGGGGCTATCTTGCGCCGCAAGTGGTGGATGTGCACTTCCAGGGCATTGCTCTCTGGCTCTCCGCCTCGCCAGTCATAGAGTTGCTCGAGTAACTGCCCCTTGGACAAAACCTTGCGAGGGTTTTTGAGAAACACCTCCAACAAGACAAGCTCCCGCGCCGTCAGGTCTACAGACAGGCCGCGCCACTGCACCGCCTTGCTGGCGGGGTTGTAGGTCAAAGCCCCATGCGTCCAATCGAGCTGGGCTGAGCGTCCGCTAGAACGCCGCATCACCGCGCGCAAACGCGCATCCAATTCATGGAGGGAAATCGGCTTGATAAGGTAGTCGTCAGCGCCGACATCGAGCCCTTCTATGCGCTGATCCACCGCATCGCGCGCCGTCAGGACGAGGATGGGTATAGCCACGCCGCGATCGCGCCAGCGCCGCAGCCACACCAAGCCATCGGTATCGGGCAGGCCCAGATCCAAAACGACAGCGTCATAGCGGGTATCGGCCATGGCGGTATCGGCATGGCCGCCACCGGTAAACCAGTCCACCACATGGCCTTCGACCCGCAGGCCGGCGCTCAAAGCCTCGCCCAACTGGACATCGTCTTCAAGAACAAGCAGGCGCATGTTTAAGGGGTCGGGGCGGCGGATGGCGAAGGCCAGAGACTCTTGGTGTCGTTGGCGAGGACCGGCCTCTTTTTCCGAGGGTCATCTTAATGGATAGACGCCTGGGTTCGTCGCCATGCCGTGCAGTTCCGACGGAGCCGCAAAAACCCGCGCAGACAACACGCCCGGCTGGCGTTAAAGTGGGGCTTTTAAACAGGTCCTCTATGGCAGCAGACCCCACCACAGCTCCCACAGGCGGGGCGAGCGCCACCCCGCCTCCTGGGCACATCCGGCTGACCTCTCACTCAGGCGGCTACGGCGCCCTGCCCCTG
>CAZCSD010000010.1:0-56737 GCA_964501235.1 uncultured Polaromonas sp. | reverse complement strand
CGTGGTCACACACGCCGTTGACGAAAGTGTCGTTCCAGGCATTGGCAAAGGACCAGAACACGGCCGGCACATGGGCGCGGATGGCGTGGCTCTCGGGCCGCGGCGCGCCCTCGCGAGCGGCACGCTCGAACTCGGCACGCATGGCCGGATCGGTAATGGCTGATGCCTCGACATAAGGAAGGCGCTGAGGGGATGTGTTCATGCGGGTCTCCGGTATCAGGCCATGGCCCGGGCCTGCTCGTAAGCGCCCAGGTCCAGGTAGCGCTCGGGGGCCGGTGGCACGCCGCCCCACATGCCCTCCATTTCAGCGCGGATCGACAGCACGCGGGCAAAGCCCTCGCCGCTGAAAGCCGCGTCCGGGGCCAGCCCGGAGCCGGCCGTGAGCAAAGCTTCGTAGGTGCTGCGGGCGGCAGCCGCTTCAAGTTTGAAGTTGGAGCCCAGCAACTCAATCATGGCGCTCTCATTGGCCCGGTCCATCACGCGCCGCTGGCCGCGGATATAGGCGATCAGATAGCGGCGCAGCAGATCGCCATGGGCCTGCGCCCAAGCGCGCATCACATAAGCGCCGGTGGCCTGATAGGCCCCGAGCAGATCGTATTGGCTGCCCAGACTCTTTAGGCCCTGTGCGCGCAGCTTGAAGTTAAAGGGCGGGTTGATCATGCCGCAAGCCAGCGAAGCGTCGCTGGCCATGGCGGCAGCGCGCGGGCCGGTGCCTCCGGCGAGCTTGACCTGGTAGTCGCGCCCCTCGATCAGGCCCCGGTCCTTGAGTATTTTTTTTGCGGCCAGCGCATAGGCGGTATTGGGCGCATCGACCGCCAAGAGCTTGCCGCGCAAATCTTCAAAGCTTGCAATCTCGGGCCGGACCATAAAGTCGTTCAGCCCGGCATCGCCCCCGCAGACGATGACCGCGTCGGTTCCGCCTTCAATCAGAGCCACTGCGTTATCCACCGCCGCGTGCGCAATTTCAAAACGACCCGCGGCCAGTCCGGCGCGCTGCTCATCCGAATTGGGCGTGTGCTGCACCTCGATCTGCAGACCCAGGCTTTCAAAGTACCCGGCCTCCAGCGCAGCCAGCAGGGGCAGGTTGCTTGATGTGTTGAAGACGTTGACACGGATCATGGGCATTCCAGGCGGGTTCAGGCGGCCAGTGCGGTGCGGGCAATGGTATCGGCATTGATGGGCATGGACCGCATGCGCACGCCCAGGGCGACATACACCGCATTGGCAATCGCCGCGGCCACCGGGCCATGGGTAGCCTCGCCCACCCCGAGGCTGGGTTGGTCGGGCCGTTCAACGAGCTCGACTTCGACTTGCGGGACCTCACTAAAGCGCAGGATGGGATAGCGCTCCCAGTTGTCGGAGGTGATGCGGGTGCGGTCAAAGCACACCTGCTCCTTGAGCACCCAGCTGACGGTCTGGATGGCGCCACCTTCGATCTGGTTGATGGCGCCGTCCCGGCTGACCAGCCGGCCCGCATCGACCACCAGCCAAAGGCGCAGCACCCGCAGCTCGGCGCCGGCCTCGACATGCGCCACCGCGGCGCACCAGGCGCCAGTGTTCTTGTACCGGGCCAAGCCCAGGCCCATGCCTTGCCCTTCGGCTGGCGGGTCGGGCTTCCAGGCCGAAAATTGGGCCACACGCTGCAGCACAAACCTCGCGCGCTCATCGCCAAGATGACGCAGACGAAAGTTCAGAGGGTCGGCGCCGGCCTGTTCGGCCAGCTCGTCCATGAAACTCTCGGCCGCAAAGACATTGAGGTGAGCACCCAGCGAGCGCAGCGACGAGGTGCGCAAGGGCATGCGCAGCAGTCTGTGGCTGAGCACCTCCTGGCTGGCAAACTCATACAGCGGCACTGCATTGCGCTCGGCCCCGCCGCCTACGGCCAAAGGCATATTGATCGCCACTTGCGCCGCAAAGGGCCGGTCGATCAGGGTGGCTGCCCGCAGCACCGGCACTGGGCTGCGCCCCGGCCGCATGCTGTGGCCAGTCGACCAGACCTGATGCTGCCAGTGCGCGATGCGCCCCTGCCCATCGAGTTCGGCTTGCAGATCGGCACACATGGCCGCGCCAAAAGGAGCGCAGCCGAGCTCATCGGCCCGGCTCCACTGCACCCGCACCGTCCGGCCCGGCACCGCGCGCGCCAGCAACGCCGCATCGGCGGCCACATCGTCAGCGCCGTTGTGACCATAGCAACCCGCACCATCATCATGCCGCACCCGCACGGACTCGGGCGGCAGAGCCATGAGCGCGGCCAGGTCGGCGCGCAAGTTGAAAACGCCCTGGCTGTGGGTCCAGACCTCTAGCTGTGTCGGCTGATCCGGCGTAAAAGTGGCCACGGCGCAGGACGGCGCGATGGAGGCATGGGCCAGGAAGGGACGCTGGTAGGTGGCCGCATGCCGCACCCGAGCGGGGGGGCGCATCTCATCAATGCGCCGGCTGATGGGGGTGGTCTCCACCGGGCCTTGCTTGAGCTCCTCGGCCATCGCATGCATATCGGGCAAGCTCGGGGTCTCTCGCCACTGGGCTGCAGCAGCCAGCCGATCGCCAGCCTGCCGGGCTTGGTACTCCGTCTGGGCCAGCAGGCCCAGAAAACTGCCATCACGCACCACGGCAACCACGCCGGGCAAACGGTGCGCCTCCTGCAAATCAGCCTGCACAAGACCAGCGCCGGGCGAAGGGGGCTGGATGACCACGCCATGCAGAAGATCGGGCCAAGACCGGTCGTGCAGAAAACTCGGCCGGCCCATCAGCTTGGCGCCCAGATCCAGGCGCCGTACCTGCATCGGTGGCGAAGGCCTGGGCTCGACCGACAGGTCTGCCTCGACCTCGAGCAAGTCCGGGTTGGCCAGGGCCCAATAACTGGTCGATGCCGCCGAGCCCGGCAGGCTGATACGGCCATCGCTGACCTGCAGACAGGCCTCCTGCTGCGGCGTCAGACGCAAATCAGAGGCCGCTCGCTTGAGATAGATGCGTCTCGCCTGCGCACACACCTGCCGCAAGGCCAGGCCCGAATCGGTGATGGACAAGCTGCCTGCGGTCACACCCTCGTTGGGAGACAGCGCGGTATCGGCGCTGACCATGCGAATGCGGCCGATGTCGATATCGAGCTCATGGGCGACGATCTGGGCCAGCGCCGTGCGAATCCCCTGACCGAGCTCGACCTTGCCGCTGCGAACGGTCACCGTGCCCTCGGCACCCACAGTCAGCCAGTGACCCAAGCGCGGATTGGCCTTCAGGCTCGGCGACAACCCCGCCTTCATCAAACCTTGACCCCCGAGGCGGCGGCTCGCAAGACCGCACGCACGATGCGCTGATGCGAACCACAACGGCACAAATGGCCATCGAGCGCTTGCCGCACCTCCTGCGCCGAAGGCTGCGGCTGGCGACGCAGCAACTCGGTCGCGCTGATGAGAATGCCCGAGAGACAGTAGCCGCACTGGGCGGCCTGCTCCTCCAAAAAAGCCTGCTGCAAGGCACTGGCCTGATCGCCCGAGGCCAGGCCCTCGACAGTCGTGACCCGACCCCCGTCAATCGATTGCAGCGGGGTGTCGCAAGCCGGACGGCTGCGACCGTCGATGAGCACATGGCAGGCGCCGCACTGACCCGCGCCGCAGCCCATCCGGCTACCGCACAGCCCGCGCTCACGCAGGGCGTAAAGCAGGGGCATGGAGGCCGGGCCCGCCATCGTGCAGGGCCGGCCGTTGAGCTCAAAGTGGACGGTGGTCTGCATCGTGGCCTGGCCCAAACACCGCGCCGCCGCTACTGCTTGGGCGCCGAGCGCATCACAGCGCCCAGGGTGTTGTACTCATCCTTGATGTAGGCATCAAACTGATCAGGGCTCATGGGCATGGGCTCAGCACCCAAAGTGGCCATGCGCTCTTTCACATCGGGCAAGGCCAGAATGCGTGCGATCTCGGCATTGAGCCGGGCCATGATGGGCTTGGGCGTCTTGGCCGGTGCCAGCATGCCGATCCAGAAATCGAACACGAAACCGGGCAGACCCGATTCGGCCACCGTCGGCACATTGGGCAAAGCGGCTGAACGCTTGGCCGTGCTCACAGCAATGGCACGCAGCCGGTTCTCGCGGATGGCCGGCAGCGAGGCCAGCACCGGGGTGAACATAAAGTCAGTGCGGCCGGTGCTGGTCTCCACGATGGTCTCAGGCGTACCCTTAAACGGAATGTGGGTCAGCTGCAAATTGGCCGAGGCGCGAAACTTTTCGGCATTGACATGGGTGGCACTGCCGACGCCGGCCGAGGCGTAATTGAGCGCGCCCGGCTTGGCCCGCGCCGCAGCGATCAGCTCGGCCACCGACTTGATTGGACTGCCCGCACCGACCACCAGCACGCTGGGCAGGGTGGCCAGGGGCGAGACGCCGGCAAAATCGCCCAAGGTGTCGTATTGCAGGTTGCTGTAGAGCACCGGATTGACCACATGACCGGTGGAGACCACCACCAGGGTGTGGCCGTCCGGATCGGAGCGGGCCACCTGGGTCGCGCCCAGTGTGCCGCCGGCACCGGGACGGTTCTCGACGACCACCGGCTGGCCCCAGGCTGATTGCAGCTTTTCACCGACCACGCGGGCCATGATGTCGGTGGCGCTGCCCGCAGTGAAGGGCACCACGATCTTGATGGGTTTGCTCGGGTAGCTCTGGGCCCAACCCACGCTCAGGGCCAAAGCGGCCAGAGCACCGATGAACAAGCGTTTCATGACAGTCTCCTTGGTGTTATCAGACAAATATTCGGCGTTTAGGGACCGCTCCTGCGATCGACACAAACCGACCACAAGCAGTGTCCCGCGTCGATCTTGGCCCGGACAGATGAGTAACCCTGAGTCATCAAGCCAACCCCATGGCCTGGGTGATCTTGCGGCCGGAGGCCTGTAGCCGCTCGATCAGGGGTTCAAGAGACAGGCCCAGCAGCCGGCCCTGCCTTTTTTTCCACTGGCCAGCGATCATCACGCTGTCGATATTGGCCAGCGAGGTCTGGAATACCACGGTGCTGACCGGATCGTGCACCGGTTGCATATTCAGGTCTGTGGCGCGCAGAAGCACCAGATCGGCCTGCTTGCCCGGGGCCAGGGAGCCGATGCGGTCAAACTGACCGAGCATGCGCGCCCCTTCGACCGTGACCCACCTCAAGGCCTCGCGGGTACTCACCGTCGAGGTGGAGGGGATGCTGCCGTGGGCCAGGCGGTGCGCCACGTTGTCAAGCGAGCGCTGCATACCCAGAGCGATGCGGGCCTGCGAGAGCATGTCGCCGCTGAGCACGCTCTCCAAATCAGCGCCGAGCGAGGGAGCGCAGCCGAGCTGTCGCAGCCGCCCGGTCAGGGGATGCCCATGGCCCTGCGTCATCTCGTTTTCAGCAGCGGCCGAAAAGCTCATGCCCAGATCACAAAAACGCCGGAGTTGCTCATCATCGAGCGCATGACCGTGCACGATATTGACCTGTGGCCCCAGCAGGCCGCGCCGCTGCAGCACCTCCCAGCCTTCCGGGGTACGCGGCGGACCACCGCCTTGGTGCAGGGAAGCCAAGATGCCCAGATCGCGAGCCATGGCAAAGTCATGCAGAGCCACATCCAAGGTGGAATAGTGCGGCCCAAGCACGGCAGCGTGAATGCTCAGCAGGCAGCGGCCCTGGTGCGCCTTGAGCAGGCGCTCGACCTCGGCGCGCGGATGCGGGAGCTCCCAAAAGGGCTTCTGACCGGGCTGAGGATCGGGCTTAGGCGTGCCGTGGAAGAAAGCGGCGCGAATGCCCGACTGCAGCAAGGCCTCGATGGCCGCATCGTTATGGGCCGGGCTGGGGTTGTTGTGGCACCAGTCGACCAATGTGGTGGTGCCACAGTTGATCTGGTTGAGCGCTCCCATGAGCGTCGCAATGTGCAGGTCCTCGGGCGCGAACACCGTGGCCAGACCCGCGTGCATCTTGGAAAAATACTCCAGCAAGGTCCAGTTGGAGGCCAGGCCGCGCAGGGCCGTCTGCCAAGTGTGCATATGGGCATTGACCAAGCCGGGAATCACGATGTAACCGGCCGCCTCCACCACCTCAGCCGCATCGGCGGCAATCTGCGGCGCGATCTCGACGATGACATCACCGCTGACCAAAATGTCGCCCCGCGGCAGATCACCCTGGCGGTCCAGGGTGATGATGGTGGCCCCACGGATGAGCGTCGGCCGCATGCCTTCAGGACTCCAGGCCGTCGCTCATCTTCACATTCTCGGACTTGAGTTCCAGGCCCGAATCGGCCGCCACTTCCTTGAGCAGGACCGCAAAATCGATGTCTTCATGTCCGCGTCCAACCATGCGCGCTATGGACTCACGCGTGGCCGCCGCCGCCGGCATGGGCACGCCATAGGCCTTGGCCGCCCCAAGACCCAGATCCATGTCCTTGAGCAGCAATTGGGGGGTGAAGGTCACCTGATCAAAGGTCAGATTGGTCAGCATCGGCGTCTTGTAGCGGGTGTACATCGAGCCGACCACCGAGTCGTTGATGCTCTCGAGGAAGACATGCCGCGGGATACCCGCCTTTTCGGCCATCACCGTGATCTCGCACAGGTTTTGGATGACCACGCCAAACATGGTGTTGTGCGCGATCTTCCAGACTCGCGCCAACTCACCCTCACCCACCCACATCACACGGCGGGCCATGGCCTGCAGCATGGGCTCGACCTCCTGGTACAGGGCCTTGGGGCCGGAGGCCACCAGCAAGAGCTTGCCCGCCTTGGCCACCTTGGCATTGCCCGAAACCGGGGCGCAGAGATAGCCCACACCCAGGGCCTCCAGCTGCCGACGGATTTCGGCCGACCCCTCTTGCGAGATCGACGAGGAATCGATCACCAGGCGTGGCTTTTTCGCGCCAGTCACCAGGCCGCCGTCGGCAAACAGCACTTCCTTGAGGTCGTCGGTGGTCGAGACCATGGTGAAGACCGCATCGCAGCCCGCCAGATCCTGCCTGGCCGCGACGATCGTCGCACCCGCCTCGGCCAGGGGCTGGGCTTTCGAAGCGGTCCGATTCCAAACCTGAACCTGGTGCCCAGCCTTGATCAGCTTTTTGACCATGGCCTCGCCCATGCGACCCAAACCGATCCAGCCTACCCGATTGCTCATACGCGTCTCCAACCGATTTCAAACGTTCGACAGTGTGTCGCAGCCCCTCGGAGGGCACAAGAAAGGCCGCGGAAATCAGTTTTTCTGATCGCGGAAAAACCAGGACCGATCTGCGCCTGAAACTTGCACAAATGAAAAAGCAGACGCGGGCTCAGCGATCAACGCAGGATCTCGCCAGGCATGATCTGTATCGGGCTCAAGCGTCCACCCGAGTGCAAGCACGACCGCAAAAAGCCGCAAGAAAAACTCAGACCCGCTCGATCACCAGCGCAATCCCCTGCCCTACGCCAATACACATGGTGCACAGGGCATAACGACCGCCCTGAGTGTGCAGGCGATTGATGGCGGTGGTCACCAGACGCGCGCCCGAGGCGCCCAGGGGGTGGCCCAGGGCAATGGCGCCGCCCCAGGCGTTGACGCGCTCGTCGTCGTCTTTGAGGCCCAGCATGCGCAGCACCGCCAGGCCCTGCGCGGCGAAGGCCTCGTTGAGTTCGATCACGTCCATCTGTGCGAGCTTCAGTCCGGTGAGCGCCAGCACCTTTTCGGTGGCGGGCGCCGGGCCTATGCCCATGATGCGCGGGGCCACGCCGGCGGTGGCCATGCCCACCACCCGGGCCTTGGGGGTCAAGCCATTTTTGGCGGCCGAGGCCGCATCGGCCAGCAGCAGCGCGCAGGAGCCATCGTTCACCCCGCTGGCGTTGCCGGCGGTCACTGTGCCGTCCGGTCGCACCACGCCCTTGAGCTTAGCCAGCGCCTCCAGACTGGTCTCACGCGGATGCTCGTCCTTGTCCACGACGATCGCGTCGCCCTTTTTCTGGGGGATGGTTACCGGGCAAATTTCACGGGCCAGATGGCCGGCTTTTTGGGCAGCCACCGCCTTCATCTGGCTGGCCAGGGCCATGCGGTCTTGCGCCTCGCGCTCGATCTTGTAATCGGTGGCCACGTTCTCGGCGGTTTCGGGCATCGAATCGACACCGTACTTCTCCTTCATCAGCTTGTTGACGAAGCGCCAGCCTATGGTGGTGTCGTAGACCGCGTTGCTGCGCGAGAACGCGCTCTCGGCCTTGGGCATGACAAACGGTGCGCGGCTCATGCTCTCCACGCCGCCGGCAATCATCAGCCCTGCCTCACCGGCCTTGATGGCGCGGGCGGCGCTACCCACCGCATCGAGGCCCGAACCGCACAGCCGGTTGAGGGTGGCGCCGGGCACATCCATGGGCAAGCCCGCCAGCAGGCTGGCCATGTGGGCCACGTTGCGGTTGTCTTCGCCAGCCTGATTGGCACAGCCGTAAATCACATCGGTGATGGCCGCCCAATCCACCTGGGGGTTGCGCGCCATCAGCGCCTTGAGCGGGATGGCGGCCAGGTCGTCGGTGCGCACCGATGACAGCGCGCCGCCATAGCGGCCGAAGGGGGTTCGGATAGCGTCACAGATGAAAGCGTCGGTAGGTGTCATGGGTTCTCGTTCGATGGGGGTCAGATACTAAAGGGACTGAAGGGATTGGAGGGAGGAGCGGGCCATCAGGCCTGGGCTGGGGCTATGGGCAGACCGACCATGTTTTCGAGCTCGGCGTGCGACAGGCCATCGACCGCATCGATCAGGCGCAAGCCCTGCGGCGTGCAGGCCAAGGTGGCCAGGTCCGAGTAGATGCGCTTGACGCACCCGATACCGGTGAGCGGATAGCTGCACTGCTGCACGACCTTCGATTGCCCGCTCTTGGTCAGCAGGTCCATCATGACCCAGGTTTGCTTGGCCCCAATGGCCAGGTCCATGGCGCCACCGACTGCTGGAATGGCCCCGGGCTCGCCGGTACTCCAATTGGCCAGGTCGCCCGTGGCACTGACCTGAAATGCGCCGAGCACACAGATATCCAGGTGACCGCCGCGCATCATGCCAAAGCTGTCGGCATGGTGAAAAAAAGCACCACCGGCCAGCAGCGTCACCGGCTGTTTGCCGGCATTGATCAGGTCGTAATCCTCAAGGCCTGCGGCCGGAGCCGGTCCCATGCCCAGGATGCCGTTCTCGCTGTGCAGGATCACTTCGATGCCCGGTGGCAAATGGTTGGCTACCAAGGTGGGTTGACCGATGCCCAGATTGACGTAGGCGCCGTCGTGGATGTCGCGCGCCACGCGCTGGGCCAGTTCATCTTTGCTGCGTTTGATGTAACTCATGCTCATGCCGCCTTCTTGAAACCGCCGGCCTGCGTGGCCACGCGCTCGATCTTGACGATCTGGCTGACAAAAATCCCCGGGGTCACAATGTGTTCCGGCTCCAGGGTGCCCAATTCGGCGATCTCGTGGACCGTGGCCACCGTCTTCTTGGCTGCGGTGGCCATGATGGGGCCGAAATTGCGCGCCGCCTTGCGGTAGGTGAGATTGCCCCAACGGTCGCCCCGCTCGGCCCGGATCAGAGCCAGGTCGCCGTGGATAGGCATCTCCAGCACATACATCTTGCCGTTGATCTCGCGCGTCTCCTTGCCCTTAGCCAGTTCGGTGCCGTAGCCCGTGGGCGAGAAGAAAGCGCCGATGCCAGCGCCCGCCGCGCGAATGCGCTCGGCCAAATTGCCCTGGGGGGCGAGCTCGAGCTCGACTTTTCCGCTGCGATACAGGCCATCAAAAATGTGACTGTCAACCTGGCGCGGAAAGCTGCAAATGACCTTGCGCACCCGCCCCGCCTTGAGCAACGCGGCCAGGCCCGTCTCGCCATTGCCCGCATTGTTGTTGACGATGACCAGATCGCGCGCCCCTTGCGCGATCAGTCCGTCGATCAGTTCGTTGGGAATGCCTGCGGTCCCAAAGCCGCCAACGAGCACGGTGGATCCGTCTGGCAAGCCGGCCAATGCGGCCTCAATGGATGGGGCAATCTTGTTGATCATGGCTCAGATCTCCTGGGAAGCGCGGTGAGCGGGGTCGGTCTCGATGTTTTGGGCATGGCCCAAGACAGGCTGCCGGCATGACCGGCCTTCCGACATTTTTGGGCCTCGAATTTGGATCCCGAATGTTCGTATATCGAACTTATGTTCGTATAATGAATTCTAAGAAGTTTTTCCGTCTATGGCAAGCCAGCCCCTCTTCGCCGCCCCTAGCCACTCGACCGCACCGCCCGAGCCGGGCGACAGCTATGTGCAGTCGTTTGCGCGAGGGCTCCAGGTGATCCGCTGCTTCAATGCCCAAGCGCCGGCGCAGACCTTAACTGAAGTGGCCGTGCGCAGCGGCTTGAGCCGAGCGGGCGCGCGCCGCATCTTGCTGACCTTGCAGACCCTGGGCTATGTGCACAGCGACGGCCGCCTGTTCCGGCTGACCCCACGCATCCTGGACCTGGGTTTTGCCTATCTGTCATCCATGCCCATCTGGAACCTGGCCGAGCCGGCGATGCAGAGCCTGGCCGCACAGGTGGGCGAATCCTGCTCGGCCGCAGTGCTCGAGGGCCATGACATCATCTACGTGATGCGCGTACCCACCCACAAGATCATGAGTATCGGTCTGGGTGTGGGCTCGCGGCTGCCCGCCTACTGCACTTCCCTGGGCCGCATGCTGCTGGCTGATCTGGACGACGAGCAGGCCTTGGCCGTGATCCGGAGCAGCCCCCGCCGCGCCCTGACCCGACACACCCTGACCGAACCCGAGGACGTGCTGACGCGGGTGCAACAGGCGCGCCGGCAAGGCTGGTGCGTGGTCAATCAGGAACTCGAGGAGGGCCTGGTGTCGCTGGCTGCGCCCCTGCGCGACCGCAGCGGGCGGACGGTGGCCGCGCTCAACATCAGCGGTCAGGTCAACCGTACATCGGCGCGTCAGATGCAGGAGGGCATGCTGCCCGCCCTGCGCGAGGCGGCCGCCACGATTTCATCCTTGCTGTCGGCCAAGCAGGCCTGAACCGGTCCGGGCCGGTTAAGCTCGCGCCATGTTCAGCCCCTCGCAAGCGGATGTCCGCAAGTTCTTCTGCGATGTCTATGCCCGCCATCGCTCTGGTCTGCCCATGGACGCGCTGCAAACGCTGGCGGCGCAGTGGGTGGCAGAGCATCCCGAATACCACGCTGATCTGGCCGACGAAAAAGCGGCCCTGGCCTCCATGCAGGAAACCCTGGCGGCCCGCACCAACCCCTTTCTGCACCTGGCCCTGCACTTGTCGATCAGTGAGCAATGCTCCATCGATCAGCCGCGCGGCATCAGGCAGGCGGTGGAATTGCTGACCGCGCGGCAATCCCTGCACGATGCGCATCACGAGGCCATGGAATGCCTGGCCCACATGATCTGGGAAAGCCAGCGCGCTGGCCGCCCGCCCGATGGGGCCGCCTACCTCGACTGCGTGCAGCGCCGCGCCACTCGCGACTGAGTGCCGCAGTGCCCATGAAAAAAGCCCGTTCGCAAACGGGCTTTTTTGCGGGCAGACCGAGCGATCAGCGGAATCGGCTCTGCGGCACGACTTTCAGATCGCCCTCGATCGATGCGAGGTAGTTGGCGATCTGCTTGAGCTCCGCGTTGGAGTATTGCTTGGCAAATCCGGCCATGATGGCGTTGTTTCGCCCGACCACCTGATTAGCGTCCTTCTTGTAGGCCTTCAGGGCGACAAAAAGATAGTCGGCGTGCTGTCCGCCAATCTTGGGATACGAGGGGTCGATGGGCGAACTGAAATTGGCGCCATGGCAGGAGGCGCAGTTGGCCTTGGCCAGCAAAGCCGTCACCGCCGCGCTGGCGGGCCGGGGGTCTTTGGAAGCCACCGACTTGCCACCGGGCAGGCCATGCTCGCTGTAGTAGGCGGCCAGATCGGCCATGTTTTGGTCGGTCAGCGACTCGGAAATAGCCCGCATGGTGGGGTGCCTGCGATCGCCTTTTTTGTAAGCGTTCAGAGCAGCCACGATGTACTTGGCGCTCTGGCCCGAAATCATCGGCACCCGATAAACCTCGGGGAAGCTGGCCTGATAGCCCTTGATGCCATGGCAGCCTATGCACATGGCGGCGATGCCCTCACCGGCCTTGGCATCGCCTTTGATATCCTGAGCCCAGGCCGCTGGCGTCCCAAAGGAGACAAGAGCGGCGCAAATCACGGAGAACAGCTTCATCATTTTGAGCGCACAATTGGGAATTCATTCGGACAAACCCGACGATTATAGCCAGCGCTTACGGCGCAAACTGAACCCTCGCTGACAGCACACGGCCGCCCTTCGATCGACGATCCCAAGCCCATACACGCCATGAAATTCAAAGGCTCCGACAACTATGTGGCCACTGACGACCTGATGCTGGCCGTCCACGCAGCGGCCACCCTCAAAAAACCGCTGCTGGTCAAAGGCGAGCCGGGCACCGGCAAGACCATGCTGGCCGAGGAGGTAGCGCGCGCCCTGGGCATGCCTTTGCTGCAATGGCACATCAAATCGACCACCAAGGCCCAGCAGGGCCTCTACGAGTACGACGCCGTATCCCGGCTGCGCGATTCTCAACTCGGCGAGGAAAAGGTCAAGGACATCCACAACTACATCGTCAAGGGCGTACTTTGGCAGGCCTTCACCGCCGAGCAGCCGGTGGCCTTGCTGATCGACGAAATCGACAAGGCCGACATCGAATTTCCCAACGATCTGCTGCGCGAGATCGACCGTATGGAGTTCTATGTGTACGAGACCCGCGAGCTGGTCAAGGCGCGCCACCGGCCACTGGTGTTCATCACCTCCAACAACGAGAAGGAACTGCCCGACGCCTTTCTGCGCCGCTGTTTCTTCCACTACATCAAGTTCCCCGAGGCCGAGACGATGAAAAAGATCGTCGATGTGCACTTCCCCGGACTCAAGCAGGAACTGCTCAGCGCGGCGATGAAGACGTTCTACGACGTGCGCGGGCTGCCGGGCTTGAAGAAAAAGCCTTCCACCTCTGAACTGCTGGACTGGCTCAAGCTGCTGGTGGCCGAAGACATTGGCGCCGACGCCCTGCATAGCAAGGACGACAAGGTCTCGGTACCGCCGCTGGTGGGGGCCCTGCTCAAAAACGAGCAGGACGTCACGCTGTTCGAGAAGCTGGTTTTCATGAACCAGCGCAACCGTTGAGCGGCGTGTGCCTCTGGAGAGCGGGGCGGGCACCATGCCGTCGGGTCGTACTCCGGGATGGACCGCACCGGCCGAGGCCCTGGGCTTTACCGTGGGCGCTCTGGCCGGTTTCGGCCTTGGCCAATGGGTCGGCCTGGACTTGTTTGCACCCGGGGTGAGCGTGCCGGCCCTGGGCGGAGTGATCCTGATCGGCCTGGGTGCTGGGCTGGGTCGCCGGTTGGCGCGGCGCTGGCGGGAACGCGCGCAAGATGAAGATGAACGCGCCTGACCGCCCCCTCGAGTTGACCGAATCTGTGGAACTTTCGGCCCACGGCGTGCTGCTGCGTCCTTTGCAACTGCAAGATGAGGATGGCCTGGCCCAGGCTGCCGCGGACGGACGACTCTGGGAGCTGCGCGTGACCTCTGTACCGGCCCCGGGACAGACCCGAAGCTACATCGAAACGGCGCTGCGTCTGCGCGAACAAGGCAGCCGTCTGGCCTTCGCTGTGATCGAGCAGGCCAGCGGTCAAATCATCGGCTGCACCAGCTACCACGATATCGTCAAGGAGGTCAGGCGGGTGGAAATCGGCTACACCTGGTACGCCAAGCGCTGGCAACGCACCCATGTCAATACTGCCTGCAAATGGTTGTTGATGCGCCATGCCTTTGAAACGCTGCACTGCCCGGTGGTGGGCTGGCGCACCGACTGCCTGAACTTCGCCTCGCAAAAGGCCATCGAACGGCTGGGGGCACACAGGGACGGGGTGATCCGCAGCCACGCGATGCGCCGCGACGGCACGATCCGTGATACCGTGATGTACAGCCTGACCCGGGAGGAGTGGCCGCCGGTTCAACAACGGCTGCTCGAGCGACTCGAACAGGGTCAGCGGAGTACGCAGAGATGCTGATCGACTTTTTCTACACCTTGCGCGCGGCCCAATTGCCGGTGTCGGTGCACGAGCTGCTGAGTCTGCTCGAGGCCCTGCGTGCCGGCGTGGTCGGCCCGGCCTCCGATCCGCAGATGAAGGGCGAAGGGGCCTGGAAGATCGACGACTTCTACCACCTCAGCCGCGCGGTGATGGTCAAGGACGAGAGACACTACGACAAATTTGACCGCGCCTTCGGCGCTTACTTCAAAGGCGTGGAGATGGTGGCCGACTTCAGCCGTGAAGTGCCGCTGGAGTGGCTGCGCAAAAATCTGGAGCTCAATTTGAGTCCCGAAGAAAAAGCGCGCATCGAGAAAATGGGCTGGGACGAGCTGATGGAGACGCTCAAGCAGCGCTTTGAGGAACAAAAAGAGCGGCACGAGGGCGGCAACAAGTGGATAGGCACCGGAGGCACCTCGCCCTTTGGCAACAGCGGCTACAACCCACAGGGCATCCGCATTGGCGGCAAGGGCGGCAACAGGAGTGCTGTCAAGGTGTGGGACCAGCGGTCTTATAAAGATTACGACGACAGCCAGGAACTGGGAACGCGCAATATCAAAGTGGCACTGCGCCGGCTGCGCCGCTTTGCACGCGAGGGCAGCCCGGACGAGCTCGATCTCGATGACACCATACGCTCCACGGCCGCCAATGCGGGCTATCTGGACATCAAGATGGTGCCCGAGCGCCACAACAATGTGAAAGTGTTGCTGCTCATGGATGTGGGCGGCACCATGGATGAGCACATCGCGCGGGTCGAGGAATTGTTCTCAGCCGCCCGGGCTGAATTCAAGCATCTGGAGTTCTACTACTTTCACAACTGCGTCTATGACTTCATGTGGAAGAACAACCGACGCCGCTTTGCCGAGAAGTTCCCTACCTGGGACATCATCCGCAAGTACAACAAAGACTACAAACTGATTTTTGTCGGCGACGCCACCATGAGTCCGTACGAGATCCTGCAGCCCGGGGGGAGCGTGGAGTACAACAACGAGGAGGCTGGGGCGCAATGGATCGCCCGTCTGACCCAGGCCTTCCCCCGATTTGCCTGGATCAACCCCGAACCCCAGGGCGTCTGGCAGTACCGCCAGAGCATCTCCATCATGCAACAACTGATGAACCAGCGCATGTTTGGGCTGACCCTGCGCGGCCTCGAGGAGGCCATGCGTCTGCTGACCAAATAAGCGCATCGGGGCGCTTGGCACTCACAGCGGGGCGGCCACGGCGTAAAAAAGACAGTTGCTCGCAGATTTCACCAAATTGTCAAGAAATCGAGGCATCATCACGTGTGAATGTCTCAAGATCGGCTCAGCACGACCCTGCCTATGACTTCTCTGATCACTCGACGACTCGCCCTGGCCGGCTGCGCCGGCCTTGCCCTGCCCGCGCTGGCCCAGAGCGGATGGCCGCAGCGCCCGGTACGCATCGTGGTGCCCTTCGCTCCGGGGGCGGGCACCGATGCCATGGGCCGTCTGTTGGCACAAAAGCTCGGTGATCTGATCGGAGCGAGCTTCGTGGTGGACAACCGCGCCGGTGCCTCGGGCGCCATCGGCACGCAGCATGTGGCCCAGAGCGCGCCCGACGGACACACCCTGCTGTTGATTGCTGCACCATTCACCACGGTGGCAGCCGTGTTGCCCCAGGCCGGTTACGACCCGGTGCGCGGCTTTGCACCGATCAGCATGGTGGCCCAGGGACCGCTGCTGTGGGTTTGCAACAAAGACCTGCCGGTGTCCAATCTGCGCGAACTGGTGGACTACGCCCGCAGTCGGCCCGGACGCCTGAACTACGGTTCGGCCGGGGCCGGTGGCATCAACCATCTGGTACTCGAGAGCCTGAAGGCGCGCACCGGGGTCTTCATCACCCATATTCCCTACCGGGGCATTGCACCGGCCACCGTCGATCTGGTCGCTGGCCAACTCGATGTACTGACCGGCACCATCCCTGCCCTGGCCCCCTTCGTCCGCGATGGCCGCCTCAAGGCCCTGGCGGTCACCACCTCCAAGCGCACGCCGGCACTGCCCGACGTGCCCAGCATGGCCGAGATGGGCCTGGCCGGCTTCGATGTGAGCAACTACTTTGGTTTGGTGGCTCCTCGCGGGACTCCGCAGGCGGTCATTGACCGGATCAATGAGGCGCTGCCCCGCCTGTTGGCGCTGCCCGATGTGCAAGCGCGCTTTAAGACCGACGCGCTCGAGCCGGCCGGCCTTGGACCGGCGGCGCTGGCTGCCTTCCTGGCGCAGGACTTCGGCGACTGGCAAAAAGTCGTTGCCTCGCAGGGCATCAGGGTGGACAACGTCTGAAGCGGCCAGGGCCAGAGGCCGGCTCAAGGCCGTCGCCGTCGGGTCGATACTCCCCCAGAGGCCCGGGTCATCCGGGCCCAGCCCCGACCCCGGACCACGCCATGCGCCCAAGACTTTCTCATCTCCTCCCGGCACTGACCTGGCTGGTGTTGGCCGCCAGTAGCGCGCAGGGCCAGACGCCGCCGCCTGCTCGGCCAGCCGCACGGCCCCAGCCGGCCCGGCCGGCCGAGCCACCGGCCAACTGCCTGGTCACCGAATTCCGGGCCTTGGCGCTCAACACGCACGACCTCAAAGAGCGTGCCGCCAAGGCCAGCGATTGGCTGCGCCGGCACGGGGCCACTTGCACGGAGGATCAACTGCGCATCCTCTACGCCAACCGCAGCAACTGGCTGGGCAACGCCGATTCCATGCAGCTGACCTCGCAGATCGAGGGCGCTCTGGAGAGCCGCCTGAAAAACAAGCCCGAGCAACTGGCCCAACTCTTTGGCGCCCCTGCCCGGCCACCGGCGACCAATGAGACGATACGCTCCGGTGACTTGGCCCCCAGGCCAGCCCCGGTGGTAGCCCCAGGCACCCCTGCGGTGGTGCAAGCCGCGCCGGTGGTAGCGGTGCCGGTGGCCGCCGCGACAGCCGGAGCGAACAGCCCGCCGACTGCAAGGCCAGCCCCGGCCGCCGGCAAGCCCCCCGAACCGGGCAAATTCTTTGATCCGGCCCTGCGCAAAGCTGTGCAGGACTACTTCACCGCCAACCGGGGCAGCACCGCCTGCCCGGCCGACCTGATTCTGAAGAACAACCGCTGCGAATCGCCCAACGCCACCCGAAGTTGGAAGATCGGGCAGCCCCTGCCGGTCAACCTGAGCGCCAAGGCCTTGCCGGCGCCCCTGCTGGAGGCCCTGGGCGCGCCGCCCAAGGGGCACAGCTACGTTCAGGTGGCCGGCGACCTGCTTCTGGTTGCCGACGACAGCAAGACGGTGGTCGACTCGGTCCTTGATCTCGGTCAGATCACCCCGCGCAGCTAAGTCGCGAGGCCGGGGCACCGAAGACAGGCCATACCAAGTCCCCGCTGCAACCCTGGAAATCAGGGGAGTCCCGGATAAGGCCGCGCCGTGCGCCGGTGCATACTGGCCCACCTACGAATGACTTCCCGAGGGACAACTCCATGAAACTGCGTTTGCTCACCCTGTGCGCCGTGTTTGCGCTGGGCGCCGCCGGCCTGCACGCCAAAACCTTCAAGTGGACCAGCGCCAGCGATATTCCGACGCTGGACATCCATTCCCAAAACAACGCGCTGGGCAACGGGGTGCATGCGTCCATCTACGACGCACTGGTTTACTACAACAGCCGGACTTTCAAGGTCGAGCCGCAGCTGGCCACCAGCTGGCGCGAGCTGTCGCCCACGCAGTTGCGTTTCAACCTGCGCCAGGGTGTGAAATTCAGCGACGGCTCGCCGCTGACCGCCGACGACGTGGTCTTCTCGCTGACCCGGGCCATGGCCAAGACCTCCAACTATCAGGTCTACACCCAGGGCATGGACCGGGTGGTCAAGGTCGATAACAACACCGTCGACATCATCCTCAAGGGGCCCAACCCGGTGCTGATCAACCAGCTCACCGAGCTGCGCATCATGAGCAAGGCCTGGGCCGAGAAGAACCGTTCAACCGAGCCCAAGGACATCCGCACCAAGGACGAAACCTTTGCCCACCGCAACGCCATGGGCAGCGGTCCCTTCATGGTCAAGGAGTGGCAGCCCGACCAGCGTCTGGTGCTTGTGCGCAACCCCAACTACTGGGGCAACATCCCCACCAATGTGACCGAGATCGTCTACACCCCGGTCCGCGCCGAAGCCACTCGCATCGCGGCCCTGCTTTCCGGTGAGGTCGACTTCGT
This sequence comes from uncultured Polaromonas sp., assembly GCA_964501235.1. Taxonomy (GTDB): domain Bacteria; phylum Pseudomonadota; class Gammaproteobacteria; order Burkholderiales; family Burkholderiaceae_C; genus Polaromonas. Next base: position 38,504 of record CAZCSD010000010.1, on the reverse strand, counting down.
GCTCGATCCCAGCCCGCAGGATCTGCCGCGGCTGCGCGCCAACGCCAACCTCAAAGTGCTCGACGGCGTCGAGAACCGCACCATCTTCCTGGGCATGGACCAGTTCCGCGATGAGCTGCCCGGCTCCAACATCAAGGGCAAGAACCCCCTGAAGGATTTGCGAGTGCGCAAGGCCCTGTACCAGGCCATCGACAGCGCCAACCTCAACAAGGTGACGATGCGCGGCCTGAGTCAGCCCACTGGCGCCCTGGTGGCACCTCAGGTGGCCGGCTGGACCGAGAAGGTGCACCAGCGTCTGCCTTTCGATCAGGAGGCGGCCAAAAAGCTGCTGGCCGAGGCGGGCTACCCCAACGGCTTTGAGGTGGACTTCGCCTGCCCCAACAACCGCTACATCAACGACGAGGAAATCTGCCAGGCCATCACCGCCATGTGGGCGCGGGTGGGCGTGCGAGCCAAGTTGCGTACCTTGCCGCTGGTGACCTACTTCCCGATGATCCAGCGTTACGAGGCGAGCATCTACATGCTGGGCTGGGGCGTGCCCACCTTTGATGCGCTCTACAGCCTGCAGTCGCTGACCCGTAGCGTGGGCACCGGCGGCGATGGCAACTACAACGTCGGCCGCTACAGCAACGCGCGCATGGACTACGTCGTCGATCGCGTGAAGACCGAAACCGACCTGCCGGTGCGCAACCGCCTGCTGACCGAAGGCCTGCAACTGTCCAACGACACCGTCTCGCACATTCCGCTGCACAACCAGATCATTCCCTGGGCAATGAAGAAGAGTGTCGACGTGGTCCACCGCGCCGACAACCGGCTAGACTGGCGCCTGATTCAGGTCAACTAAGCGGATCTGAGCCCGATCCTGGCGTCCTTGCGGGGACGCCAGTTTTTTGTTTTTCGCACTCTGGCGCATTGACTGCCTCATGCTCGCCTTCATCGTTCAACGCCTGCTGCAGGCCCTCGTGGTCATGGCTTCGGTGGCCTTCATTGCCTTTTTGCTGTTTCAGTATGTAGGCGATCCGGTGGTCTTTCTGCTCGGCCAGGATGCCACGGCCGAGCAGATCCAGCAAATGCGCGCCGATCTCGGCCTGGACCAGCCCTTCTTCGTGCAGTACGTGCACTTCCTGTTCAATGCCCTTCAGGGCGAATTCGGCCTGAGCCTGCGTCAAGGTACGAAGGTCTCGACGCTGATCGTCGAACGCTTTCCGGCCACGCTTGAACTGGCCCTGGCCGCTGCCTTGCTGGCCTTGGCGATCGGGATCCCCATGGGGGTGTACGCGGCGCTGCGACGCGGCACCTTCACCAGCCAGGTCTTCATGACGATCTCTCTGCTCGGCGTATCGCTGCCGACTTTCCTGATTGGCATTCTGCTGATCCTGATCTTCGCGGTGATGCTGGGCTGGCTGCCGAGCTTCGGCCGGGGCGAGGTGGTCAAGTTCGGGGCCTGGAGCACCGGCCTGCTCACCGCCAAGGGCTGGCAACACATCATCCTGCCGGCGGTGACGCTGGCCATCTTTCAGTTGACCCTGATCATGCGCCTGGTGCGTGCGGAGATGCTGGAGGTGCTGCGCACCGACTACATCAAATTCGCGCGTGCGCGTGGGCTGTCCAACCGCGCGATCCATTTTGGCCACGCGCTCAAGAACACGCTGGTGCCGGTGATGACCATCACCGGCTTGCAACTGGGCGGTCTGATTGCCTTTGCGATCATTACCGAAACCGTGTTTCAATGGCCCGGCATGGGTCTGCTCTTCATTCAGGCGGTGACCTTCGCCGATATTCCGGTCATGGCTGCCTATCTGTGCCTGATCGCCCTGATCTTCGTGGTCATCAACCTGATCGTCGACCTGCTGTACTTCGCCGTCGACCCGCGCCTGCGCGTGGACAAATCCCAGGCTCACTGAGGCCGCATATGACCGTTTTACAGCACCGGCCACCAACGGCCCCGAGATACCTACCATGAGCGCCCTCCTGCGCCGCTGGCTCGACAGCGATGTTGGCCACAGTTTCAAGACCTCGCCAACGGCCATCGTGGCCGCCTGTATTGCGCTGGTCTGCGTGGTCAGCGCCATCTTTGCCGGCTGGGTAGCGCCCCACAACCCCTTTGATCTGGCCACGCTGGAACTCAGCGACGCCCGGCTGCCGCCGGCCTGGATCGAAGGCGGCAGTACCAAATTCCTGCTCGGTACGGATGACCAGGGTCGCGACATTCTCTCGGCCCTGATCTATGGCTCGCGCATCTCCCTGGTAGTCGGACTGGCCTCGGTCATCCTGTCGGTGCTGGTGGGTGTGAGCCTGGGTCTGCTGGCAGGCTTTCGCGGCGGCTGGCTCGATGCCTTCCTGATGCGCCTGTGCGATGTGATGCTGTCCTTTCCGGCCATCCTGGTGGCCCTGCTGATTGCTGGCGTCGGGCGTGCGCTCTTTCCCAACGCCCACGAGTCTCTGGCTTTTGGGGTGCTTATCCTGTCTATCTCGCTGACCGGCTGGGTGCAGTACGCGCGCACCGTGCGCGGCTCAACCCTGGTTGAGCGCAACAAGGAATACGTGCAGGCCGCGCGGGTGACCGGCGTGGCCCCCATGCGCATCATGGGCCGACATGTGCTGCCCAACGTGATGGGCCCGGTGCTGGTGCTGGCGACCATACAGGTGGCCACGGCCATCATCACCGAGGCCACCCTGTCCTTCCTGGGCGTCGGTGTGCCGCCCACCTCGCCCTCGCTGGGCACCCTGATCCGGGTCGGCAACGACTATCTATTCTCCGGTGAATGGTGGATCACCATATTCCCCGGCGTGATGCTGGTGCTCATTGCGCTGTCGGTCAATCTGCTGGGCGACTGGCTGCGTGATGCGCTCAATCCGAGGCTGCGATGAGCCTGCTGCAAGTTAAAAACCTGGTGGTCGAGTTCCCCAACCGTCGCGGTACGCTCAGGGCGCTGGATGACATTTCCTTTGACATCGCCCCAGGAGAGATCCTGGGCGTGGTCGGTGAATCGGGCGCGGGCAAATCGCTGACCGGTGCCTCCATCATTGGGCTGCTCGAGCCCCCCGGGCGGGTGACCAGCGGGCAGATCCTGCTCGAAGGCCAGCGCATCGACCATCTGAGCGCCGATGAAATGCGCCACATCCGCGGGCGCAAGATCGGGGCTATCTTTCAGGATCCACTGACCTCGCTCAACCCGCTCTACACCGTCGGCCGCCAACTCACCGAGACCATCGAGGCGCATCTGCCGGTGAGCCGGGCGCAGGCGCGACAGCGCGCCATCGAGTTGCTGCAGGACACCGGCATCCCCGCCGCCGAGCAGCGCATCGACCACTATCCGCACCAGTTTTCAGGCGGCATGCGCCAACGGGTGGTGATCGCCCTGGCCCTGGCCGCGCAGCCGCAGCTCATCGTGGCCGACGAACCCACCACCGCACTGGATGTTTCTATCCAGGCGCAGATCATCAGTCTGCTCAAGAAGGTATGTAAGGACCGTGGTGCCGCCGTGATGCTGATCACCCACGACATGGGCGTGATCGCCGAAACCTGCGACCGAGTGGCGGTGATGTACGCCGGCCGTATCGCCGAAATCGGCCCAGTACGGCAGGTTATCGAGCAACCGGCCCATCCCTACACCGGCGGCCTGATGGCCTGCATTCCCGATATGGGCAGCGACCGCGCCAAGCTCAATCAGATCGAAGGGGCGATGCCGCGGCTCAACGCCATTCCCACGGGCTGCGCCTTCAACCCGCGCTGCCCTCGGGCCTTCGACCGGTGCAGCCGGGAGCGGCCCGAGCTGATGCCAGCTGGCGCCACACAGGCCGCCTGCTGGCTGCATGAGAGGGTAAGCGCATGAGCGAGAACACACCCTTGGTGGTGGCCCACGACTTGGCCATGACCTTCGATGTCTCGGCGCCCTGGCTTAACCGGGTGCTCGAGGGCAAGCCACGCCAATTGCTGCATGCGGTCGACGGTGTGGGTTTCGAGATCGAGCGCGGCCAGACCCTCGCGCTGGTGGGCGAATCGGGCTGCGGCAAGAGCACGGTGGCTCGCCTGCTCGTCGGGCTCTACCAGCCCACCCGCGGCTCGATGCAGTTCGACGGGCAGGACGCCCACGCCGCCTACCGTTCGGCCGATGCCCGGGCGATACGCCAGCGCATCCAGATGATTTTTCAGGATCCCTACGCCAGTCTGAATCCGCGCTGGACGGTCCAGGCCATCATCGGCGAGCCGCTGCGTGAACATGGGCTGATCAGCGACGAGGCCGAGCTCAACGACCGCGTGGCCGATTTGCTGCGCTCAGTGGGTTTATCGGCGCAGGACATGGGCAAATATCCGCACCAGTTCTCGGGCGGGCAGCGCCAGCGCATTTCGATTGCCCGCGCTCTGGCCACCGCGCCGGATTTCCTGGTGTGCGACGAGCCCACCTCGGCTCTCGATGTAAGCGTGCAGGCGCAGGTGCTCAACATCATGAAGGACCTGCAGCGCAGTCGAGGCTTGACCTATCTCTTCATCTCGCACAACCTGGCGGTGGTACGCCATGTCAGCGACCAGGTGGGGGTGATGTACCTGGGCCGCCTGGTGGAGCTGGCCGACAAACACACCTTGTTCAGCCAACCGCGCCATCCTTACACGCGAATGCTTCTGGAGGCCATCCCCAAGATGCACCACACCGGGCAGGCGCGCACGCCGGTGCAGGGCGAGGTGCCCAATCCGCTCAACCCGCCGGCCGGTTGCAGCTTTCACCCGCGCTGCCCTCAGGCCGACGCGCGTTGCAAGACCGAGCGTCCTGCCCTGCGGCAGTTCCAGGGCATACAAATCGCCTGCCACCAGGTTTGAATCACAGGGTCAGCAGCGCGCCGCCTGCCACCTACAATTCTGCGGCCGCCGGCATAGTTCAATGGATAGAACGAGCGCCTCCTAAGCGCTAGATACAGGTTCGATTCCTGTTGCTGGTACCAGCCCCCCGCTGGATCTGCGCCCCAACCCCCCTCTCCTTCACACCAATACCCAGGGTTTTCCCTAGTCCCTCTTTTGTGTCAACTTAAATTGACTTATTTATATGTCACTTTATGATGACAGCATGAACTGACCAGTTCACCTCATTCGCGGCGTCAGTCGCGGATACCCCGTGCGGGTTCAGCACGTCTTCTTGCAAGGAGAAACACCATGTCTGACCACGACAAGGTAGGGCCAACGGGATTGACCGTGGCCGAGTCGGAGGAGATTCACCGCAATCTCATCCAGGGCACGCAGATCTTCGGCATGATTGCCGCTCTCGCCCATCTGCTGGCCTTCATCTATTCACCCTGGCTCAAGTGAGGGAGCTGCCATGATCTACGGAAAAATGTGGACGGTTGTCCGGCCCCAAGTGGGCATCCCGATGTTCATCGCAGGCGTGGCCATTGCATCGTTCAGCGTGCACCTGGCCCTGACCCTGAACACGACCTGGGTGAAGAACTTCCTCAACGGTGGAGCTTCCAAAGCCGTCGCTGCAGCGCCTGCTGCGGCGGATCCACCGGCGAAGAAGTAGGCCTGTTACTGCAAGCCGGACCGGTCGTCCCTGGCGGGATGATCGGTCCTTAGCAATTCCATGAGCCAGACGCACCGACGATGGGTGGCCAACTGGGTCAGCCTCGGCTCGAAATTTCTCCCCTTCGCTGACGCTGCCAGCGCAGATCTGCCTTTGTCGCGACTGCTGCGGCTGTCGCTGTTTCAAATTTCCTTCGGTATGGCCGTGGTCATGCTGGTGGGCACGCTCAACCGGGTGATGATTGTTGAGCTCAAAGTCCCTGCGGCCCTGGTGGCCCTGATGGTGGCGCTGCCCCTGTTGGCGGCTCCCTTTCGCGCCCTGATCGGCTTTCGATCCGACCATCACCGCAGCGAGTTGGGTTGGCGACGCGTGCCCTATATCTGGATGGGCACCATGATCCAGTTTGGCGGCTTTGCCATCATGCCCTTCGCCTTGCTGGTGCTCGCTGGGGCCGGACAGTCGGCGCAAGCGCCAGCCTGGATCGGCCAGTTCGGGGCCGCGCTGGCCTTTCTGATGGTCGGGGCCGGCATGCACACCACCCAGACCGCCGGACTGGCTCTGGCCACCGATCTGGCCCCCCCCGAGACCCAACCCAAGGTGGTGGGGCTGATGTACGTGATGCAATTGATCGGCATGATGTTCAGCGCGCTGTTCTTCGGCGACCTGCTGTCCGACTACAGCCCCGGCCGGCTGATCCAGGTCATACAGGCGGCGGCCATCATGACCTTGGTGCTCAATGTGATCGCCCTGTGGAAACAGGAAGCCCGAAGCCGAGGTCGGGCGCGATTGCAGCCCAGCCAGACCTTCGGCCAAGCCTGGATGCGCTTCAGTCGTGGCCCCCACACCACCCGGCGGCTGCTGGGCGTTGGGCTGGGCACGATGGCCTTCACCATGCAGGATGTCTTGCTCGAGCCCTACGGCGGCGAGGTGCTGGCCCTGAGCGTCTCGAACACCACGTTCCTCACCGCCACCCTGGCCTTAGGAGGCCTGATTGGCTTTGGGATCGCATCGCGGGTGCTGGGCCGTGGGGCCGATCCGTATCGGATGGCCATGCGCGGCGCCTGGATCGGCATACCGGCCTTTGCCATGGTCATGGCAGCGGCCCCACTGCAGTCGGTGGCGCTGTTTGTCGCCGGTGCGTTTTTTATCGGTCTGGGAGGCGGACTGTTCGCCCACGGTACCCTGACCGCCACCATGCAGCACGCCTCCAAAGAGGAGACCGGTTTGGCCTTGGGGGCCTGGGGCTCGGTGCAGGCTACTGCGGCGGGCCTGGCCATGGCGCTGGGCGGCGTGCTGCGTCAGGCGCTGGGCGAGCCGCTGGGTCTGACCGCCGCCTACAGCAGCGTCTACGGGCTCGAATTGATCCTGCTGGCCGCCACCCTGATGGCTATGGCACCCCTGGCGCGTAACCGAGCCCCTGCAACGGATATCCCGACACCGGGACAATCGACCTCTGATTCATAAAAGACCGACCTGTCGGCGCAAGGAAGACCCCATGAAAATTCATCACATCCTGCTGATCATGCTGGCCGTTTTGGGCCTTTTCTGGCTGGCCAACTGGTTCAACCGACCCAAGAAGTAAGCTTGGCTCAGCGCCGCGCGCTCAGCGCTGGCAATCCTCGCGGGCACGCAGGGTCCGGCTGATCAGCATCACCGGTAACAAACCCACCGCCACGAGCGCCAGGGCAGGCAAGGCGGCCTCGCCCAACCTTTCGTCGCGGGCCAGTTGATAGGCCACCACGGCCAAGGTGTCGCTGTCGAAGGGGCGCAATACCAGCGTAGCGGGCAGCTCCTTCATCACGTCGACAAACACCAACAGTCCGGCGGCAGCGGTGGCGCGTCTGAGCAGCGGTACATGCACCCGCCAGAGCAGGGCCGAACCCGATACACCGAGCATGCGCGCACTGTCATCGAGGCTGGTGGGGATGCGCGCATAGCCACTGCCAACCGACTGCAGGGCCACCGCCGAAAACCGCACCAGATAGGCCCAGATCAATCCGGCCGCCGTTGTGGTCAACCCGCCTGCCAAGGGCCACTGCGGCCATAGGCCTTGCAGCCAGCCCAGGACCAGGAGCAGGCCCACCACAATCACCGCGCCGGGGATCGCGTACCCCAGACCCACCAGTTCCGAGGCCCAGCGCTGAAGACCTTGCTCCTGCCGTCGCGCGGCGAAGGCCAGCACCACCGCCAAGCCGGTGGCCAGCACAGCGGTCAGCCCGGCCAGCCAGAGGCTGTTGAAAGACCAGGCCATAAAGGAGCTCCAGTGCCATTGGCCCCAGCCCAGGATCAACGGCCGCACCATGAAAACAACGGGCAGCACAAAGCCCAGGGCGATCGGAAAAGCGCAACCGAGCCACACCAGCACCGCCGTCCGGCCATGCAAACGCACAGGCTGGGACTCGACCGCACCGGCACGCGTCCAGCCCCGGCTGTCGGCAAAGCGCAAACGGCGCTCAGCAGCGCGCTCCATGGCCAGCAAAGCCGCCACCCAAACAAGCAGGACGGTCGCCAACTGTGCAGCCACTGCCCGGTTGTCCATGGCCAGCCACGCCTTGTAGATGCCGGCGGTGAAGGTCTGTATGCCCAGGTAGCTCGAAGCGCCGAAGTCGGCCAAGGTCTCCATCAGCGCCAGACTCACGCCGGCAGCGATCGCCGGCCGCGCCAGCGGCAGGGCCACCTCGAACAAGCGTCGCCGCAGCGGCGCCCCGAGCAAACGGGCCGCCTCCATCAAATGCACCGCGCGCTCGGCCAGAGCGGTGCGCACCAGCAGATAGACGTAGGGATACAGGCAGACGGTAAAGACCAGAACGGCCCCCCACAAGCTCTGTACATCGGGCAAAAGACGCCCCTGAAGACCCAGGCTCTCGCGCAAGGCGCTCTGCAAGGGGCCCGAAAACTGCAAGAAATCGGTGTAGGCAAAAGCCACCACATACGCGGGCATGGCCAAGGGCAGCAAGAGCGCCCATTCAAAGACCCGCCGGCCCGGAAAATCGAACAAGGCCACCGCGCAGGCCGAGCCAGCGCCCAATACGGTCACGCCGACCGCCACCGCCAGGCACAGAACCAGAGAGCTCAAGGCATAGCCCGGCAACACGGTGCTGCCCATGCCCGCCAGTAACGCCCAACCCTGGCGGTCGAGTTCCAGCCAGGACGCCAGCACGGCCAACACCGGCAGACTCAAGAGCACCAGCAGCGCGGCCAATAGCAATTTGGAGACAAGTCGCGAGCTCATAGGAGGCGGCCCAGCGGCCTCAAAAGACGCTGAAAACCCGGTAAGTCCTGGCCTGGTCCGATCTAAATGCGAATTGTACGCATTTAGCTTTTGTTCGCCGTAAAATCAGGACATGTTTCTGGAAGTCTCAGAACTGGGCGTACGCTACCCCGGCCGGCCAGCGGCTGCGGTGGAATCGGTGAGCCTGGGCTTGCCGGCCGGCGGCATTGGGGTGCTCATCGGCCCCTCCGGCTGCGGCAAAACCACCTTGCTGCGAGCCATCGCCGGCTTGGAGCAGGCACAGACCGGAGCGATTCGACTAGGCGGCGAAGCCGTCAGCCAGCCCGGTTGGCATATGGCCCCCGAGGCGCGTCGTATCGGCATGGTGTTCCAGGATTACGCGCTGTTCCCGCACCTCGATGTCGGCGCCAATATCGCCTTTGGCCTACAGGGTCTCAAAACGGCCGAGCGCAGGGCGCGGGTGTCTGAGGCGCTGGCCTTGGTCGGGCTTGAGCGGGCCGAGCGACTGTTTGCGCACCAGCTCTCCGGCGGGCAGCAGCAGAGGGTGGCCCTGGCGCGCGCTCTGGCTCCCCAGCCGCGCCTGCTTTTGCTCGATGAGCCTTTTTCCAACCTCGATGTCGAGTTGCGCGAGCGACTGGCCCATGAACTCAGGGGCATCCTCAAATCGGCAGGCGCCACCGCGCTCTTTGTGACCCACGACCAACTCGAGGCATTTGCCATCGGCGATCTGATCGGTGTGATGCACGAGGGCCGGCTGCACCAGTGGGACGAAGCCTACAGCCTCTATCACCGCCCCGCCACGCGTTTTGTGGCTGACTTCATCGGACACGGCGTCTTTACCCCGGCCACCTTGCACGAGGTCGGCGGCCAGGTCGTGGTGGACACGCCTATCGGACGCCTGAGTGATGTTACCGAATGTCCGCTACCGGGTGCCTTCGAGGGCGGGCAATGCGATGTGCTGCTGCGCGCCGACGACATCGTGCATGACGACGATGCCCCGGTGAAGGCCGAGATCATCCGCAAGGCCTTTCGGGGCTCGGAGTTTTTGTACACCCTGCGTCTGGCCAGCGGCCACACGGTGATGGCCCATGTACCCAGTCACCACGACCACACCCTGGGCGAATGGATAGGCATACGCGCCCAGGTCGACCATGTGGTGACCTTCCAGCGCGCATCCTCACCCGAGTGAGGAGATCTGCGCCAACAGCCCTCTTCGCGTGCGTGCGGGTGTGCCGACGGGAAAGGCGCAACCGGGCGCCGGCCAGTCCGACGGCGTCTCAATCAATTCTGACCCGATAGAGCACACTGCCGGAGGCCTGGGGCAGCAAGGGGCCGTCAAAGAACCAGCTGATGCTGCCCTTGCCGCCGCCGCTCACCCCTGGACTGCAATTGCTACGCGAACCGTTGGCCGGCGAGATCAGGCTGCAACTCAGGCCCGAGGGCAGACTCTCAGCACCGGCGCTGACCAACGTGGTCCATGGACCGGTGGTGTCATGCACCTCCAGGTCAGTCACCGGCGCGGCGCCCATGTTGGTAAAGCTGACGCGATACTCCAACTCATCTCCGCGCTTGCCCTGGTTGTTTTCGGACCAAGCCACATGGCCGGCGGTGACATTGCGCACTTCCTTTCTGAGCTGAACCGCCGAGTTACCAACCCGGGTCTGGCTGTTGACCGTGAAGCTGGCCTGAAGGCTGCTGTTGCTCAGCTGAATCAGAGCACGAATAGGCACGCTGTGGCTGTGCCCGGTCTGGGCTGAGGCGGGCGCCGAAACGCGCGTGACCATGCACACTTCCTGGCCCTGGATAACCGTCATGCTGTAACCAGCGGCGCTGAGCAATGAGGCTCCCGGCTGATAGCGGCCGCTGCAGCTGGCATCCAGGAAGACCGCCGAGCTCCACGCTGACTCAGAGCCGCTTGGCACAGCCTGGGAGGCCAGCAAGCTCACGCTCAGAACCCCACCCGTACCCGCCCTAAAGCGCTGGAGATGATCGGCATTCAAGCCCGCCATCACCGCCCGCTGCGTATCTCCAGAAAAACTGCTCAGTGGTACCTGACCAAAATCAAGAACCAAGGCACTCGGGCCCGGGACAGCAAAGGCCACCTGATGCACTGAGGGGCTGCTGGTCTGGTAAGTCAGCCCCACGCCCCCTACGGTTGTTGGAGTGTCTACCGGCAGCGGCGTGCCCCCCGCATTGGCCCCCGTGGACTGATAACCCGCGGGCAGGCTCACGCTCACGCAGACCCCCCCCGCGAGCTGGGATGGAACATTGAGGGCATAGGCACCTTGACCATCGGTGACGGTGCTGGCGTGCACCGTACCGTTGCAGTTGGTCAACGCCACCGTCACGCCGCCGAGTCCCGCCTCGTTGCCGTTGCGCAAGCCATCGTTCGGGGTGCCGGTGTTGCTGCCTGCACTGGGAGCTCCGCCGTCATTGAACACCACGCCCGAAATGCCGTTGCGCGCGTTGGTGAATGTGCAGGTGATGTCGGCGCCGGCCCTCATGGCGGCGCTGCTCAAGCTGGCCGTAGCCTGCGAAACGCTGGCCAGATTGCCGGTGCCGTTGCCGTTGGCCGATCCGTTGGCATCCACGCAGGAAATGCTGGAGGGCACCTGCGGCCAGCCAGCCGGCGCACGCTGGGTGAGCGTGGCCGACAGGCCCTGGGTGCCACTGAACACTGAACTGGAGGCCGATTGACCCGCCGTGGTGGTGGTCACGCTGGTTTCCCGTACATCCAGCCCGGTCAGGGTGAAATCGAACCGGCCCACTCCCCCTTGCGACACCTGGGCAATTCGAACGCGCGGCAGGGACACCAGGTTGACCCTCTTGTTCACGTCGTCGTATTCAATGAGGCCGACATAGCCGACGGCACTGAGGTTGTGGCTGCCGAACACCTTCTCGGCGTCGTTGCCGCCGATACGATTTCCGGTATACGTGATCAGCGTATAGCTCCCGGTGGTGCTGAAGTTGGCCAGCGCGTTGATCTGCAGCTGGGCACCGGCGAGCTTGAGGTCGCCAACGACATGCAGAACATCATTGACAGAGCCGTCGCTCGTGCCCGGGGCCGCCAGGTCCAGCCGCAGGGTCGAGCCTGCATCGAGCGTCAATGCGCCCGTGGTCAGCTTGCCCGGTCCGCCGACGCCCGGGGCCACGGTGCCCCCAGTGACCGCAACGGTGCCCCCGAGCGTCCCGGTGCCACCCAAGGTGGCGCCGCTGGCCACATTCACGGCACTGGCCGCAGCCGTACTGCCCGTCACCAGGAGTGCACCGGCCGTCACGGTGGTCGTGCCCGTGTAAGTGTTGTTGGCCCCCAGCGTCAGCGTGTTCGAGCCGAGCTTGCTGAGTTTGCCGCTGCCTTCGATCACGCTGGCAAAGGTCTGGGCATCGCTGCGGTTGAAGGCGATCGTGCCATCGCTGCCCAGCACCACCTTGCTGGTGCCGGCTATCGTTCCGGCCGTGGCGCCCGCGCCCACCTGCAGCGTGCCCGCGCTGACCGTGGTGATACCGGTGTAGGTGTTGGCCGCGCCCAGCACAAGCGTGCCTGGCCCAGCCTTGCTCAGACCAAAACCGCCGGTGAGGGGGACATTGATCGTGGCCACATCTGTGCTGGCGCTGCCCACGGTGGCCGTCGCAGTCTGCGCCAGAGTCAGCGAGCCATCGCCAGAACCGGTGGCTTGGGGTGCCAGCGTGTAGCCCGTCTTACCAAAGCTCAACCCCCCCACGCTGGGTGCATAGCCATTGGCCAGCGTCACCGTGGCCGTCGTACCCGTGTAAGAGCCGAAGTAGGCCGTGCTCGTGCCCCCAGCCCACGGGCCATTGAGGGTGTAAGTCTGAGTGGTCCAGCCAGCGCCGTCCTGGCTCCAGGTGCCCGTACCGCCGTCGACGGTGGTGTTGCCCGTGGTCGGGTCCCAGTAGGTGTAGGGCCCCGTGCCCGCCAACAGCTCATTGGACGTGCTGGCCCAGTAGGTAAGCGTGGTCGCATTGCCGCCCAGCTGGACGCGATTGAGCGGGCTCAGATTGGTCTGGTTGCGTGCGGGCGTGCCCGTCACAGCGGAGGCAAAGATACGCCGGTCGGTGGCCGACCAGTCTGCCACCGTCAGCACCGTGCCGAGCGCCGGAGTAAGCGTGCTCACCGTCAGGCTGGCCTTGTTGGTGCCCGAAGGCATCTGCAAGGTGCTGCTGGCACTGACCTGGAGCTCGCCCAGGCTGTAGCTGAGGGCGGTGGCGGCTCCTGCAAGTCTGAACGTGCCGCCGGCCAACTCGATTTTGACGCTGGTGTTGCTCACCGCGGCCGTCAACTCCAGCGTCGCGCCGCTGCCCACCGTGATGGTGCCGCTGCCTGTGATGGCCGCCACGCTGTGCGTCACACCCGCGCCCCCCAGGGTCAGACTTGCGTTGGTGCCCAGGGCCAAGGTGCCACTGACCGCCAGCTGTGCATTAAAGGTCTGGGTCTTGCCATTGAGGTTGAGCGTGGCGCCGCTGGCCACCGTCACCGCCGTGTTCGAAGCCAGCGTGTTGGCGGCCGCCGCGTTCAGCGTGAGCGTGCCCGCGCTGACCGTGGTCGTGCCGGTGTAGGTGTTGTTGGCCCCCAGCGTCAGCGTGTTCGAGCCGAGCTTGCTGAGTTTGCCGCTGCCTTCGATCACGCTGGCAAAGGTCTGGGCATCGCTGCGGTTGAAGGCGATCGTGCCATCGCTGCCCAGCACCACCTTGCTGGTGCCGGCTATCGTTCCGGCCGTGGCGCCCGCGCCCACCTGCAGCGTGCCCGCGCTGACCGTGGTGATTCCCGTGTAGGAGTTGGTCCCCGTCAAGGTCAGAGTAGCCGCGCCGGACATGAGCAACTGCCCGGAGCCGCTCAGCGGCCCGGAGAGGGTCTGGTTGCTCGTGCTGGCCCATTCGAGCGTGTTGTCGGCGCTGCTGCCCAGGCTGATGGTTCCCCCGTACGTCCCCGAACCCAAGACACCGGTGACCTTCAAGCGTCCCGCCGAGACGGTGGTGTTACCGGAGTAGGTGTTGGTCCCCGCCAGCGTGAGGGTGCCCGCTCCGGCCTTCTGGACGGCATTGGCGCCGGTGATCGGCGAGGCCACGGTGGCCGATACGCCGGTGGCGGCGGTCAGCACGTTGGTGGCGGCCGCGCCGGTCAGGGAGCCGCCGGTGACCGTGTAGCCGTCGGTCCGAAAATCGAGCCCCCCCATACTCTGGGCTCCATTGACAGTCACGGTTCCGGCCGTGCCGGAAAACACCGCCACCGTGCTGCCCCCGGGCCAAGTCCCGTTGGTCGCACCGCTGGCCGTTGTCCAGTTCGATGAGGTGGTATCCCAGGTGCCTGATGCGCCGCCGTCGACCTGCGCATTGTTGGGGCTGAGGTCCCAATGATTGAAGGTCTCCTGCGTGATCACTCCATCGATCAATTCATTGGTCGGGATCGAATTCGTCCCAGCGCCCCAGTTACCGTTCTCGTCCATGTAGCTGTAACTAACGAACCATGCGTACTGCTTGCTGGGGAACTGTGTGGTTGCCACAGTGTTACCGTCCCGATAAAAGGTCAGCTTCATAGGAATAGTGACGTCACAGAGGCCGCTGTTAGCTCCTCCACCCGGATCGTTGCCCTGCACGTAATAGCCATTATTTGCTGACCACTGGGGAGGGAAATACGGGGTGCAGACAAAACTGCTCGGGCTCGCCTGATGGGTGGTTGCCACCCTCAAGCCCGTGGCCGCGCCGCTGTAATAAAGACTTCCTTGCACCACACGCGGGAAAGCGGTGTCCAGCCAAAACTGGAGCCGGCGCGCGCCCTTCATCGCGCCCCATTGGCCGTTGGGGACCACGCAGTTTTTGAACACCACCGTGAAATCCCTTTCGGCCACCTTGGTGCCGTTTACGGCGCCCATCGGGATCGTCAGCGTGCTCACAAAACTATTAAAGTCATCGGCCAGGGACAAGCCGCCGGGCAGGGTCGCTTTTTCACAGGCGGCGCTCGCGAACGCACTGCTGAGCAGCAGGGCACAAAACACGAAGGCCCGCATCAAAAAAGACAGGCCTGGGCCCGGCTGAGACCCACGGGCTTGCGGCCCGGGGCCGGGTCTTGCCGCGCGGCAAGCGACGGATCTCAAAGTACTCATCGGTTCGATTCCTGAACGATCACCCAGCGCTCGCCCACCCGACTCCAGCGCAGCATCTTGCTGACCCGGTCCCGGAACTGCTCGGACTGATATCGCTGACTAAAGACGGTCAAGACAGTACCGTCGCGTTGCGGCCGGATCTCGATGGGGCCGATCTGCACGTCGATGGCACCGGGGCGCGAGAGCATGCGCTGACGCTGGGCCAGCCATTGGTCGCGGCTCATGAGACCGGGCTTGAAGTCGGCCGCGTAGTGCTGGAAATAGGCAGCGAGGTCTTTGTCCATCCAGGCTGCCGCCCAGGCGTGCACGCGTTCCACCAGTTCTTCAAAGTCGTCCACGCGGGTGGGCACGAGCAGGTCATACCGTTGGGGGGAAGCCTCGGTGGAGGGCCCCTCGGACGCCTGAGCCCTAAGCGGTCCAATCGCCGGTTCCTGGGTGAGCGTAAGCCGGGGGCCTTCCGGGAGCGGGGGCATGGGGTCAGCCGCCTGGGCCACGCTTGCAGTGGGAGGCTGCGTGACTTCAGAAGGCTGCGGCTCGGGCGCCTGGGCGCTGGCCGGGGCAGCAGGCGCTGCGGTGGACTCTCGCGCCGGCGGGGTGGACGGCGGGACCGTGGCCGCCGCCACGCGCGATGCGGCCGGGCTGGCGGCGCCAGCCACGCCCGGGCGCTCGGCCACGCGGCCGAACTGCAGCACGGCTTCATCGAACTTCCAGCGCAGGCGCACGTAGCTGCCGCGACTGGTGTAGTTCAGGCCTGCAAGATCAGGCTCGCGCAGGCCCAACAGGTTGTGCCCGACGGACAGCCAAAGGCCCGGGGCCAAGCGGTAGCCCGTCTCCAGGCCCAAGGTACTCTGCTGGGCACCGCCCTTGCCCCACATGAGGCCGGCTTGCAGGCCCATGTCCCAGGTGTCGGTGAGGTCGTGCGTGTAGCGGGCGTGGGCGAGCTGGGCCCAGTAGCTGCTTTGGACGGCGGTATCGGTCAATTCGCTGTACTTGACGGCATAGCGCAAGCTCAGGGCCTGCTGGCGACTGATGCGCCAATTCGCATGGGCACTGGCCATGTGGGATTCGCTCACGCCCACACTGGTGTTGGCCGGCGCAGACGCCGCGGCGGAGCTGCCTGCGCTGACGTCTTGTTTGCGGTGCTCGTACTGGCCCAGGACATTCCAGGCGTCGGCATGGGCGGGCCGCCAAGCCATCCCGATCTGCTGGCGCTGCTGTTCATTGTGAGCGCCATTACTGCTGCTGGTGGAGATGCTGGTAACGCGGGCAAGCAGGGTGAGATCGTTATTCAGACGCCAGGCGCCGGCCAAGCTGAAGAGAGAACTGTCGCCACTGGCGGCCTCGCGCTGCTCAGCAGCGCCACTCAAACGCCAGGGACCCTGGGCCCAGTCAGCCCCCAGGCTCACGGCGGTTGAAGAGGTGCTGGCGTTCGTCGCCGACACAGACCCGCCCTGAGTGGCTGGCGCGCCGCCTACAGCCTGCACCCGTTCGGCCCCGACATTCAGGCGCCAGTGCTCACCGAGCTTGAAGCTGTGGCGCACTCCTGTGGCGTTTTGCGCCTGGGCCTGGGAGGGTAGGCGCAGTTCGTTGAAAAAGCGCCCGCCGTCCACATAAGCGCTGTCCAGACCCAGCACCGTGGCTTGCCTGAGCTGATAGCCATTGACGGAAGCGGTCTGACCGACCGGGTCCAGGCCGCTGGCCAGGGCGTGCTGGGCATAGACCCGTACCTTGGAATTCAAGGCGTAATCAGCCCCGAGCGTCAAGGTACGGCGCTGGCTCTCATCGAGGTCCTGCAAGACCTCCCCAAAAACCTGCAGGCCGTTGATCTGGGAGGGTCGGCTGGTCAGACGCAGGCGTGCGCTGGTATTGGAATTGGCCAGGCTTTGGCCGGTCAAACTCAGGGCGCTGGTGCTCGATGCACCGCCGACAGCACCTCCACTCTGAATTGCACTGAATCCAACGCCTCCCGCTCCTGCCGGATTGCCCTGCTGCAAACCGACTTCAGCGGCCAGGTGCTCACTAAACTTGTGTGCCAAGGCCACGGCCAAACCGCTCTGCTTGCCCGGTCGCAGACCCGGGGCTGCTGCGCCCGACGAATTCGCTGGGGTCTGATTGCCCGCGTCGCTGTCTTCGCGCGAGTGACGCGCCTGTAGCCGTAGACGGGTATCGGCACTAAGGGCATATTCAGCGCTGGTGTTGGCTTCGGTACGCGCCACCCCGGGAGTGGAACCCAGGTTGTCGAAATCCCTGTCCGTCCGCTGAACCTGGGCTTGCAGTCGCGCTGCGCCCTGCGCGTGCTGGGCGCTAAGGCGTGCGGCCTGGCCCTGACCGCGCAGCGTGGTTTCGGTCTGTACCAGCTCCGCGCTGACGGTGGTACCCGGCCCCACCCGAGCCAGTGCGGTCGCCGCGCGCAGATCACGGGGATTTTGAGGGTTGTCGTCGCGCACAGCCGCGACGCCAATCTGCAGCTGCTCAGTAACCGCAAACTGAACATCGGTACCCACAACGCTGTAGGTCGGTCCACCCGACTCGATTTCGTAGGTCACGCGCAGAAACTGCGGGTTGAGCTCGGCATCGAAGGTTGGAAGTGGCTGCGCCAAGATCAGCCGGCGAGTCAGAGGCTCGAAACTGTAATCGACCATCGCAGTCAATGTGCGGCTTTGCAGCACCAAACTAGGCTGACGGCGGTCGCGAACCTGCAGTTCGACCCGCTCGCTACCCGGCCGAATCTCGCCAGCAGTGATAGCCAAGGTATAAAACGACAACCCGTTGGCCGGCACATCCTCGATCTTCTGGGTGGCGTTGGTCTGCGCATGGAAAGAGGTCACGCGCAGCTTGTCGTCCTGGTACCGGTGCTGCACGCCGCTCACGCTGCGGCCGTACTGGCTAAGCTGCCGCACCTCGGCGCTGCTGGCGGTGTTGAAATCACCGAGCAACAAGAAGCTGCGGTTCTTGTCGATACGCACATAAAGTTTGCCTGCGCTTTGCGCATCGAAGCCGCGTATCGAGGCATCGCCATAGACGGGGTAGAACTCGTCGGGACGGATGTCCCGGAAAGCGCGCTCGCGGTCCTGCTTGTCCGAGTCCAAGGCGGCCGTGAGGAGGTAGTCGCCGCGGATGGTACCCTTGAAGAAAAACGCAGTGCGGCCCGTGACCTTGTGGTCCTCGCCTTGGCTGACCAGCCCAGTGAGCTCTTGCTCGAAGGCGTTGGCGGCGTTGGGCTGGCCCAGCACGAGCCGACCCTGCCGCCCCAGATCAAGAACCCCCTCGACGATACCAATGCCCTGTAAAGGCGTTAAGGCGGGCAGGAAGGTCAGGGTTTCGTGGTGCAAGAGCGGGCCGGCCTGAATGCGCACCGCGACCGAACCCGGCTGGGCCGGGGGCTGCATCTGCAAGAGCAGCTCTCCGCCTTCAATCATGACTTGATGGCCCGGCTCCCGGGGGTTGAGATCAGGCGTGATCCATTGAGCGCCTTGAATTTCCAAAGTCACCGATGTACGGGCGGTGATGGGGACGCCCCGCTCGTCGCTCAGTTGCAGCTTGAGCGTTGCAGGCCGAAGCGGATCGGCCTGCAGCCGGCCCTGAGGTACCAGCCGTGCGCGGGCCAGGGAGCCTGGCGCAGTGATCTGAATGCGCGCAGTTTCACGCACGTTGCCAAAGGCATCGCTGGCTTGCACCTCCAGCACATTGAGGCCGTCCTGCAGCGTGACGCCGATGTACTCGTAGGCGACCAGCCCGTTTTGGGTTACCGTGGCCCGCTTGCCGATGCGGTTGTCGTTGACCGGCCTGTGATTGACGAGCAGCCGCAGCGTCGTTTGCGCCGGACCGGTGACGCGCACATTGATCTGGTTTGAAACGACGGTATCGCCTTCCTTGAGCTCCACAAAGCCAGCGCGCGCCGGCAGATCTGCGAGTACATCCTCCAGGGGCTGGTCGCTGAAGGTGGCTATCGGACCGAGGAGGGCCTCGCTCAGGGACGGGCTGGCCGGCCGGCCGGCCTCTGCAGGCCTGGATACGGGGGCCGTCGTGGGCGCAAACGACTGACCGGGCGAGGCCGGTAGACCTTGCGGCATGACAATCAGAGCCTGGTCTGGGGCCGCTGGCGAGACGCCGGCTGTACCGAAGCCGGGCGAGCCGGCAACCACACCGCTGGCCGGCTGGCTGCGGCTGTCCAAAGAGGTGGTGAGCGCGCGTATTTCGGTGGGCAAGCGCGCGCTCACCAGCGCCTGAAGTTGCTGATCGACGGCCTGGGCGAAAACTTTCTTGCGTTGCTCAATCTGTATGCCCAGATCGGAAGCCTTGCAGCCCTGCACGGCAAAGTCGGCGCGAACCAACTCTCCGTTCTTGAGATCGAGAAAACGGCTGTGGGCTTGGCCAACCTGTCGGTTGTCGAGCACGGCCAGTTCGCTGCCGGCGGGCAAGGTACTGAGGTCCACACGCAGGACGTGGGTGACGGGCTTGAGCCCGTAAAGACTCCAGCGTCCAAAAGCATCGGTGATGACGCTGGTGCCGTCTTCCATGTACAGACGCACACCGGGGATGCCCGGCTCTTCCTCACCATCTTGCAGACCGTTGCGGTTGCAGTCAGCCCAGACTTTGCCCACCGCAAAACCTCGAGTACCCAAAACCCCGCCATTGACTCTCACCCGGGCTTGCGCGACGTTGGACCGCAGACGTGTGGCTGCGTCCAGGCGTAGCGCGGCCGAAGCCACGGCCGCATTGGTGGCATCCGCCTCCAACATAGCGCCCACCCCAACGCGCAAACGGTAACGCAGCACCAGGGCAGCCTTGTCTTCGAGGGTCCGCGTACCCAGGTCATAGCTTAGGCTCGCACGACGCGTCTGGGGGTCGACCCGTATGACTGGATCGGCCAGACGCTCTGACCCCAAACGACTGCTGCCCGGCACATAGCTAAAACCCGGGGGCAGGACATCGTCGATGGCCAAGCGGCTTGCCGTCAAGCCCGATCGGTTGGACAGAGTGACTTCGTAGTCGATGAACTCTCCAAATTCAACTTGCGTCTTGTTGGCCTTCTTGCTCAACAGCAAGGCCGCGTACAGGCTGTCGGGGTCCAAGGGGATGTGGTTGTGCAGGACATCGCAGGTTTCCTGAAGGACCCCATTGACCCGGCGGCCCCTTTGGTAGCCCGACAGCACCCGCTCGTACCAGGAACTCCGGACGCCATCGCGCTGCGGAATACCGTCATCGGGCACCACCGCGCCGCATCCGGTGTACACACCGGCCTCGGGCGGCCAAAGAAGACTGGCCCGGTAACCAGCAGGCGGCTCCACCCGTATGGCGTAGGTACACAAATCACTGACCTCGGGCGCCTTCCAGAAGAACTGGTAACGGCCGTCGGCCCCTGTGACCATGCTGACCGTTCCCTGTACCGCGTCATAGGTGAAATTGTCTCCATTGAGCAGTTCCTGAGAGCGAATCGGCCCGGCCTGACTGCGCTCGCAGGACAGCCGCGACAGGATCACCCGAGCACCGGCAACCGGTCGGCGGGAGAGGCTGTCGTAGACGTAGCCCTGCGGATCGACCAGAGTGGTCGTGACGCTGGCAGTGGCGGCCAGCACATTGGGCTCACCCAGGTTGTTGTCCTGCACGGCCAGCAGCCAGGCCTTGTTCGCCAGTTCGGAGCGCTTTTCAGAACTCCCCTGCGAAACACGCACAGAGAAGGTGTACTCCTCTTCTGCCCCCGCCGCAAGACCGTAACGACCGTCGTTGATTAACACCCGCGGATCCGTTGGCGCCTGGGCTGGGTCGTCGGCTGACTGGGCGTCCCCTTCACAAGGGGCATCGCCGGTGAAGGCACTGGAGACTGGCAGGACATTGTTTTTGGCCCGGGGCCGCTCGACGAATGTCCAATTGCTGACATTGATTTGACCTAAAGAGGTGGGCACCGTAAAGGCGCACGTCAGGTTGTCGATGACCCGAACAGATCGGATGGCAACATTACTCCGGTTGGCCACCTTGATGCGGTAAGACAGGTCGTAGACCCCTTGGGAGACACGGGTCGACTGCACCACCTCCTTGCTGATAAACAAGCCGGCCGACAACCGCTTGAGCGCATCCACATCGGGGAAGGTGAGGACGGTGGGGGCACTGTTATTCGAAGCATTAAGATCACCGTCCGGATCGGGGTTTGAGCCGTCTGTGGACGAATCGGCCACATCATCACGCACCGACTGCGCATGCAGTGAGGCCTGGGCACGCACCTGAGTCGACACCGAGGCCCCAGCACGCCCCGAAACATTGACCCGGACCTGATATTGCAAAACGAATTCCCCCGATGGCGGAAGCACACTGCCATTGAGCCCGGCCATCAGGAGACCCGTTTGTCCGCCATCGCCTGTGAAGGCGGTGTTCAGAGGCACCACAGTAGCCGAATTGATCCGCTCGACCACACGCAGGCTGCCAGCCACCACGGTGTACTGGCCAGGCCCAGGAACTTCAGCAGAGGTGTAGCTGCCCAACAGACTGGAGCCGGACAACTGCTGCGGCACTTGCAGGTTGAACAAGCTGGAACGGCCCTGATTGCGCACCCTGAGCGCCAGGGTATAGGTGACGGTGTCGTCGGGCTGGGCAAGCACCGTCTTGACGCCGCCCACCTCTTGGGTCAGCACCCTGGTGTTGATCTTGCGCGCTTGCTCGCGCAAGGCCAGCCCCAGACCATGAGCCTCCACAGGGACCAGCGACAGATTGGAACTGATGCTTTGTGTGCCCGCCGCGCAGGCACCCTCGCAGTATTCGAACTGAGCCACGTTGGACAGCGGCCCGCTGGCCCCGGTTGCCGCGCTCACCTCAAAGGACAAACTGATGGCCTGGCCGGGCGGCAAATTAAAGGGGAAAGCCGCAGCCACCTCGATGGTGGAGGCGCCCGGATCTTGCGTGCGGTAGGCGTAAGGCGCATCACCGGCTTGTCGGAACAACAGGGAAGCGCCGCTGTGTGAGGCCTTAAGACTACTGCCCTGATAGACGGCGTACTCCGGGATAAGGTCGCGCAGAACCAGAGCCCGCATGGGCTGACCATTTACAGTGATGGTCTGGCCAGAGACGCCCCGGTCCGCCATCACCGCCTCGCGCACGCCGAGATTGCGGCCGGTTACCGTATAGACAGCTCGATCGCCCGACCCTGGACGCAAAGCCTGCGACGCTTGACCTTGCTTTAAAAGTTCAATCACTGGCGCGTCCGCCACGCTTAAGAAGGTGCGAAAGGTCTGGCTCAAACCCCGGGCGGCATCGACAGCCCTCAGCTCGACGCAGGCGCCACCTTCCCTGACGAATGGCACCTCGCCGACCCCCAAAAGCGAAGCGCCCTGACCGGGCTCCAGGATCAAGCGAGTCGATGTCTCCTGCGGATCGACCACGCCATTGCCGTTGCTATCTACGAACACCCTCGGGTTGCCCAGGTCCATCGTCGCGGTCTTGCCCGCGCAGGAAGTGACATTGCTGGCAGAAATATCCAGGGAAAGGCGAACGTTGCCCGGATTGAAGGCTCTGTATGCGATGACCTGGCGCACGCCAGCCTGGGTGACCATTTGAGCGTTGCCCTCCAGACGCAGCAGCGCAACAGGTGAAACACGGACCTCAACAATGTTGCTGCGTACCACCTCTCTCAGGAAAGATCCGCTCAAAAAGTAAGTGGCCTGTGCCTGTACGGTCAAAGGCTCATCTGCCGGCGGCATCAAGGCATGGGCTGCAAGACAGGTCATCAGAAGGCAGATGCCCGCCCAAAGACGCAGGCCTACCGCCCAGACCCCGTCAAGCCTTTTGCTCATACGACTAAAACAAAACACCTTCATCGCACACCTGGAATAAGTGAGAGCATCCGCCCGCCAAGTGATTCTGCGGAACACTTGAGCTTTAAAGCTCAAAAAGTGTTAAGACGAGGGGGCGGGACAAGGACTCACCCTGCGCCCCATCGAAGTTACGGATTAACAGTCACTGCGTAGCGCAGAGTGACGGTGCCGGAAGGGTTGAGCGTGTTGCTCGCGCTGCCACAGGTAACCTGCGTGCCGCTGCCGCCGCGAGCCACTGACGTACCCGTCAGGTTGACGGCATCGCAGGTTGGAGTTGGCGTGGCCGAGACGGTGGTGTACAGCGGCGCATTGGTGCTGATGTTGACATCAGTGACCGGACTGGCTGAGGTGTTGGTGGCCACCACCTGGTAATAGATGCAGCCGCCAGGCTTGACCGACCGGGTGGTGTTACTCCAGGTGGTCGGGAAGGGCGCAGTGCATGCCGCATCGGTGACAGATTGCTGCGTGACCAGTGTGACCACACCGCTGGAGACGGTCACGCGACTTTCGAAGCCCTGCGAACCGCAACCCGAAGGAGGCTGCTGCACGTCCCCGCTGGAATTGACATCCGCCACCTGCAGGCTGAGGCCGACTTGTGAGCCTATCGTCACGCCGGCCGGCGCATTGACCCTGACAAAGAAGATCAGGCCGCTTGAGGCAGTCAGGTTTTGAGCGAGCGTGCCATCCGCCGGGAGCAGGGTGTCGTTCGCATCGAGTACGCCCGGCGATCCCGAGCTAGGATTATCAATATAGGTAGCTGCAGTCCAACCGGCCGAGGTAGAGGCAGCCGGCAAACTAACCGTCAGACGAAGTCGATTCGGGCTCAGGCCGCAGGTGTTGGTACCGTTGTTGGTTAAGGCGTAGGTAAAGACCGCACTACCGCCGCCTTGTATCGTCATGTCGCCACGCGAGGACAACGAGAAGCTGTAGGCGTTGGAAGCCACCACAGACACCTCGTAGTAAATCGTATCGATAGGCCGGCTCTCGTCTGCCGCTGGTGTGGCGGTGCCCATCACCCTGAAATAGACCGGCTGGTTCACCGTGGGCGATGTCACCGGTGAGTACACACAGGCATAGATCTGCGTGCTCGCACCGGCCGTAACGGTGCCCGTACTGGTGATTTCAGTCACAGAACTGCAGGCCGTGCTGCTAAACCGGACCGCCCATCCTGCGGGCAAGCCGACGGTAAATCCGCCGTTGGCACCGTGCGACAGGCTGTAGCTGTTCGAAATCGATTGGTTGTTGACGATGTTCAACGTGATCTGGTGTACAGCACTGCCCGCCACAACCGTCGGCGTGGTGGCGTCGGGCGTCTGGCCGGGGCCGGGGCCGACACCCACATCCGACGGGGTGGCGGCAAAGTTCTTACCGATCAGGTCAACGAGACCGCCGACCACATCCGTGGCCCGCGCAAAAGTCGCGTCCTGCGCGTTGTTGGCGGTGTTGTAGTTAATCGACCGCGCCAGAGCCGTAGCCTCATAGTTCCGGCCATTGCCCACTGAAGTGCCAGCGGGCAGGGTGATCTCCAGGATCAAACTGAGAGAGGCACCGGCGGCCACGGGGCCCGTATCAACGGTGCCATCGCCGTTGGTATCTGACAGATTGGAGGCGGGCTGACCCCCGCTGCCGACATATTTCCAGACGAAGGACGTGCCCGCAGGGAAAGCATTAGCCCCGCTGGAAGTGACGCTCAGGTTAAAAACATCGGCCGTATCACCGCGGTTGGTCAGTGTGTGCGTCTGCCGGCCTGGCAAGCCAGGAATCAGACGGGCGCTGGTGACCACATCGCCTGTGCCCAGAGGCGTGCCGGGCGAGGTGTCCTGAGCGCCCAACTGAACCCGGCGCATCGCCGTCACAACGTAGGTACCAGAGCCTTCGGGCGTGGTGTCGAGGTCACCCGGAGTGGTCTTGCAGGCAAGCAAGCTCGCGCAGGAACCGCTGGAATCGCCCGGGTTGAACTGGGCGACATTGACCGTGTCCTTGGACGCCGTACCCGCGGTGCTGTTGGGCTGAACGATAAAGCTCAGCGTGCCCACAGAGCCGGCGGCCAACGAGGGAATGCGCAGGTGAATGACCTTGCCCGTCCCATCAAACTCGTACTCGATACCACCGCCACACAGACTGTTGTCGCCACCAGTGCCATCTGTCAGGGCAGTGCCAGGCGCGCAGCTAAGTACGGCCGAACCGCCCTTGTAGGTCAAACCCGAAGGTATGGCATCGCGCAGGTAGAGCGTGCCCGCACCGCCGCCAGTGTTGCGGAAAGTGATGGTGAAGGTGGTCTCGGCGCCGAGCCCGCTGCTGGGTCGCGGCCCGCTGGGGTTGTTGGGCCAAGCGGTACCGTCGGGCTGATTGAAGGCCGGCAGGGTCAGGGCTTTTTGTACCTGGAAGATGGCCGCCGCCGAGAATCTCACCGTGTCGGTACGGGCTTCGCTTTTGTCAGCGTTGGTCTGGGTGTAACTCGAAAACCAGCTGGTTGCACTGTCTTTGGGCTTGACCGTGACCGTGGCCGTATTCTGATTCCAGGTGGCATCGGCATTGCCGGGCAGGGTGTAGGCCACCACGAAGTTGAAGGCATCTCCCGCGCCCAGCGACCGGTCAACACTACAGTTGTTGCCTGCAGTGGTGACTGAACACAAAGCGGTGGTGCTGGCCGGCAACCCGGTGCCGTCATCGAGGAAAACCGCGATACGGTCGAAGTTGGAGCCGGTGGAAAGTTCTGCAACGTTGATGTTGAACACATCGGGCCCATTACCCGTGTTGCGTAAGGAATAAGGAAAGTAGACGGTGCTGCCACGATCGCCCAAGCGAGTCATTGGCGACGATTGACTGGGGGTGAGCGAGTAACTTCCAACCTGCAGCACCACTGTTACCACGGTGTTGGACTGAACCGTTGCGAGCTGCCCGAGGTTGTCTCGGTAGCTGGCGCTGGCCTGGTTTTCGATGCGCGCATTGGCCACAGGGGAGCTTTGCGCCTGAGCCTTGGCGAACAGCGCCCCAAACAACAGGACAAAAGCAAGCCAACGCAGGACTGATTTGTGGACTGCAACGCGGCAGAAGGGTGTATGTGACATGGTGATTCAAGCTTGGAACGTGACGGGTTAACGCGCCACTGACGTAGCCGATGCGCTGGGGGAAGCATCCACGGGTGTGACAGCGGGCATGCGGGCCCGCGCCCGTACCTCGGCCTTGCCAGAGACGGGAATCTGCGCAATCGACCAGCGCAAGCTGCGGTACTCACGGGCAGGGACGACCTCTGTCTTGCCATTGCCCAGGTCGCGCATCAAAGGCTCGCGACCGAAGGCGCCGCCGCTGACAGCAACTTCGACTGTCTGCGAGGGCTGCGCCGATCGGGCTTGGTATTCCAGGCCCTGGGGGATCGGCAGCGTGGCCTGCATATCCCTGACAGCGCCGGAAGCGCGATTGGTGTAGACCACACGGTACTCAATCACATCCCCGGGCTTGATGCCGTTGACGGGCTTGAGCACTTCTTTGCCGTTTTCGAACGTCACCAGCATCTGGGTCAGGACAGCCTCCACCGGTGACGACTGGGCCGTGGCCGTGGCCGTGGCGCCGACGCTGGACTGCGCATAGACCGGCAAAGCCGCAGAGGCCATCCACAGGAAGGCTGTCGCGTGCAAGCCGTGCCAGAGCGCTGGAGGGAGCAATTTCCTATTACTCCTTGTAACGATCGGCTGGTTCATAGGTCTATTCCCAATTAAAAATTACAAAGTAACAGCGTTAACAAAAGTCTTGCATATTCTTGCAGATAACGAAACCTATGTGCGCCAAATTTACACGACTTCACGAAATACTATTAGCAATAAAGTAGTAATTTAATGATGCAACACGTTGCTAAAACAACAAAGGTTTTCCGCCGGAGGATTCGGGTTGGCCACCGAGCGCAGGCGCCAACGGGCCGGGCAGGTCGGCCTGCCTTTGCGGTGGGGACCATGCCGCGCATGATCATCAAGAAAGGCCTTGGGCCTTTTGCTGTGCCTGTTGCAGGCAGCGGGCTCAACGGCTCTGGTGAGCAGACAGGCGCAAATGTTCAGCGGGCCATGGCTGACAAGCTCAGACCCGTGCGGGAGGCGGGCCTAGAAATCTGCTTTGCGGGGACAACCAACGCCCGCTCCTGCGGGCGCCTGCCTGAGCACATGCACCTGCTCACGCAGGTCCTGGGCCCAGCGCCTTCGATCACGGCCCATGTGCTGATCGGCTTGCCCGATCAGCACATGGGCCTCAATGGCCTGGGCTGCGAGCGTACGAAGCACCGAGTTCACCAGGGTGTCGTCATCCACAAAACGCGGTGCATGACTGATCTGGCCGCTCGGGCCATCGACGAAGCGCAAAGCCACCGGTTGCACCGGTACATCGGCCAGGATGGCCGCCTGGATCAAATTGGCATGAAAGGGCTTGAGGGTCTGGCCATCACCAGTGGTGCCTTCTGGAAACACCGCCAATACATCGCCGGCCTGCAGACGCTCGACCATGAGGTGCACCATCCGGTGCGCATCGCGCCGCGACTCGCGCTCGATAAACAAGGTCCCCGCCTCATGCGCCATATACCCAATCACGGGCCAGCGCCGCACATCCGCCTTGGAGATAAAGCGGCAGTAGCCCGCCGCATGCAGCACCAGGATGTCGAGCCAGGAGATGTGATTGGCCACAAGCAGCACCGGCCCGCCGGCCAGCGGCAGCCCCTGGCGTTGCAGCTTGATGCCCAGGGCCTCGAGCATCCCGCAGGCCCAGCGCTGCACCTGTTGTTGCCGGTCTCTGGCCTCTAAGCGCGCAAACTGCAAGCGGATGATCCAGAAGCCGCGCGCGATCTGCCAGATCACGCGCGCCAAGCGCCCCGCCACCCGAGGCCGGCAGAGCAAAAGCAGCACGATCAGCCCTCGTAGGCGATGCGCCCGCCCACCAAGGTCCAACGTACCCGCGCCGGCAGGGCATGGCCTTCAAACGGCGAATGGCGACCGCGGCTGCGCATCGAGCGCGGCTCGACCGCCCACTGCGAAGCCGGATCGAAGAGGCACACATCGGCCACCGCGCCCACGCGCAGGTGGCCACAGCTGCCCTCCAGGTCTCCCAAGGCCGAACCCAGCACCCGGGCCGGATCGCAGGTGATACGCGCGAGCACCTGGGGCAACTCCAGCCCCTCCTGCTGGCCCCACTTGCAAGCCAGACCGAGCAGCAGTTCCAGGCCGCTGGCACCCGGCTCGGCCTGCGCGAAGGGCAAGGCCTTGTCGTCATCGCTGACCGGGGTGTGGTCCGACACCAGAGCGTCGATGACGCCGTCCTTGAGTGCCTGGCTGAGCGCCTGTCGGTCATGCTGCTGACGCGGCGGCGGATCCAGGCGCATGCGACTGTCGAAGTAGCCGATATCGTTATCCGTCAGCAGCAGGTTGTGGATGCTCACATCACAGGTGACCGGCAGCCCCTCAGCCTTGGCCGCCTCCACCAAACGCACGCCAGCGGCGCTGCTGATACGCAAAACATGCAGCCGCGCCCGGGTGCTGCGCACCAGTTCGAACAGGGTGTGCAAGGCCACCGTCTCGGCAGCCACCGGCACACCCGACAGGCCCAGGCGGGTGGCCAGGGCGCCACTGGCCGCCACGCCCTTGCCCAACCACGGGTCGCGCGGCCGCATCCAGACGGCCAGACCGAAAGTGGCTGCGTATTGCATGGCCCGCTGCAAGACCTGCGTGTCGTGCATCGCCACCTCGGCCTGGCTAAAGCCCACACAACCCGACTCGGTCAGCTCGACCATCTCGGTGAGGGTCTCGCCCTGGAGGCCTCGGGTCAAGGCGCCCAGGGGAAAGACGCGGGTAGCCGATCTGCGGTCGGCCCGGCTGCGCAGCATCTCCACCAGGCCAGGCTCATCGAGCACGGGGTCGGTATCGGGCAGACAGACCAAGCTGGTAATACCGCCGGCCGCTGCCGCGGCCAGTTCGCAATCGAGCATGCCCTCATGCTCATGTCCGGGCTCGCCCAGGCGGGCCGCCAAGTCGAGCAGCCCGGGGGCTACCACCAGCCCGCTGGCGTCTATCGTGCGGTCAGCCTGGAAGCCAGTGGGCACCGCACCGATGGCCAAAATCCGGCCGGCCTCGATGGCCAGATCGGTCCGCTGGTCGTAAGAGGAGGCCGGATCAATGACCCGGCCGTTCTTGATCAGGATCTTCATGCTTCGTTCCCTGCCACCAAGCTCATGACCGCCATGCGTACCGCGATCCCGAAGGTCACCTGCGGCAGGATCACGCTCTGCCGGCCATCGACCACAGCCGAATCGATCTCGACACCTCGGTTGATCGGACCAGGATGCATGACGATGGCGTCCGGGCGGGCCCACTGCAAGCGCTCGGGCGTCAAGCCAAAGCTCTTGAAAAACTCCTGGCTCGAGGGCAGCAACGCGCCGCTCATGCGCTCGTTCTGCAACCTGAGCATGATGATGACATCGGCGCCGCGCAACCCCTCCTCCAGCGTATGGCAGACGCGCACGCCCATCTGCGTCAGATCCGAAGGCACCAGGGTACGGGGGCCGACCACCCGCACCTCGGGACAACCCAAAGTGGTCAGCGCATGAATATCCGATCGCGCCACCCGCGAATGCAATACATCGCCGACGATGGCCACGGTCAGCTGGGAAAAATCTTTTTTGTAGTGCCGGATGGTGTACATGTCCAGCAAACCCTGCGTGGGATGCGCGTGGCGGCCGTCACCCGCATTGACCACATGCACATGCGGCGCCACATGGCGGGCGATCAGGTGCGGCGCGCCCGACTCGCCGTGTCGCACCACGAAAAGATCGGCCGCCATGGCCGAGAGGTTGGCAATCGTATCGAGCAAGGACTCCCCCTTGGAGGCCGACGACCGGGCGATATCGAGGTTGATCACATCGGCCGACAGGCGTGTGGCAGCAATCTCAAAGGTCGTGCGAGTGCGGGTAGAGTTCTCGAAGAACAGATTGAAGACGCTCTTGCCGCGCAGCAAAGGCACCTTTTTAACCTCGCGGTCGTTAACGCTGACAAAGCGATCAGCGGTATCGAGGATCTGCAGCACGATATCGCGCGGCAGGCCCTCAATGGACAGAAGATGAATCAACTCGCCGTGGCCATTGAGTTGGGGGTTGCGCTTGTAGAGCATGCCTCAGGCTCCCTGCACTTGCAGCGAAAGTCGGCCGGCCGCATCGCAGGCCAGTTGCAGGCTCTGACTGGCCGGCAGACTCACCCGCGCGGCAGCCAGGTCGGCCTGTACCGGCAGTTCGCGACCACCCCGGTCCACCAGCACAGCCAGCCGGACACTGGCAGGCCGGCCGTAATCAAACAATTCGTTGAGCACCGCCCGTACCGTGCGGCCGGTATAGAGCACGTCGTCGAGCACGATGAGGTGCGCACCGTCGACATCAAAAGGCAGATGGGTCTGGGCGCCGCCCGAAAGCCCGCGCTGGGCAAAGTCGTCGCGATGCATGGCCGATGAGAGCACGCCCATGGGACGGTTCAGGCCGAGGTCACGCTGAAGGCGCTCGGCCAGCCAAACCCCGCCGGAGGCCACGCCCACCAGATGGACCAGCTCGCCGGCACGCTGGGCCAGCAAGGTCTGCAAGCCGCGCCGCAGATCGGCGTAGAGCGCCTCTGCATCCAGGGTCAGAGCGCTCAAGGCCTGCCTCCAGGTGGGTTGAGATCAGTCAGGGAGGGGACGTTCATGCCAAGCTCCGTAAAAATTGCTCGAGGATTATGCAGGCCGCTCCGGCATCGGGATCACGGTGGCCCTCGGCGCGCGCCTCGGTGGTCGAATAACGCTCGTCGACTTCGAAGACAGGCAGCCCGAAGCGCCCGCGCAGTTGCCGCGCAAAGCGACGCGCGCGGTCGGTGTTTTCATGCGGGGCCCCATCGGGATGAAAGGGAATACCCACCACCAGAGCGTCCGGTTGCCACTGCGCGATGCGCGCGCCCACGGCCGGCCAACGGGCCTGCCCGCTGGCCACGATGGTGCCTCGCGGGGTGGCCGAGCGGGTCAGGCGATTGCCGGTGGCCACACCGGTTCGCTGCCCGCCAAAATCGAAAGCCAGAAAAGTATGGGCCTGCGCCGAATCGGCAAGCCGACCCAGGCTCATGCGTGACCCACTCCGGAGGACAGCATCCAGCTCTGCAAGCCCAGCAGACCCAGGGCCTTCTCGTAGCGCTGCTCGATCGGGGTGTCGAAAATCAGGGTCGGATCGGCCTGCACCGTCAGCCAGCTGTTCTCGCCGATCTCCGACTCCAACTGGCCCTCGGCCCAGGCCGAGTAACCCAGGGAGACAAACACCTTACGCGGGCCCGCCCCGGTCGACAGCGCCTCCAGGATGTCCCGGGAGGTCGTCATCTCCAAGCCCCCCGGAATACTCATGGTCGAGCCGTAGGCCGACTCCTCAGAACCGGTGCTCATCGATTCGTGCAGCACGAAGCCCCGCTCGACCTGCACTGGGCCGCCCTGAAACACCGGCTGCCCGCTCAAGTCGTCACGCCTCAAAGGCATCTCCACCTTGTCGAATAAATTCTTGATGCTGATGTCGCTGGGCTTGTTGATCACCAGCCCGAGCGCACCGCGATTGCTGTGCTCGCACATGTAAACCACGCTGCGGGCAAAAGGCTCGTCGCTGACCCCAGGCATGGCAATCAAGAAGTGATGCGTCAGGTTGGTGGCTTCGAGCTCAGACGACATTTGGGTATTTTAGGGGCCATGGGTGGCAGGGACAGCGGCTGCGCCCTCGAAGGCCTAAGATTCGCGCATGCAAACTCCCTACGAGCGCGGCCTGGTCTGGTTTCGGCGCGACCTGCGCGCCGAGGACCACCACGCCCTGCACCAAGCCCTGAACCATTGTCGCGAGGTGCTGTGCCTCTTCGTGCTCGATCGCGAGATCCTCGACGAACTGCCCCGCGCTGACCGGCGGGTCGAATTCATCCTGGGCTCCTTGCAAGAACTCGACGCCCGGCTGCAGCAGTTGGGTGCCGCGCACGGTCGCAAGCGGGCCGGGCTGCTGGTCGAGCACGGCTGGGCGCGCCAGGCCCTGCCCGAACTGGCCGCCCGGTGGCAGGTGCAGGCGGTGTTTGCCAACCACGACGACGAGCCCCAGGCGCTCAGCCGCGATGTCGAGGTGGCGCGGGCGCTGGCGCAACAAGGCGTGGCCTTCCACAGCTTCAAGGACCATGTCATCTTCGAGCGCCAGGAGGTGCTGACCCAGTCAGGCCGCCCCTACGGCGTGTTCACGCCCTACAAAAATGCCTGGCTCAAGAGCCTGACGGACCGTCACCTGAGCCCCTGGCCGGTCGAGCCACACGCCGCCGCCCTGGGCGACCGGCCCCAAGGACCGCAGGCGCGCGTCCCGACCTTGGCCGATATCGGCTTTGAGCCAACCAACCTGCGGCAACTGGGCATCAGCCCCGGCGAGAAAGCGGCCGGCACCCTGCTGAAAGACTTTCTGGGGCGCATCGACCGCTATGACCGCCAGCGCGACTTTCCTGCCGTCAAAGGGCCGAGCTACCTGAGCGTGCACCTGCGCTTTGGCACCATCTCCATCCGCGCGCTGGCCCGCCACGCCATGCAAGTGCAAGCCGGGGGCAGCGCGGGCGCGATGGCCTGGCTGAGCGAGTTGATCTGGCGCGATTTTTATGCCCAGATCCTGGCCAATTTCCCACACGTGTCCGAGCGGGCCTTCAAGCCCGAGTACGACGCCATTGCCTGGGAAAGCGGAGCGCGGGCCCACCAGCTGTTTGCCGCTTGGTGTGAGGGCCGCACCGGCTACCCTTTGGTCGATGCGGCCATGGCACAACTCAACACCACCGGCTACATGCACAACCGGCTGCGCATGGTCACCGCCTGCTTCCTGATCAAGGATCTGGGCATCGACTGGCGCTGGGGCGAGCGCTACTTTGCACGCCATCTCAACGACTTTGACCTGGCCTCCAACAATGGCGGCTGGCAGTGGGCCTCCAGTTCAGGCTGCGATGCACAGCCCTACTTTCGCATCTTCAATCCGGTCAGCCAGAGCCGCAAGTTCGACGAGGCCGGTAAATTCATCCGGCGCTACCTGCCGCAGCTAGCCGGGCTGTCTGACACCGCTCTTCACGCACCTTGGGAGGCCGCACCGCTAGAGCTGGCGGCCGCAGGTGTCGAATTGGACGTCAATTACCCCAGGCCCCTGGTGGCACACGACCAAGCACGCGCGCGCACCCTGCAGCGTTACGCGGTGGTTAAGAAAAGTATCTAAGGGGCGGTGCGCCCGCAGACGCGACAGATCGGCTCAAGAGACCCTGATCAGATCTGAACCATCTCGAAATCTTCTTTGCGAGCGCCGCATTCCGGGCAGGTCCAGTTCATGGGCACATCGGCCCACCGGGTGCCCGGTGCAATGCCATCTTCAGGATAGCCGGCAGCTTCGTCGTAGATCCAGCCGCAGATCAGGCACATCCAGGTGTTCGAGGCGGAAGATTCGGTCACGGTAGTCGGAGATCGTTCTAATAGAATGGCCGCGATTGTATCGGTCGGCTAGCAGCACCCCCCGACGCTCTGTCCCAAAGACCATGACACCCGAATCCACCGACCCCGCCGGCAGCCCGGAGGATACAGGCCAGGCCGGCGGTCCGGCCTGCGTCATGAGCTTTAACGCCAACGACCCCAGCGGGGCCGGGGGCCTGGCGGCCGACATTGCCGCCATGGCCTCCACCGGTGCCCACACCCTGCCGGTGGTCACCGGCGCCTATAGCCGTGACACGGCTGAAATCTTCGATCACTTCCCCCTGGATGAAGAGGCAGTGGCCGAGCAGGCACGCGGCGCTCTGGAGGACATGAGCGTGGGCGCCATCAAGGTGGGTTTTGTGGGCACGCCCGAGACCATCAGCACCATCGCAGAAATAGCCAGCGACTATGCAGACGTTCCTCTGATTGCCTTTATGCCTGGCCTGTCCTGGTGGGAAGACGACCAGATCGACAGCTACCTCGACGCCTTTCGTGAACTGCTGCTGCCGCAAACCACGGTGCTGGTGGGCAACCACAGCACGCTCTGGCGCTGGCTGCTGCCCGACTGGATAGGCGACAAACCACCAAGCGCGCGAGATATTGCCAAGGCCGCGGCCGAGTCGGGCGTGGCCTACACCCTGGTCACCGGCATGCCGGTACTGGGCCAATACCTGGACAACGCCCTGGCCAGCCCGCAGGCGGTGCTCTACAGCGAAAAGTTCGAACACTTCGACGCCAATTTCAGCGGCACCGGCGATACGCTGTCGGCCGCGCTGGCGGCGCTGCTGGCCAGTGGCAACGATTTGCAAACGGCCACCGCAGAAGCCCTGAGCTACCTCGACCACTGCCTTGATGCCGGCTTTGCGCCGGGCATGGGCCACCTCATTCCCGATCGCCTGTTCTGGGCCCAGGCCTCCGCCGAAGACAGTGAGCCCGAAACCGCCCCCGAAACACGGCCTGCTTCGGCCGATCACTTCGAACTCCCACCCCATGGCACCAAGCAATAAACCTTCCCTGAACGACACCCTGTTCGATCGCGCCAAGTCCGTCATTCCGGGCGGCGTCAATTCTCCCGTGCGGGCCTTCCGCGCGGTGGGCGGCACGCCGCGTTTTGTGCAGCGGGCAAAGGGGGCCTACTTCTGGGACGCCGACGGCAAAAGATACATCGACTACATCGGCTCCTGGGGCCCGATGATCCTGGGCCACGGACATCCGGCGGTCATCGAGGCGGTGCAAAAGGCCGCGATCGACGGCCTGTCCTTTGGCGCGCCCACCGAGCGCGAGGTGGAACTGGCCGAGGCCATCATCGCCGCTGTCCCTTCGTTGGAAATGGTGCGCCTGGTCAGCTCGGGCACAGAGGCCGGCATGAGCGCGCTGCGCCTGGCACGCGGGGCCACCGGCCGCAGCAAGATCATCAAGTTTGAGGGCTGCTACCACGGCCATGCAGACGCGCTGCTGGTCAAGGCAGGCTCGGGCCTGGCCACCTTTGGCAACCCCACCAGCGCAGGCGTGCCGCCCGAGGTGGTGGCGCAGACCCTGGTGCTGGAATACAACAACCTTGAGCAACTGGAAGAGGCCTTCAAGCGGCATGGCGCCGAGTTGGCCTGCCTGATGATCGAACCGATCGCCGGCAACATGAACTTCGTGCGCGCCAGCGTGGCTTTCATGAAACGCTGCCGCGAGCTGTGCAGCCAGTACGGCGCGCTGCTGGTGTTTGACGAAGTCATGAGCGGCTTTCGCGTCGCGCTGGGCAGCGCGCAAAGCATCTACGCGGGGCTGATCCCCGGATTTGAGCCCGATATGACGGTTCTGGGCAAGGTGATCGGCGGCGGTATGCCGCTGGCCGCCTTTGGCGGCAAACGCGCCGTGATGGAAAAGCTCGCCCCACTGGGACCGGTTTACCAGGCGGGAACGCTCAGCGGCAACCCGGTGGCCACCGCCTGCGGCCTGGCTACGCTGCGGGAGATCAGCAAGCCCGGCTTTTTTGAGGCCCTGGGCGCCAGAACCCAGCGCCTGATCGACGGCCTGACCGAAGCCGCGCATGCGAGCGGACAGCCGTTCTGCGGCGACAGCCAGGGGGGTATGTTCGGCTTTTTCTTGATGAAGGACCTGCCGCAAAACTATGCGACCGTCATGACCACCGACGGGCCCCGGTTCAATGCCTTCTTCCACGCCATGCTCGATGCGGGGGTGTACTTTGCGCCAGCGCTTTATGAGGCCGGCTTTGTGAGCGCGGCTCACACCGACGCCGACATTGACGCCACAGTGACTGCTGCCCGCGCGCACTTTGCACGGACTTGAGCGAATGCTCAAGCCGCACTGATATCGCCCGATCCTGCTTCCAA
The DNA here is from genome assembly GCA_964501235.1 of uncultured Polaromonas sp. Lineage (GTDB taxonomy): Bacteria > Pseudomonadota > Gammaproteobacteria > Burkholderiales > Burkholderiaceae_C > Polaromonas. Next base: position 2,999 of record CAZCSD010000010.1, on the reverse strand, counting down.
AGTGGCCGGGCGTTTGTCGCTGCGACCGTCATTGAGAGCCAAGCTCATGCTTTGCAAAAAATCCCCAGGGATGGGTACGCCAGCGGCAGGCCCGAGACCGAAAAACCGGTGACAGAGCCCATCTTGGTTTCATCATGTAAATATTTACCCGTCGATTTGTGTCCTGGCGTGAGTGATACAGAACTTTCCTGCGGCTTTTGCGATAGAGGTCTGGTTCGCAAAGAAGAGAAGACAAAATAAAATGCTCAGCCGCAAAAGGGCGCTCGCGCAATAGGTAACACACCCACTTTTTAAGGCTAACACTTCATGTTTCTACGCTTCCCTGACAGCCGACATGCAGTCGGCACATCCGTTTTAGCGTTCGCATTGTGCGTCTGCACGGCCACGCGGGCCGATGACTGGGCCGACGTCAGCCAGATGGTGCGAGCGGGTCGCCTGAGCGAGGCTTTGGTCAAAGCCGACCAGTATCTAGCTGGCAAGCCAGGAGACCCGCAAATGCGGTTTCTGCGCGGCATCATCCTCACCGAGTCCGGCCGCACCGCCGAGGCCATCAGCGTCTTCACACTGCTGACTCAGGACTACCCCAAACTGCCCGAGCCGTACAACAACCTGGCGGTGCTGCATGCGCAGCAGAACCAGTTTGACAAGGCCCGTGCGGCGCTGGAAATGGCTATACGCACCAACCCAAGCTATGCCACGGCCCACGAGAATCTGGGCGATGTGTACGCGCGTCTGGCCAATCAGGCCTACGGCCGCGCCCTGCAGATCGACGCCAGCAATGCCAGCCTTCCCCCCAAATTGGCCTTGATCGGCGAACTGTTTTCCCAGACACCGGTCCCGCGGCCGCTGGCTAGCGCCAGTACCCCGGCCAGCCCACCTGCTGCTGCCGCCAAGACGCCTGCACCGGCTTCTCCCCCGAGTTCCAACGCCGCGGCCGGCAGTCCAGCGACCCCTCCAAATAAGCCAGCACCTGTGGTTGCCGCGCCAGCGCCGGCGCGAACACCCACGCCTGCGCCCGCACCGGCCGCCCCTGCCGCACCGCAGTTGGCAGGCGCCAACCCGGACATCGAATCCGCTGTGCAAAGCTGGGCGGCCGCCTGGTCTGCCAAAGACACGAAGGCCTATCTGGCCTCCTATGCAGAGGACTTTGATCCGCCCGGCGAGCAATCGCGCAAGAGCTGGGAAGAGGAACGGCGCGCTCGCATTCTGGGCAAGTCCCGGATCAGCGTGAAGCTGTCGCAGCTGCAAATCAAAGCAGAAGGCGACAAGGCCCTGGTGCAATTCCGCCAAGCCTACTCAGCCGACAGCCTCAACATCAACAGCCGCAAGACACTGGAAATGCGCAAATCGGGCGAGCGGTGGCTGATCGTGCGTGAATACACCGGCGGCTGAGGTCCAGCCGCAAGCGTTTCGTATCAGATCAATGACCAACGAGCGCTCGTCTGTCCTTGGCCGTGCGACCGCACCCGGGTCGGCCCTGATGTTGACGATAGCCCTCCTGCTGTCGACATCGGCATGGGCGCAGCCGAAACAAGAACATCCTGTCCGAGGCACCGCGCAGACACACTCCATGGGGCCGGAGGCGCGCCTCATCGAGATCTACCGCCTGATCAGCCAGGGCCAAAGCAGGCCAGCGCTGATCCTGGCCGAGCGCCTCGTCAAAGATCAACCTCATTTTCAATTGGCCCAATTGGTCTACGCAGACTTGCTGTTGGCCCGCAGCTCAGCTTGGCGCAAGCTCAGTCAGCCCCCCCCGTCCGCCGCAGCTGCCGCAGCCGAGACACTGGCTGACTTACGGGAAGAATCAACGCTGCGCATCCAAGCCTTGCGCGAACGCCCGCCGCCGGGTCATCTGCCCTCTCAATTCCTGCGCCTGTCCCGACGCAGCCGTCACGCTATCGCGGTAGACGCGTCTCGCGCACGCTTGTACTTGTTCGAAAACTCGGCGCAAGGACTTCGGCTGCTAGGCGATTACTACGTCTCCGTAGGCAAGGCCGGCACCGACAAGCTCGTCGAAGGTGACATGCGAACGCCGCTGGGCGTGTACCACATCATCGGCGCGCTCGAGCGCGACAAGCTGCGGGACTTCTACGGGGCGGGTGCCCTGCCGATCAACTACCCCAACCCCTACGACGTACTCCGAGGTCGAACCGGCAGGGGTATCTGGCTGCACGGCACACCGCCGAATCAATTCTCGCGGGCACCTCGGGCTTCCGACGGCTGCGTGGTGCTGGCCGACCCTGATCTCGAGCACATTATTCGCACCGTCGAAGCGCGCACCACACCCGTGTTGATTGCCAAACAACTGCAATGGGTGGCGACCGATGCGCCACAAAGCCCGGAAGTGCTGGCCTTCACCGAGGCCCTGAGCGGCTGGCAAGCGGCCAAGTCGAGCGGCGATATGTCGCGCCTGAGTCTGTTCTACGGCCCCGAGGTTTCCACGGGCCGCAGGCAAGAAGTGGCCGTAGAGAAACTGCTCAAAGCCGAGCTCAAGCGCACAGGCGGGCGGCCGATCGATCTCAAAGATTTATCCTATCTGCGCTGGACCGATTCAGATGACACCATGGTCGTCACCTTCGGCGAGGTGCCTGTAGGTAAACGCAAAGGTTCTGTCAAACGCCAATACTGGATACGCAAGGGGCAGCAATGGAAGATCTTTTACGAGGGGGTCATCGGATGATCTCCTCAGCATGCTGCGCTGCTGTTGCCAGCCCCTGGATTGTTTGAGCAGAGGCCCTACAACCCGGCGGGCCGCTAGAGACCCAGCCGCCGCTGGCAATGCGCCAGCAGACCCCCCACCCCGTCTTCCACCAGATCGAGCACCCGCTCAAACTCGTCCGGGCCGCCGTAATAAGGGTCGGGGATCACCGTGTCGGTGTGGCGCTGAAAAAACTCCGCGAGGCGCCGCACTTTCTTGATATGGTCCGGCGGGCAGAGAGCTTGCGTCAGCGCCTGGTTGTCCCAGTCCATGGTCAGGATCAGGTCAAAGCGCTCGAAGT
>CAZCSD010000009.1:46238-60737 GCA_964501235.1 uncultured Polaromonas sp. | reverse complement strand
TCAAGAGCCAGTCGCGCGGTCAGGCCGAGCTGCGCTACAAGCTCAAGGGCTCGGGTTCGGTGCTGACCTCGGGACGGGCCATCGGTCAAAAGATCGGCGCCGGGCCGGTGCGCAGGGTGGCCCATGTCGGCGAGATGGACCAGGTCCAGCCCGGCGATGTGCTGGTCACCGACATGACCGACCCCAATTGGGAGCCGGTGATGAAGCGAGCCAGCGCCATCGTCACCAACCGGGGCGGGCGCACTTGCCATGCGGCCATCATTGCGCGTGAGCTGGGCATTCCAGCCGTGGTTGGCTGTGGCGATGCGACGGAAAAGCTCTCCAGCGGCATGCTGGTGACCGTCAGTTGTGCCGAGGGGGATACCGGGCACATCTACGACGGCTTGATCGAGACCGAGGTCACCGAGGTGCAGCGCGGCCAGATGCCCGACATCAGCCTGAAGGTGATGATGAATGTGGGCAACCCTCAGCTGGCTTTTGACTTTGCCCTCATTCCCAACCATGGCGTGGGCCTGGCTCGGCTTGAGTTCATCATCAACAACAACATCGGGGTGCATCCCAAGGCCATCTTGGACTATCCCGCCGTGGATTCGGACCTGAAGAAGGCGGTCGAGAGTGTGGCGCGCGGCCATGCTTCGCCGCGCGCCTTTTATGTGGACAAGGTGGCTGAAGGCGTGGCCACGATTGCCGCAGCATTCTGGCCGCGGCCGGTGATCGTGCGGCTGTCGGATTTCAAGTCCAACGAATACCGCAAGCTCATCGGCGGCTCGCGCTACGAGCCGGAAGAAGAGAACCCCATGCTCGGCTTCCGCGGCGCTGCCCGTTACCTGAGCGCCGACTTTGCCGAGGCTTTTGCGATGGAGTGCGAGGCCCTGCGGCGGGTGCGCGACCAGATGGGGCTGGTCAATGTGGAAGTGATGGTGCCCTTTGTACGCACGCTGGGGCAGGCGCGCGATGTGACGACGCTGCTGGCTCGCCACGGTCTGGCGCGCGGGCACAACGGGCTGCGTCTGATCATGATGTGCGAGGTCCCCAGCAATGCGGTGTTGGCTGAGCGCTTTCTGGAGTTCTTCGATGGCTTTTCCATCGGCTCCAACGACCTGACTCAGCTCACCTTGGGGCTGGACCGCGATTCCGGTCTGGACATCCTGGCGCAGGATTTCGATGAGCGCGATCCGGCCGTCAAGGCCATGCTGTCCCAGGCCATCGCCGCCTGCAAGCGTCAGGGCAAGTACGTGGGCATTTGCGGGCAGGGACCAAGCGACCACCCCGATCTGGCGCGCTGGCTTCAGGAGGAGGGCATCGACTCACTCTCGCTCAATCCCGATACCGTGATAGACACCTGGAAGCGCTTGGCCGGGGGCTGATGAAGGAAGCGGTGGAGGGCTGTGGCCGGACCGGCTATACTAGCGGGCTTTCCTTGCTGCACCCCTTCCTGCAATGACGCAGGGGGCAGCTTTAACCCACAAGGAGTTTGCATGCGTCACTACGAAATCGTCTTGCTCATCCATCCGGATCAGAGCGAGCAGGTTCCAGCCATGCTGGAGCGCTACAAGGGCATGATCACCGCCGGCGGCGGCAAGGTGCATCGTGTCGAAGACTGGGGGCGGCGTCAGCTGGCCTACCTGATTCAGAAAATGGGCAAGGCCCATTACATCTGCATCAACATCGAGGCCGGTCAGGCCGTGATGGACGAAATCGAACATGCCTTCAAATTCAACGATGCGGTCTTGCGCCACTTGACGGTGGTCAAGAAGAAGGCCGAGACCGGCCCGTCGGTCATGATGCGCAGTGTCGAGCGTGAAGAAGCGCGCAAGGCCCAGGCGCAGGAGGCCGCCTGAAGCAGCCAGCCAATAAGCGCTCCTGAGAGGAGCGTTGGCGTGGTATCCCCTTGAACACGATCGAACTGTCGGCCCGTATCGCAGAGCTCGGTGCCTTGCGTTACACCCCAGCCGGTGTGCCCGCGACCCACCTGGTACTCCAACACGAGTCTGAGCAGGTGGAGGCGGGGAGTCCCAGAAAAGTGGGGCTTTCGATCAAAGCCCGTGCCTTTGGCACCGTGGCCGAGCAACTGGTTCGCTCCGACTTGAGCCAGTTGTTTCGATTCAGGGGATTTCTGGCCAGCGCCCGCACCAACAAGAGCATCGTCTTTCACATTCAAGAATTCACCCTTTTCTAAGGAGTCCATCATGCCCGGACCGAAACGTTTTTCCAAGGACAAGCGACCCAAGCGCAACGCTCAATCCCTGCTGTTCAAGCGCAAGCGCTTTTGCCGCTTCACCGTCGCTGGCGTCGAGGAAATCGACTACAAGGACGTTGATGTTCTGCGCGATTTCATCGCTGAGAACGGCAAGATCATTCCGGCCCGCCTGACGGGCACCCGCGCCATCTATCAGCGCCAGCTCAACACCGCCATCAAGCGCGCCCGCTTTTTGGCCATGTTGCCCTACAGCGACCAGCATCGCACCCTCTGAAGGAGCCCCGAACATGCAAGTCATCCTGCTTGACAAAGTCGTCAACCTTGGGGGCCTCGGTGAGGTGGTCAAGGTCAAGGACGGGTATGCCCGTAACTTTCTCATTCCTTCGGGCCGGGCCCGTCGTGCCACGGCTGCCGCCATCAAGGAGTTCGAGGCCAAGCGGGCCGAGCTTGAAAAAGCCGCCGCCGCCAAGTTGGCCCAAGCCCAGGCCCAGGGCGAGAAACTCGCCGGCACCACCATCAAGCTGACCCAAAAGGCCGGTGTTGACGGCCGACTGTTCGGCTCGGTAACCAACGCGGATATCGCGGCCGAAGTCAGCCGTACCGGAACCTCGGTGCTCAAGTCGCAGATCCGTATGCCCAATGGCCCGATCAAGATGGTGGGCGACCATCCGGTCAGCGTTTCGCTGCACACTGATGTGGCGGTCGATATCACCGTCACGGTCTACGGCGAAACCGCGTAAGCGCTGCAAGCGCGCGCAGAGGCCGCCTTCGGGCGGCTTCTGTCTTTTGGGATCTGTACACAGCTTTCGGCGGGATCTCCCCGGCCGGTGCACCGCTTATCCACACGCTTGTCCACTTGGCTATGGCCCAGTCGGCGCTACCATCGCAGATCTCCTAGGAACCCCATGTCTGCCCTCCCGTTTGAACCCGAAGCTGGCTACAGTTCCGATCCCCAGATCGCCCAGCTGCGCGTACCCCCGCATTCCATCGAGGCCGAGTCCAGCGTTTTGGGCGGTCTGCTGCTCGACAACGGGGCTTGGGAGCGGGTCGGCGACCTGCTGTCCCAACCCGACTTCTACCGTCATGAGCATCAGCTGATTTACGCCGCCATCGACGCCCTGATCAACGCCAGCAAGCCGGCCGATGTGGTGACGGTTTTTGAGCAACTACAGAGTCAGGGCAAGTCTGACGCCGTGGGCGGTCTGCCGTACCTCAACGCGCTGGCCCAGTATGTGCCCAGTGCCGCCAATGTCAGGCGCTATGCCGAGATCGTGCGCGAGCGTTCGGTGCTGCGCAAACTGTTGGCCGCCAGCGACGAAATAGCCACCCGTGCCTTCAATCCGCAGGGTCAGTCGGTGTCCATGATCCTCGATGAGGCCGAACAGAAGATCCTGCAAATCGGGGAGCAGAGCGCACGCATGAAGCAGGGCTTCCAGAGCATGGAAAACCTGGTGGTGGCCCTCCTCGACAGAGTGCAGGAGATGCGGAAGAACCCCAACGACATCACGGGGGTGCCCACCGGCTTTATTGACCTGGACCGGCAGACTTCGGGGCTGCAGTCCGGCGATCTGATCGTTTTGGCGGCGCGGCCGAGCATGGGCAAGACCGCTTTGGCCATCAACATTGCCGAGCACGTGGCGCTTAACGAGCAGCTGCCCGTGGCCGTGTTTTCCATGGAGATGGGGGCGGCGCAGCTGGCCATTCGTATTGTGGGCTCTATTGGACGCATCGATCAGGTGCGCTTGCGCACGGGCCGCTTGACCGATGAGGAATGGCCGCGCTTGATCGAGGCCATCGAGCGCCTACGCAATGTGGCCCTGCATATCGATGAGACACCCGGTCTGACGGTCAGCGAACTGCGCGCCAACGCGCGGCGTATGGCCCGGCAGTGCGGCAAGCTCGGCCTGATCGTGGTCGACTACCTGCAGCTCATGACGGTCTCCAGCGGCATGAGCGAAGAAAACCGAGCCACCGCCCTGGGCGAAATCTCTCGTGGGCTGAAGATGCTGGCCAAGGAGTTGCAGTGCCCGGTGATTGCGCTGTCCCAGCTCTCCCGGGGGGTGGAGTCGCGAACGGACAAGCGCCCGATGATGAGCGATCTGCGCGAATCCGGTGCGATCGAGCAAGATGCCGATGTGGTGATGTTTATTTACCGTGACGAGTACTACACCAAGGAGGCCAGCAAGGAGCCCGGGGTGGCCGAGATCATCATCAGCAAGCAGCGTAACGGGCCGACCGGTACGACCAAACTGGCCTTCACCGCGCGGCATACCAAGTTCGAAAACCTCGCTCACGGCGAAGACTGAGCCGCCTCAGGCCGGTGCCGCGTGGCGCTGCGGTATGCTTCCGGCATGAAGCTCTACAACTACTTCCGCTCCTCTGCCTCGTTTCGGGTCCGTATTGCGCTGGCTCTCAAACAACTGCCTTATGAGTACCTGGCGGTTCATTTGACCAAAGGCGAGCAGAAAGCCGCCGAGTTCTCGGCCGTGTCTTCTGACAACTTGGTGCCCGTGCTCGACGTGGGCGGGCAGCTGCTGTCGCAGTCGCTGGCCATCATGGAGTATCTCGACGAGGTGCACCCTAATCCACCGCTTCTGCCCGCCGATCCCTTGGCGCGGGCGCGGGTGCGGGCCCTGGCGCTGTCTGTGGCTTGCGACATCCATCCGCTTAACAATCTGCGGGTGCTCAAGTACCTGGTGCGTGAGCTCGGGCAGAGCGAGGAGGCCAAGAACTCCTGGTACCGGCACTGGTGCCGCGAAGGCTTGCTCTCGTTCGAGCGGCAACTGCAGCGTTGGGGCGGGCAGGCCTACTGTGTGGGCGATAGTCCCACGCTGGCTGACTGCTGCCTGGTTCCGCAGATCTTCAATGCTCGCCGCTTCGAGGTGAGCCTCGATGACTTGCCCCGGGTACGCGCTGTGTTTGATTTGTGCATGCAGCACCCTGCCTTCCAGGCCGCCGAGCCGGCTCGTTGCCCCGATGCCGAGTAAGCGGCGTCTGCGTTGATGGGTCTGCACTCGAGCTGGCTCAGGCCCGACTGGCCCGCACCGGCTTGGGTGCGAGCCGTTTGCACCACGCGTGCCGGAGGCCAGTCGCTAGGGCCTTTTGCGGGCATGAACCTGGGCGGGCATGTCGGAGACGATCCGGCTCATGTGGCGGCCAACCGCCAGTACCTGGCTCGGGCCCTTCAGGCCAGGCCTGTGTTTATGCAGCAGGTGCACGGCACCGGCGTGGTGCAGCTTGGGGCAGGTACCCCAGACGGAATCTGCGCTGATGGCGCAATCGCCCTGCAGCCCGGTGTGGCTTGTACCGTGATGGTGGCCGATTGCCTGCCCATCCTGATTGCTCACGACAGGCTGCCCCTGGTGGCAGCCCTCCACGCGGGTTGGCGTGGACTGGCCGGAGGAGGCTCCGGGGGCGAGTCGGTCGGGATCGTCGAGGCGGGTCTTGATGCCCTGACCGTCGCGGCCGGCTGTTCGCTCCAAACCCTGAGCCCCGGACTGATGGCTTGGCTCGGGCCTTGTATCGGTCCCGGGGCTTTCGAAGTCGGAGCGGAGGTAAGAACGGCTTTTACTGCCGCTGATGCCGAGTCTGAGCGTTGCTTCAGGCCGCGTGCCGAGGCCCAACATCTGGCCGACCTGCCGGCCCTGGCGCGCCGGCGCCTCGAGCGTGCTGGCCTGAGCCGCTGCTACGGCAACGATGGCAGCGACCGTTGGTGCACCGTTGAGAACTCAGCGTTTTTCTCGCACCGAAGCAGCCTGCGCCGAGACGGCGTCAGCGGCGGTCGCATGGCCGCTTGCATCTGGCTGGTCTGATCTCTGGTTGTCACTGGCCTGTGGCCCAGTTTGTGCAGAAGCCTGAGCTTCCCGCGCCCGGCGCAGGCGTCTGCGGGCTGGGGTTCCCATGATGTAGAGGACGATGCCCAGGGGCACAAGTCCGTAAAACACAAGGGTGCTCAGGGCGCCCAGCACGGTGCCCTGTGGGCTGGCCAGCTCAGCCGCACTCATCATGAGAACGACATAGGTCCAGGCGATGGCGGTCAGATACATGAAGGCTCGCGAATTAGAGGGGTTTGCCCAAACTATGTCAGCAAGGGGCAATCCTTGGGCTCGACAATCTTGCCAGTTTTTGGCTTGAAGAGCTGTGCTCGGGTCAAAGTCCGTACCTAGAATCGGTTTGGAGGAGACAAGAAAATGAACGCTGAAAGCATGTGGTCGCAGGCGACCCAGCAGTTCCAGAAGAACATGCAAGGGCAATTTCAGGAGGCGCTCTCGGCCTTGTTGCCCGGCCACACCCCTGCCGCCCCGAGTTTTCTCACCCAGACGCTGCCCTCACTCGAAGGGCTGGCGGGTGTGCACATCGATCCGGCCCGGCTGCTGGAGATTCAGCAGGATTACCTGCGCGAGGCCACCGCGCTGTGGAATGCCTCGCTGAGCGCAGGGGGCAAGAGCTCGCCTTTGAAGGACCGGCGTTTTGCCTCGGAGGCTTGGAACGCAAGCCCCTTGTCCCACTTTGCGGCGGCCACCTACCTGCTCAACGCCAAGGCGCTTTCGGCCCTGGCCGAGGCCGTGGAGGGCGACGACAAGACCCGCTCGCGCGTGCGCTTTGCAGTCGAACAGTGGCTGGCCGCTTCGGCCCCCAGCAACTTTCTCGCGCTCAATGCCGATGCCCAGAAAAGGGCCCTGGATACGCAGGGCCAGAGCCTCAATCAGGGTCTGCAGAACCTGATGGGTGACATGCGGCAGGGACATTTGTCGATGACCGATGAGAGCGTCTTCGAGGTCGGGCGCAATGTGGCCAGTTCCGAGGGCGCCGTGGTGTTCGAGAACGAGTTCTTCCAGCTCCTGGAATACAAGCCTTTGACCGCCAAGGTCTACGAGCGGCCCTTCCTGTTTGTTCCGCCTTGTATCAACAAGTACTACATCCTGGATCTGCAGCCCGAGAACTCGCTGATCCGTTACCTCGTCGAGCAGGGACATCGCACTTTTGTGGTCAGCTGGCGCAACCCGGATGAGTCCATGAAGGACAAGACTTGGGATGAATACATCGAGCACGCTGCTATTCGAGCCATCCATGCCGTGCGCGAAATTTCGGGTGCGTCCAGTATCAACGCCCTGGGTTTTTGCGTGGGCGGCACCATTCTTGGCACGGCGCTGGCCGTGCTGGCCGCACGCGGCGAAAAACCGGTGCACAGCGTCACCTTTTTAACGTCTTTGCTCGATTTTCACGACACGGGGGTGCTCGATGTGTTCATCGATGAGCACGCGGTGCGGGTGCGGGAAATGCAGATGGGCAAGAGCGGCTTGCTGCGCGGGCAGGACCTGGCCTCGACCTTTAGCTTCCTGCGACCCAACGATCTGGTCTGGAACTATGTGGTTGACAACTACCTCATGGGCGAAAAACCGCCCGCCTTTGACTTGTTGTACTGGAACAGCGACTCGACCAACCTTCCTGGACCGTTTTACGCCTGGTACCTGCGCAACACCTACCTTGAGAACAACCTGGCCAAGCCGGGCAAGGTCAAGGTGTGCGGACAGAAGGTCGATTTGCGCAAGATTGACATCCCAGCCTACATCTATGGCTCGCGCGAGGATCACATTGTTCCGGTCCGGGGGGCTTACGCCACCACGCAGATCTTGCCGGGCAAAAAGCGTTTTGTGATGGGCGCCTCTGGCCATATTGCCGGCGTTATCAATCCGCCGGCCAAGAAGAAGCGCTCCTATTGGACCCATGACGCTTTACCGGCCTCGCATGAGGAATGGCTCAAGGGGGCCACCGAGCACGAGGGTTCCTGGTGGCCCGATTGGGCGCGCTGGCTCAAACCCCATGGCGGCAAGCAGATTGCGGCGCCCAAGGCCTACGGCAACCGAAAGTACAAGGCCTTGGAGCCGGCGCCGGGCCGGTATGTGAAGGTCAAGGCCTCAGGCGCTTGACCGTGGACCGTCTGGGATAGGCAGGCCTGGCGCGCATCGTTTTGATTTTTTTGTGTTCAATCGAGGAAGACCATGCAAGAAATCGTGATTGTGGGGGCGGCGCGAACGGCCGTTGGCCGCTTCGGCGGCACCCTGGCCAAGACGCCGGCTACCGAGCTGGGCGCGGCCGTGATGACCGCCTTACTGACCCGCACGGGCGTGGCTGCGCAAGAAGTCGGTGAAGTCATCATGGGACAGGTGCTCGCCGCGGGTTGCGGTCAAAACCCGGCCCGCCAGGCTTTGATCAAGGCGGGCGTTCCCAAAGAGGTGCCCGGTCTGACCATCAACGCCGTTTGTGGCTCCGGACTGAAGGCGGTGATGCTCGCCGCGCAGGCGGTGGCCTGGGGCGATAGCGAGATTGTGATTGCCGGTGGCCAGGAAAACATGAGCGCTGCACCGCACGTTCTGCCGGCCTCCCGCGAGGGTCAGCGCATGGGCGACTGGAAGCTGGTCGACACCATGATCGTCGATGGCCTGTGGGACGTCTATAACCAGTACCACATGGGCATCACGGCCGAGAACGTGGCCAAGGCCCATGGCATCACCCGCGAGATGCAAGATGCGTTGGCGCTGGCCAGCCAGCAAAAAGCCGACGCGGCACAGACGGCGGGCCGCTTTAAGGATGAAATCGTGCCTTTTTCGATTGCGCAGAAGAAGGGGGACCCCATCGTTTTTGCCGAAGACGAATACATCAATAAGAAGACCAGCGCCGAGGCCTTGGCTGGCTTGCGTCCGGCCTTCGACAAGGCCGGTACGGTCACCGCGGGCAATGCCTCGGGCATCAATGACGGTGCCGCTGCGGTCATGGTGATGAGCGCCCAGAAGGCGGCCAGCCTGGGTCTGCAGCCCTTGGCGCGCATCGCCTCGTTTGCCACCTCAGGCCTGGATCCGGCCACCATGGGCATGGGTCCGGTTCCAGCTTCGCAGAAGGCGCTGGCTCGCGCGGGCTGGAAAGCTGCCGATGTGGACTTGTTCGAACTCAATGAGGCCTTTGCCGCGCAGGCCTGTGCGGTCAACAAGGTGCTCGACATCGACCCAGCGAGGGTCAATGTCAACGGTGGGGCTATTGCCATCGGTCACCCGATCGGCGCTTCTGGCTGCCGGGTGCTGGTGACCTTGTTGCACGAGATGCAGCGCCGTCAGGTCAGGAAAGGGCTGGCAGCCTTGTGCATAGGCGGCGGCATGGGCGTGTCTCTGACGGTGGAGCGCTGAAGTTTTTTGAGTCGCCGTTGATCGGCGACTCCTATCGTTTGATTCTCAAGGAGTAGATATGTCTCAAAAAATTGCGTATGTGACGGGCGGCATGGGGGGTATTGGTACCGCGATCTGCCAAAGGTTGGCCAAGGATGGCTTTAAGGTCATTGCCGGATGTGGCCCTACCCGTGACTACAACAAGTGGCTCGATGAACAGAAAGCCCAGGGCTTTACCTTCTATGCATCGGTGGGCAATGTGGCCGACTGGCAGTCAACAGTGGACGCCTTCGGCAAATCCAAGGCCGAGCACGGTCCTATCGACGTGTTGGTCAATAACGCGGGCATCACCCGCGACCGCATGTTCGTCAAAATGACCCGCGAAGATTGGGATGCGGTGATCGACACCAACCTCAATTCGATGTTCAATGTCACCAAGCAGGTGGTGCCCGACATGGTCGAGCGTGGCTGGGGTCGCATCATTCAGATCTCGTCGGTCAATGGCGAGAAGGGGCAGGCGGGCCAGACCAATTACTCGGCGGCCAAGGCTGGCATGCATGGCTTTTCCATGGCGCTCGCGCAAGAGCTCGCCACCAAGGGCGTGACCGTCAATACGGTCAGCCCGGGTTATATCGGTACCGATATGGTCAAGGCCATCCGTCCCGATGTGCTCGAAAAAATCGTGGCCACTGTACCGGTCAAGCGCTTGGGCGAGCCCGGCGAAATCGCCTCCATCGTCGCCTGGCTGGCCAGCGAGGAGGGCGGCTATGCCACCGGGGCCGACTTCTCGGTCAACGGCGGACTGCACATGGGGTGATAGTCACTGCCCCCGGGCTTCGGAAGGAGCGCCATCCTTGGCGCCATGTGTTCAGCCAAACCTTGCGAGCAAGGGGGCCAGCCGCTGCCGTACGGCCTCGTTCATGGCCGCCACCGGTGTAATCAGGGCGGGGCTGAGGGCCTGATGGGCGGGGCTATCGGGTTGTTGTGCGTTCAATTGCGCCACGACGTCGACGAGCAGGTCTTGTGCGTTGGTGGCGTTTTCCATCAGGTTGGCCACCGCCATGTCGGCGGTGACGGCTTGCGTGCGTTCGCGCCAGCAGTCGTAGTCGGTCACCAAAGCCAGCGTGGCGTAGGCGATCTCGGCCTCGCGGGCCAGTCGCGCTTCGGGCATGTTGGTCATGCCAATGATCTGCGCACCCCACTGCCGGTACATCAGGCTTTCGGCCCGGCTGGAAAACTGTGGTCCGTCGATACAGATGTAGGTGCCGCCGTCGTGAACGCGGCCGCGACCGAAGCCCCGTCGGTTCGCCACCTGTGCAATCAGGGCGCGCAGGGCCGGACAGATCGGTTCGGCCAGCGAGACATGAGCAACGGCTCCCTCGCCGAAAAAGCTTCGCGGCCGGCCCCGGGTGTGATCGATGAATTGATCGGGCAGCACCAAATCCAGCGGCGCGCAGTCTTCGATCAGCGAGCCCACCGCTGAGACCGACAGCAGGTAACGCACGCCCAGCGATTTGAGCGCCCAGATATTGGCCAGGAAGGGGATTTCCGAGGGCAGCCATTTATGACCGCGCGCATGGCGGGCCAGAAATGCCACCCGCGCCTGACCGAGACGCCCGATGCGTATTGCATCGGAGGGCAAGCCGTAAGGGGTGGACGGGCAGACCTCCTGCACCGCTTGCAGGCCGGGCATGTCGTACAGGCCGCTACCGCCGACGATAGCGATATCAGCCCTCGCAGCATCTAAATTGGGCAAGCTCATCGGCTCGATTATGCTTGCGGACGCTGACCTCCAGATCCTCCCTATGCACCCGACTCTGCCCCTGCTGCAGGCAAGCGATTTCCCCGCGCTGCGTCGTTCTGCCCTGAAGACCTTGCAGGTCAATCTGGGCTACCTGTGCAACCAAAGCTGCGTGCATTGCCACGTCAATGCCGGTCCGAACCGCAAGGAGCAGATGGATGGTGCCACGGTCGACCTGGTGCTCGAGGTGCTTGCGACCCGACGTCTAGAGGCCCTGGACCTCACAGGCGGCGCTCCCGAACTCAACGCGCACTTTCGACGCCTCGTCCGCGGAGCCCGAACGCTGGGCCTGCGCGTCATCGATCGCTGCAACCTGACTGTGCTGTTCGAGGCGGGTCAGGAGGGTCTGGCCGAGTTTCTGGCCGAGCAAGGCGTCGAGGTGGTGGCCTCCTTGCCCTGCTATTCACAGCAAAATGTGGATCAGCAGCGGGGGCAGGGCGTGTTTGAGAAAAGCATACGGGCTCTACAACATCTCAACGCCCTGGGCTACGGGCAATCGCATTCAGGGCTTGTTCTCAATCTCGTCTACAACCCGCAAAATCCGGTCCTGCCGCCGCCGCAGGCGGCGCTGCAAGCCGACTACGAGCGCTTGCTGATGGCCAACTTCGGCGTGCGCTTTAATCGCCTGCTCACCCTGGCGAACATGCCCATCCAGCGCTTTGGCAGCATGCTGGTGTCTCAGGGCAAATTTGCCGATTACATGGCCCTGCTCAAGTCCAGTCATTGCCCCGAAAACCTGGCCTCGCTGATGTGCCGCTCCACCGTTTCGGTCGATTGGCAGGGCCATTTGTACGACTGCGACTTCAATCAGATGCTGGGCCTGCACTGCACCTCAGGCGCCGGCAGGCCGCATCTGCGGGACTTGCTGCAGGGCTCGCCCGAGGGCCGCGCCATAGCCGTGGCCGATCACTGCTATGGCTGCACAGCCGGGCAGGGCTCGTCCTGCGGCGGTGCGCTCAAGCCCGCTGAAGGCGCATAAAGCCCACGCCAGGCCTTCGGGCAGGGACGGTGTTTTCTGTCATCAAGCTGTCATTTCACAGTTCCATTATTCAGGCATTGTTGAAGTTTTAATGGAGATGGGCAGATGAGAGTCGGCATCAATGGCATGGGACGGATCGGTCGGCTGGCCTTGCGGGCGGCCATGGGCGCAGCCGAGCGCGGCCCTGAGGATCCGCGGGCGGGTAACCGTGTGGAGGTGGTGCACCTCAACGAGATCAAAGGGGGGGCAGCGGCCACCGCGCATTTGCTGGCCTTTGACAGTGTGCAGGGCCGCTGGCGCGCCGAGATCTGCGCGCCGGACGATGCTAGCCTGCGTATCGGAGATCGAACTTTGACCTTCGGCAGCCAGGCTGATCCGGCAGACGTGGCCTGGGGCGATCTGGGCGTCGATCTGGTGCTTGAATGCACCGGCAAGTTTCTTACCCCCGAAACAATTGAGGGGCATCTGGCTCGAGGTGCCAAGCGGGTGATCGTGGCCGCCCCGGTCAAGACGGGCGGCGTGCTCAACGTGGTGGTCGGCGTCAATGAGCACCTCTACGATCCGCGCCGCGACCGCATTGTCACGGCGGCCTCGTGCACCACCAACTGTCTGGCCCCCGTGGTCAAGGTGGTGCATGAAAACCTGGGTATACGGCACGGTCAGATCACGACGATCCACGATCCGACCAACACCAATGGGGTGGTTGACGCGCCGCACAAGGACTTGCGCCGCGCCCGCAGCGCCATGCTGAGTCTGGCGCCGACGACCACCGGCAGCGCCACGGCCATTGGTCTGATCTATCCTGAACTCAAGGGCAAGCTCAACGGCCACGCGGTCCGCGCACCCGTGCTCAATGCCTCGCTGACCGACTGTGTCTTCGAGTTGCAGCGCTCCACCAGCGCCGAGGAAGTCAACGCGCTGTTCAGGCAGGCGGCGCAAGGCGCGCTGGCCGGCATTCTGGGCTACGAGGAGCGCCCCCTGGTCAGCGCAGACTATGCCCGTGACACGCGCAGTGCCATCGTGGATGCGCCCTCAACGCTGGTCACCGACGGTACCCTGCTCAAGGTCTATGCCTGGTACGACAATGAAATGGCCTATGCCTGCCGCATGATCGATCTGGCCTGCCACATAGGGCGGGTGGGGCTCTGATGCGCTCTGCGAGTGCCAATTACCTGGTGGTGACAGCCGCCTACTGGGGCTTTACTCTCACCGACGGCGCCTTGCGCATGCTGGTGCTGTTGCACTTTTACAAGCTCGGGTATTCGGCGCTGACCCTGGCCTTGCTTTTTTTGCTCTACGAGGCCGCCGGCATTGCCGCCAACCTCATCGGGGGCTGGCTGGCAGCGCGTCACGGCATCACCCGCATGCTGCTCGTCGGTTTGAGCACGCAGATCGCCGGCTTTGTGCTGCTGTCCCTGATGCAGCCGCATTGGGCGGCCGCCTTGTCGGTGGCCTGGGTGGTGGTGGCCCAGGGCATTTGCGGGGTGGCCAAAGACCTGACGAAAACAGCCAGCAAGTCGGCCATCAAATTGACGCAGGCGCAGGCCCAACAAGGCGACAGTGGGCAACTCTTCAAGTGGGTGGCGTGGTTTACCGGCAGCAAGAATGCCATGAAGGGGGCCGGCTTTTTTCTCGGCGGCCTGCTGCTGCAGACGCTGGGCTTTAAGCTGGCCCTGTGGGCCATGGCCGCGGGCCTGGCCCTCGTTGCCTTGGGAGTGTTCAGAAGCCTGCCGCCTCTGATGGGAAAGTCCAAGGCCTCCTCATCAGCGCGCGAGCTCTTTGCAAAGAGTGCGGGCATCAACATCCTGGCTGCTGCGCGGGTGGCCCTGTTCGGTGCGCGGGATGTGTGGTTTGTGGTGAGCCTGCCCTTGTTCCTGTATTCGGCGGGTTGGTCTTTCACCGGGGTCGGGACCTTTCTGGCGCTTTGGACCCTAGGCTACGGGCTGATGCAGGCCATGGCCCCGCAGTGGGTGCGCCGCAGCCCCGATGGGCTGAGCACCGAGGTGCCGGCGGCGCGGCTTTGGTCACTGGGCCTGGCACTGATTCCCGCGCTCATGGCGGCGGCACTGCTGATGGGCTGGGGTTCGGCGCCGGCGGTGGTGATCGGCGGCCTGGCCCTTTTCGGTGCGGCCTTTGCCATCAATTCCTCGCTGCATTCCTACCTCATCCTGGCCTATGCCGGCAGCGAGAAAGCGGCCGAAGACGTCGGCTTCTATTACGCGGCCAATGCCCTGGGCCGATTTCTCGGGACTCTGCTCTCCGGGCTGCTCTATCAGTGGGGAGGGCTGGTTTACGCCCTGATCGGGTCGGCGTTGATGTTGCTGACCTGCACCGTCCTGAGCGGCATGCTGCCCGTCAG
>CAZCSD010000009.1:0-46138 GCA_964501235.1 uncultured Polaromonas sp. | reverse complement strand
GCGTAAACGGCATGCCCTTCAGTCTTGACTCCAATGCCGACATCCGGCTGTCGGTGGCCCCCATGATGGATTGGACGGACCGGCATTGCCGCTTTTTCCATCGGCTGCTGTCGCAGCGGGTGCGGCTTTACACCGAAATGGTGACCACCGGCGCGCTGCTGCACGGTGATGTGGCGCGCCATCTCGATTTTGATCCGGCCGAGCATCCCGTGGCGCTGCAATTGGGCGGCAGCGAGCCCGCTGATCTGGCGCAGGCCGCGCGGCTGGGTCAGCAATGGGGCTATGACGAGATCAATCTCAATTGCGGCTGCCCCAGCCCGCGGGTGCAGCGCGGTGCTTTTGGCGCCTGCCTGATGGCCGAGCCGGCGACCGTGGCCGATGGCGTCAAGGCCATGCGCGATGCGGTCAGCCTGCCAGTGACCGTCAAGCACCGCATCGGACTGGACCGCAGCGAAAGCTATGACTTTGTGCGCGACTTCGTCGGTGTGGTCAGTCAGGCCGGATGCGAAACCTTCATCGTCCATGCACGCAACGCCTGGCTGCAGGGGCTGAGCCCGAAAGAAAACCGCGAGATCCCGCCGCTGCGCTACGAGTGGGTCTACCGACTCAAGCGCGACTTTCCTGCGCTGCGTTTCGTGCTCAATGGCGGGGTCACTGACAGCGCGGCGGTACAGGCGCATTTGCAGCAGGTCGACGGGGTGATGATCGGGCGGCAGGCCTATCACCAGCCGGCCTGGCTCTCGCTCTGGGATGTCGATTTTTTTGGCCAGGCCAAGCGTGAGGTTCTCGTCGATGACATCGAGGAGACCATGGTCCGCTACATGGAGCGTCAGCTACGCCTGGGCGTGGCCTGGCCCGCCATTGCCCGCCACATGCTCGGTCTGCGCAATGGACAGGCTGGAGCGCGTCGCTGGCGTCAGGTTTGGAGCGACCACAGGCTCAAGGGTCTGCCGCCAGCGCAGGTTCACAAGCAGGCGCGTCAGGCCCTCCAATCGCTGGCCGCCTGAGCGGGCCGGGGCAGGGCCATCAAGGCGCCCAGGCACAGCAGGCCCGAGGCCACGCAGAGCCACAGCGCTTGCACCCCCCAGGCCTCGAGTGCCAGCCCGAAGACCAGCGGGGCCAGTGCCTGGGCCAGTCGGGCGGGGACCATGATCAGTCCCTGACGCAGTCCATAGCCTTGGGCACCGAAAAAGATCAGGGGCAGCGTGCCCTTGGCAATGGTGAGGATCCCGTTGCCCGCCCCGTGCAAGATGGTAAATACCGCACCCAGCGGCGCACCAAAGAGCAGAAAGACGCTGGCACCCACGGGATGCATGGCCGCTGCCAGGCGAGCTGCCAAAAGCGGATGCAGATGCCGGTGCAGCGCAAACTCCATCAGTCGGCCGCCGACCTGGGCCACCCCCACCAGGCCGGCCAGCGCGAGCGCCACAGCCGCGCTCAATCCCTGGGCTTGCAGCAGGCGCGGCAGATGCGCAGCCATCGCCGTGCTGATGAACCAGGTCAGGGCAAAGCTCAGAGACAGCAGCAGCGCCACGCGCAGGCCTGCAGCAGGCCCGTTGGGGCTGGCCTGCGCCTGCGCTGGCGACGCGGCAGGGTCCCGGTGGGCTGTCGCACTGCTTTCTGCGCGATCGGTCGGGCGCACCAGCAGGGCGTAGAGCGGCAAATTGAGCAGCAGGTGTACGGCAGCCCAGGCCAGGCAGGTGGCGCGCCAGCCCATGGCCGCTTCTATCCAGGCGGTCAGCGGCCAGCAGACTGTGCTGGCCAGACCCGCAATCAGCGTGATGGCGGTGATCGGCCGTCGCGAACCGGCCCCGTAGAGTTGCACCAGCGTGGCAAAAGCCCCCTCGTAGAGCCCGGCTCCCATCCCCAGACCCATCAGGGCCCAGCCCAGGGCCAGCCCAAGCAAGTCCTGGGCGTGGGCCATCACCGTCAGCCCGGCCGCAAAAATCAGGCTGGCCAGCATGAGGATGCGACGCCCGCCAAAGCGGTCGATGGCCCATCCGGCCAGCGGCCCGGTCACGGCCGAGACGATGAGGGCCCCGGAAAACAAGGCAAACACGGCCCCGCTGCGCAGGCCCACGCTCTGCGCCATGGGCTCGGCCAGCATGGCCGCCAGGTAGTAGCTTGAGCCCCAGGCCAGCAATTGGGCCAGACCGAGCAAGACGATGTTGCGGTGGCTATGGACGCTGGGCAAGTCGGGCCTTCGAGATCTTTGAGCTGCCTCGCAGCTTAGCAGGCCATTGGGGGTGTCACGCAACCGTCTCGGAATCGACATCAGTCTGTCGCAGCTCGCCGAAAGAATGAGGCTCGTGTGGACTTCCAGGGACTTTGCATCATGAACCCAAATGCCGTTGGTATCGACAGGCCTTTGAGCGCAGCTGCCCCAACCCGGACCAAGGGGTGCATCGTTGCTGACATCCTTTTGTGCACCACTGTCCACCTGGCCACGACGCCCGGCGGCCTTCGCTTCTCGAGCCGTTCACACGACTGGCTGGAGAGCTTGGCCGGTAAACACCAGGCTTGGCACAGCGCGACTTCGTATTCAACAACACAGAAAAGAACATGAAAGATCTTCCGAATCCAACCCAGCCCTTGTCCTTGATCCAGATGCCCAGGGGGGGGCTTCATCGCCCAGCTGCACCGGCTGATGCGGCAGATTCTCGAGGGGGTATCCGCGTTACCTGGGCGCGCCATCAGGACGAAGTGAGGCGGGCCCAGCAGCTGCGCTACCAAGTCTTTGCCGAAGAAATGGGGGCCCAGTTGAGCGGCCCCTTGCCCGGGCACGACGGCGATCTCTTCGATGATTTTTGCGAGCATCTGATCGTCACCGACACCCGTTGCGGTGAGGTGGTCGGCACCTACCGGGTGTTGACACCGGCCCAGGCGGCGCGGGTGGGCAGCTTCTATGCGGATTTGGAATTTGACCTGACCCGCCTTCGCCACTGGCGCAGCCGCATGGTCGAGCTCGGTCGCAGCTGCGTGCATCGGGACTACCGGCACGGCGGCGTGATTCTGGCTTTGTGGAGCGCGTTGGCGCAATTTATGGCGCGCAACCGACTGGACATGATGATAGGCTGCGCCAGCATCCCCATGCAGCATCAGGGACTGGTCGGCGGCCATGCGGCGGCCAGCATCTGGCGACAGCTCAAGCAGACCCACCTGGCCCCCGTGGACTGCCATGTCTTGCCCAGGCTGGCGCTGCCTCTGGAGCAGCTCGATGACAGCCTGGATGTGCAGCCGCCCGCGCTGATCAGGGGGTATCTGCGCCTCGGGGCCAAGGTTCTGGGACCCCCGGCCTGGGATCCAGACTTCAACACGGCTGACCTGCCTATGATGATGCGCGTGCAAGATCTCTCGGAGCGCTACCGTCGGCACTTTCATGCGTCGGCCGATGTAAGTTGTCACGAAGTCGTCACATCGGGCCCTTAGTCTGGGCTGTAGACCCCGGTTTGGGAGTCAGGCCGATATCATGACCCAAGACAAAAAAATGGCGCCGATCGAGGAGACTGCGCCCACCCAGCAGCCCCTTGCGCGCATGGACTTGCTCGATCGCGACCGCAGCATCCTGGCCTTCAACGAGCGGGTGCTGGCCATGGTGGGGCGAGCCGAGGTTCCGATGCTCGAGCGGCTGCGCTACCTGTGCATCGTCGCCTCCAATCTCGATGAATTTTTTGAGGTCCGGATGGCTCCTCTCCTGGGGGCGATGCGGGCCAGGTCACCCAAGGGCGATGCCTTTGCCGCAGTGACCCAGGCGGCCCATGAACTGGTCGAGCGGCAGTACGCGGCCTACAACGACGTACTGACTCCGCTGTTCAAGGAGCACGGGGTGGAGATCATTGCTCACGGTGAGCGCAGCGCCGAGCAGCGTGATTGGGTGCAGGCCTACTTTCGCAAGGAGGTCCGGCCGCTGCTGGTGCCGGTGGGTCTCGATCCCTCGCACCCGTTCCCGATGGTGGCGAGTAAATCGCTCAATTTCATTGTGCGCTTGGGCGGTAAGGATGCCTTCGGCCGTCACAACGAGATCGCCATCGTCAAGGTGCCCCGGGTGCTGCCGCGCATCACCGCGCTGCCTGAGCGTCTGTGCCGGAAAAAGCGGCTGTTTGTATCGCTCTCCAGCGTCATTCGCGCTCATTTGCATGAGTTGTTCCCCGGCCGGGAGGTTCTGCAGTTCTCCCAGTTTCGCGTCACCCGCAATTCAGAGCTGGAAGTGCAGGAGGAGGATGTGGCGGACCTGCGTTCGGCCCTGCGCGCCGGACTGGAGCACCGTCAGTTTGGCGAGGCGGTGCGACTGGAAGTCTCTTCGGGCTGCTCGCAGTACCTGTCAGACTTTTTGCTGCAGCAATTCGATTTGCCGCCGCCGGCGCTCTACAGAGTTCATGGACCGGTCAATTTAGGCCGCCTGACCCAGCTGATCGATCTGGTGGCCGATCCGCGCTGGCTCTGGCCGGCCTACACGGCCAGCTACCCGCAGGGCCTGGTGGCTTCTGCCTCGGTCTTCGATCGGCTGCAGCAAGGAGATGTCTGCCTTCATCAGCCTTTCGAGAGCTTTGATGGCGTTCTCGATTTTTTGCGGCAGGCCGTGGCTGATCCGAATGTCCTGGCCATACGACAGACCATTTATCGCACCGGATCTGAATCAGAAATGATGCACCTGCTGCGTGAGGCTGTGCGCAGGGGCAAGGAAGTCATGGTGGTGGTGGAACTCAAGGCGCGCTTTGACGAGGAGGCCAATATCAACTGGGCCGAAATGCTCGAGTCGATAGGCGCTCAGGTGGTCTACGGTGTTCTTGGCCTCAAGACCCACGCCAAGATGCTGCTGGTCTCTAGGCGCGAAGGTCGATCGATCAGGCGTTATGTCCACTTGTCTACCGGCAATTACAACCCTCGGACCGCCCGTCTCTACACGGATGTGAGTTATCTGACCGCCGACCCTGCCGTGACTGAGGATGTCGAGCATGTGTTCTACCACTTGGCTAACCAGAGCCGGCTGCCGACGCTTCGCAGCCTGCTGATCGCCCCGCACGCACTGCACCAGGCGATGCGCGCCTTCATCGACCGGACCGCTGCAGCAGCGCAGTCGGGTCGGCCCGCACGCATTGTGGCCAAGATGAACGCCCTGACCGATGAGGGCTTGATTCGAGCGCTGATGGAGGCGGGCCGGCACGGGGTGCAGATCGACCTGATCATCCGAGGCGCCTGCATGCTCCCCGCCCAGTTACCCGGCCAGACGGACAACATCCGCATACGCTCCGTTGTGGGTCGCTTTTTGGAGCACTCCCGGGTGTTCTATTTCTTCGATGGCCTTCAGGAGCAGCTCTATCTGTCCAGCGCGGACTGGATGAACCGCAACATGTTTGGCCGGATTGAGCTGGCCTGGCCGGTGACCGATCCGGTCATCCGTCAGCGTCTGATTGATGAATGCCTGGTCGCTTACCTGCACGACAGCCGCGATGCCTGGCAGCTTGGGGGGGATGGGATCTACCGCCCGGCCTCTCCACGAATCGGAAAGCGTCGGCTCAGCGCGCAAGCTGCTCTGATGGCCCGCTATGCGGCCGTCCCCGGCAAGGCGCCCCGGGCCTAGGTCTTATGGACTTGATTCTGTGGCGCCATGCTGAGGCGCAAGAGCCCCAGGAGCCGGGTGATCCATCCAAAAGCATCGAATTGGACCTGCTCCGAAGTCTGACCGGTCGGGGCCAAAAGCATGCCTCCCGTATGGCGGTCTGGCTGGAGCAGAAGTTGCCCGAAAACGCGCGTATCTGGGTCAGTCCTGCCCTGCGCTGCCGCCAGACGGCCGAGAGCCTGGGTCGAAAGTTTCGCGTTTCCGAGCAGCTCGGGCCAGACCGCAGCCCAGATGCGCTGATCGAGCTGGCCCAGTGGCCCACCAGCAGGTCAGCGGTTCTGGTGGTGGGCCACCAGCCGACTCTCGGGCGCGTGGCGGCCCGGTTGTTGAATCTGCCTCAGACCGACCTGTCGGTGCGCAAGGGCGCCATCTGGTGGCTGAGGTCGCGCGAGCGCGAAGGCCGCGCCCAGACCCTCCTGCTGACGGTGCAATCGCCCGATTTGCTGTAGCGCAGCGGGCCCTTAAACGGGTACGCCGGATGGCGCTTGGGCGATCAGGTCTTGGGACGCCCGGTCTTGATCGCCGGCACCTTGGCCAGGGCCTGACCCAGGGCGCTGTCCGTCAGACTGCTCAGCACCATCAGCCCGGCTCGCAGCAGCTCGCTCTTCTTGGGCGAGCGGCCCAAGCCCGTGGCTCGGCGCTTGAGTGTCTCGATCGCCGCATACTCGCCCTTGGGCATGGTGAAGCTGTCGCGCACCAACTTGGGTTTTTTGGGTTTGGCCGGTTTGGGCAAGGGATTTTTCGATGGTGCGAGCTCTGCCGAGCCTTTGGCTGCGGTGGGCGCGGCCTTGGCTGCAGCCTTCGTGGGGGCCTTGGCCGCTTTGGCGGCGGCCTTGGCGGGTGGCTTGGCCTTTGGGGCCAGGGCTGTGGATCGGCGGGCCGTCGAACGGCGTTGTGTGGTGGCCATAGATGCTCCTTAGAACGGTGTAAACAGTTTATACCGTTTTTTCGGAAATAGGTCCTGGACGCTGGCGGGGGATTGGAGCGCGGGATGAATCGAGCGCCCGCAGCCCCACGGCGAAGGGGTCCTCAGCCGTGGCCGAGCTGGAGCGGCCAGGGTGTTTTTTCCCAGGCCAATACTTCTTCGGCAATGAGGTGCATGGACTGCGGAAAGCGAGCGCTCCAGTCCGGGTGTACTTCGAGCCGCGCGTTGTGCGCATCGGCACGCAGACGCAGACCGGCCAGATCGGGATCCCTGCGGGCGTGACAAAGAATCACCGCCAGCCTCAGGGCCAGCAGCTGGCGCATGAAATCAGAATCGGAAAACCATGACTCCATCTTGCGCAGCTTGCCCCGATGGCCCAGGACGAGCTGGCCGAGCCGGTGCAGCTCCTCCAGATCGAATCCGGGGGCATCGGCATGGTCGAGGATATACGCCCCGTGCTTGTGATACTCCTGATGCGAGACATGGCTGCCGATTTCGTGCAGTTGGCTGGCCCAGTTCAGCTCTCGGCTCAGACGCGGCAATTCCGGTGAGGCCAGGAGTTGGGGCAGCAGGGCCTGTGCGGTCTCGGTGACCCGCTGGGACTGCTTGGCGTCAATGCGGAACTTGCGTACCAGATGTTCAACGGTGCGAATCCGCAGGTCGGTTTCGTCGTCCTGCCGGTTGAGCAGGTCGTAGAGGACCCCGTGGCGCAAAGCCCCCTCGGCCGGCTGCATGTGCACGATACCCAGGAGGTCAAAAACTGCCCGCAGTACGGCCAGACCGCCCCCAATGACCGCGCGGCGATCTTCCTTGAGCCCATCGAGCCGAATGCGGTCGATGTGCTGGGCTTTGAGCAATTTGTCCAGCAGCCAGTCCAAGGCCGACCGGCTGATGATGCCTTCGGTCCAGCCGCAGGCCAGCAGGGCATCGGCCACCGCATTGACCGTGCCCGAGGAGCCGTAGGCGGTATCCCAGTGCGGCCTGGAGAAAGCTGGCAGCGCCTCCTCCAGGATGGCTTTGGCGGCCACTTCAGCTCTCTGGAAGGCGCGTTCGGTCAACTGGCCATCGCCGAAGTACTTGAGCGACCAGGTGACGCTGCCAACGCGCCAGGACTGCATTTCCTGCGCGTGCAGGCGCTGGCCCAGGATCATTTCAGTCGATCGGCCTCCAATATCGACGACCAGGCGGCGCTCGTCGCTGTCAGCCAGCAGGTGGGCGACGCCCAGGTAAATCAGCCGCGCCTCCTCTTGGCCCGGAATCACGTCAATCGGAAAGCCCAGAATACGTCGCGCTTGACTGAGAAACTCATCGCGGTTGCGCGCCTCGCGCAGGGTTTGGGTGGCAACCACCCGGACCTGCCGTCTGGAAAAGCCCGCCAGGCGTTCGGCGAATCGGGCCAGACAGTCCCAACCCTGCTGCATCGCCGCTGCCGTGAGGTGCCTGTTCTCATCCAGTCCGGCTCCCAGCCTGACCGTTTCCTTCAGGTAGTCCGTCCGGCGTATGAGGCCGTGGTCGAACTGGGCTATTTCCAGCCGGAAGCTGTTCGACCCGAGGTCCACGGCGGCCAGTCGGGTTCCGTCTTGCATGAGTTTTTGATTGTGTCCAGAAGCTTGTAAGAGGATAGGCCGCCCGCTTGTGAGCGGCCGTTTTACCGGGGATCTTATGACAACTGCATGACGAGCCCATGACAGCTCTGCCCGGTCCTGGTCGGTGCCGACCCCGACCCGCCGGGGATTTGCGCCCCCTTTTTTCAGTGTTACCGCTGGCAGACGGGTGGAAAAACCTGTCATCAGGCTGTCACATCCGCCCTCTAAGCTGCCCTTATTGTTTTTTTTAACACCAAAGGACTTTGCATGAGCCCCAAGCGTCATTTTCTCAAGACAGGTCTTCTGGCCATCGTGGCTGCGACTGTCCCCCTTTCGGCCCTGGCCGCTGACATCACGGGCGCCGGCGCGACCTTTCCCTTCCCGATCTATGCCAAGTGGGCCGAAGCCTACAAGAAGGCCACAGGCGTGGGCTTGAACTATCAGTCCATCGGGTCCTCGGGCGGCATTCGCCAGATTCGGGCCAAGACAGTGGCTTTTGGGGCCACTGACGCTCCCCTGTCGGGGGATGACCTGGACAAGGACGGCATGGTGCAGTTTCCGGCCATCATCGGCGGCACAGTCCCTGTTTTCAATCTCGAAGGTTTTGCCAACGGCGACTTGCGGGTCACCGGTCCGGTGCTGGCTGAGATGTTTCTTGGCACGATTGCCCGCTGGAACGACCCCAAGCTGGCGGCCCTCAATCCGGGCAAGAAGCTGCCCGACATGGCCATCACCATCGTGCATCGGGCGGACGGTTCAGGCACCACCTTCAACTGGACCGACTACCTGTCGGTGGTCAGCAAGCCATGGGCTGACAAGGTGGGCAAGGGCGCTGCCGTCAAGTGGCCCGCTCCGACTTCGGTCGGTGGTAAGGGTAATGAGGGTGTGGCAGCCAATGTGAGCCGGACCCGGGGCGCCCTGGGCTACGTCGAGTATGCCTACGCCAAGCGCAACAAGATTCCGGTCATGGCCTTGCAAAACCGTGACGGTCAGTATGTGATGCCTGATGACGACACTTTTGCTGCGGCGGCCGCCGGCGCTGACTGGTTCAGCGTGCCGGGCATGGGCTTGTCCATCGTCAATCAGCCGGGGGCCAAGTCTTACCCGGTCACCACCGCCTCCTTCATCCTGATGTACAAGCAGCCGGCGAACAAGCAGGAGTCCGGTGAGGTGCTCAAGTTCTTTGACTGGGCCTTCAAAAACGGCAAAGGCATGGCGGCCGAGCTGGACTATGTGCCTTTGCCTGACAGCCTGACCGATCAGATTCGCAAGCGCGTCTGGTCGCAGATCAACCTCAAGTAAGTTCAGTGCCGGCCCGCGTTTTTTCGACAAAGCGCAGGCCGGCTTCCACTCAGGCGGGCCGGGGGGCGGCCGCCTTGGTTACGATTCAGGGATTTCTTCCATGACCGTCGGCCTGTCTTCCATGAACATTGACCATCAAGCCCCTGCGCAGTCGCCCAGCGCCGATATGTTGTCGGTGGCCCGTCGTCAGCGCTGGCAGGATGCCCTCTTCCACAGGCTGACCCAGTTTTTTTCCCTGCTGGTGCTGTTCGCTCTGGCGGGCATCATTGTTTCCCTCTTCCTTAATGCGTGGCCCACCTTTGAGAAGTTCGGCGTGCGCTTTCTCTGGTATGTCGAGTGGGACATCATCAACGAGGAATTCGGAGCGGCCATTGCGATCGTGGGGACTTTGCTGAGCGCAGGGCTGGCCATGATTCTGGCTGTTCCCTTGGCGTTCGGCATCGCGCTTTTCCTCACTGAAACCTGTCCGGTCTGGCTGCGTCGCCCTCTGGGGACGGCCATCGAGTTGTTGGCGGCGGTGCCCTCCATCATTTACGGCATGTTCGGGCTGTTCGTGTTTGCGCCGGTGTTTGCCGACTATGTGCAGGTTCCGCTTCAGTCTGTGCTGGCCGGCATGCCGCTGGTCGGCTGGATGTTTGGCGGTGCGGTCAATGGCTTGGGCATTCTGGCTGCCGGCATCATTCTGGCCTTCATGATCCTGCCCTTCATCGCCGCGGTCATGCGCGATGTGTTTGAAATCACCCCGGCTATCCTGCGTGAATCCGCGTATGGTTTGGGTTGCACCACCTGGGAGGTGGTCCGCCAAGTCGTGCTGCCCTACACGCAGAAGGGGGTCATCGGGGGCGTCATGCTGGGCATGGGCCGCGCCTTGGGCGAGACCATGGCCGTGACCTTCGTTATCGGCAATGCCAATCGCATGCCCACCTCGCTGTTTTCGCCGGGCACCTCGATTGCCTCCGTGCTGGCCAATGAGTTTGGCGAGGCGCAGGATCTGCATTTCAACACCTTGTTCGCGCTGGGCTTTCTGCTGTTTCTGATCACTTTCATTGTCCTGGCGCTGGCCAAGGTCATGACCGCCCGAGCCGAGCGGTCAAAAGGTGTTTGAAATTCGATGCCAAGGACCTGACATGATTTTTCAACCCTCCCCTCTGTACCAGCGGCGCAGGCGCGCCAATCAGATTGGGCTGGCCTTGTCCTCAGTGGCTATGGTCATCGGCCTGGCTGCATTGATTTGGATTTTGGTGATTCTGTTCGGCAACGGTCTGGCGGCGCTGGACCTCAATATCTTCCTGAAGGACACGCCTGCGCCAGGTTCGGAAGGCGGTGGCCTGCGCAATGCGATCGTGGGTAGCCTGATGATCGTCGGGCTGGCGGTCTTGGTCTCCACCCCCATCGGCATTCTGGCGGGCATCTACCTGACCGAATTTGGCGATACCAGCAAGACGGCCGAGTTCACCCGGCTCATTACCGACATCATGCTCTCGGCTCCGTCCATCGTGCTGGGCCTCTTCGTCTATGCCATCGCGGTGGCCACGGTCGGCAATTTCTCGGGCTATGCCGGCAGCCTGGCGCTGTCTCTGATTGCGATCCCGGTGGTCATGCGCACCACTGAAAACATGATGCGTCTGGTGCCCGGCAGCTTGCGCGAGGCCGCCTTCGCGCTGGGCGCGCCGCGATGGAAGGTGACCACCCTGGTGACGCTGCGGGCCGCCCGCAGCGGCGTGATTACCGGTCTGCTGCTGGCCATTGCCCGCATTTCCGGCGAGACGGCCCCCCTGCTGTTTACTGCCCTGAACAACCAGTTTTTCAACTCAAACATGAGCGAGCCGATGGCCAATCTGCCGGTGGTCATCTTCCAGTTTGCGATGAGTCCCTACGAAAACTGGATACGCCTGGCCTGGGCCGGTGCGCTGCTCATCACCCTGACAGTCCTGGCCCTCAACATCCTGGCTCGGGTCTTGTTCCGGGAAAAGGTCAAGACTTGAAGTCGCTTCCCACCGAACAGAGAACACGATGGACACTACCCTTTCCCCGACGGCTGTGCCTGCAACTGGCGCTTTTGGCAACGCCCTGGAAGTGCGTGACTTGAATTTTTTCTACGGCAAGTTCCAGGGCCTCAAGAATGTGAATCTGGACATTGTCGAGCGCAAGGTGACCGCCTTTATCGGGCCCTCAGGCTGCGGCAAATCCACCTTGCTTCGCACCCTTAACCGGATGTACAGCCTCTATCCGGGGCAGCGGGCCGAAGGAGAAATCCGCTTTTACGGCCAAAACATCCTTGACCCCCGGCAAGACCTGAATCTGCTGCGCGCGCGCATCGGCATGGTGTTTCAAAAGCCCACCCCGTTCCCGATGACCATCTATGAAAACATCGCCTTCGGGGTTCGGCTCTATGAAAACCTCAGCCGCAGTGAGATGGACGACCGGGTGGAGTGGGCCCTGACCAAGGCGGCCCTCTGGAATGAAGTCAAGGATAAGCTGGGGCAAAACGGCATGAGCTTGTCGGGGGGCCAGCAGCAGCGGCTTTGCATCGCCCGCAGCGTGGCGGTCAAGCCTTCGGTCTTGCTGCTCGATGAGCCCACCTCAGCCCTGGACCCGATTTCCACCGGCAAGGTCGAAGAGCTGGTCCATGAGCTCAAGAACGACTACACGATAGCCATCGTCACGCACAATATGCAGCAGGCCGCCCGTTGCAGTGATTTCACCGCCTATATGTATCTGGGCGAGTTAATCGAGTACGGGCAGACGCAGCAAATCTTCTTCAAACCCGGCCGAACCGAGACCGAGGACTACATCACCGGACGCTTTGGGTAAGGTGAGGGGACGCACCAGAAAAAGGGGTAACCATGGGCGACAAACACATTTCCAGCCAGTTCGATGCCGAACTCAACTCCATCTCCACCCATGTTCTTGAGATGGGTGGTCTGGTTGAATCGCAGTTGCATCAGGCGGTCTATTCCCTGATCCACCTGAGCTCTGAGACCGCCCGGCAGGTGCTCGACAATGAAGCGCGGCTCAACCGGATGGAAGTCGACATCGATCACGAAATCATCTCCACCATCGGCCGGCGCCAGCCGACCGCCCGCGACCTGCGCTTTCTGATGGCCATTGCCAACACCACCCGCGATCTGGAGCGTGCGGGCGATGAGATTGCGCGCATGGCGCGGATGGTGCTCTCCATCATTGAGAGCGGCTCGCCGCGTTCACTGCCCAGCTATGAGCTGCGGATGGCCAGCGAAATGGCGGCCGGCCAGTTGCGCAAGTCGCTCGATGCCTTTGCCCGCCTGGATACCTCGGTCGCCGTGTCCATCCTCAAGGAAGACAACGCGCTCGATGACGAATACAACGGCTTTTTGCGCAAGCTCATCACCTACATGATGGGCGACCCGCGGATGATCTCGCCGAGCCTGGATTTGCTGTTTCTGGCCAAGGCCATCGAGAGGGTCGGTGATCACGCCAAGAACATTGCCGAGCAGATTATCTTCATCGTCAAGGGCGAGGATGTGCGTCACACGCCTATGGCCAAGGTGGAATCGGTCGCTAAATGAGGAAATTGCCGCGGGTTCTGGTGGTCGAGGACGAGCCCTCGATTGCCGAGTTGATTGCGGTGAACCTGCGTCACAGCGGCTTTGAGGCGGTTCTGGCCCTGGACGGGGAGCAGGCGCAGCGCGAGGTGGATGCGGTTTTGCCGGACCTGATCCTGCTGGACTGGATGTTGCCGGGCCAAAGCGGAGCCGCCCTGGCCCGCCTCTGGCGCAAGCATCCGCGTTCCAAGGGCGTTCCCATCATCATGATCACGGCGCGCAGCGAGGAAAGTGACAAGGTCCAGGGTCTGGATGCGGGGGCCGACGATTACCTGACCAAGCCGTTTTCCACTCAGGAACTGCTGGCGCGCATCAGGGCGGTCCTGCGCAGGCGCCTGCCCGAGGCGATCAATGATGTGGTGCAGGTCGGCGATCTGGTCCTTGACGCGGCGGCGCATCGGGTGAGCTTTCGGGGGCGCGAGCTCAAGACCGGACCGACGGAATTCAAGCTGCTGCATTACCTGATGAAGCATGCCGATCGGGTGCATTCCCGCGCCAACCTGCTCGACAGGGTCTGGGGGGATCATGTGTTCATTGAAGAGCGCACCGTCGATGTCCACATCAAGCGCTTGCGTGAGGCCCTGGGCGAGGCCGGCGCCATGGTCGAAACCGTGCGCGGGGCGGGTTACCGGCTCAGTGCGGGGCAGGGGGGCTAGATCGTGTTGCCGCGTTTGGTGGGGCTTCTGGCCCTCATGCTGGCTCTGGCGGGCCTGGGCGGGCTGATTGCCGGCTGGCCGGGCGCGCTTGCAGGCTCGGTGCTGGCCTCGCTGGTCCTGCTGCTGCGCGATTCGGCCCGGCTGATCCGCTTGCAGGCCTGGCTGCGGCATCTGCAACTGGCCCAGATGGATGAGATGGCCGATATCCTGGCGCAGAAGGAGCCCCCGCGCGGGGGCATGGTCGGGGAGGTGGCCGACCGCTTCGCCCGCTTGCTCAAGCTGTACTTGCGCGGCCGCCAGGACAGCCAACTGCGCTTGCAGGAGATGCTCTCGGCCATCCAGGCTTCACCCAACGGGGTGATCTTGCTCGACCCGGAAGGTCGGATCGAATGGTGCAATACAACGGCGGCCCAGCATCTGGGGCTCGATGCGGTCCGGGATCTCAAGCAGTACGTGGCCAATCTGATTCGGGATCCGGCCTTCCACGCCTACACTGCGGCCGGCGATTTTTCAGCCGAAGTGCTGGTGGCCGGTCGGGCGAGCACGCCTTCGCGGCCCGTCAGGCTCTCGCTGCAACTGCATCCATATGGCGAGGGGCGGCGGCTTTTGCTCTCGCGCGATGTGACCCTGATCGAGCAGGCCGAGGCCATGCGACGCGATTTTGTGGCCAATGTGTCCCATGAAATGCGCACGCCGTTGACGGTTTTGGCCGGCTTTGTCGAGACGATGCAGACACTCGATCTGTCACCGCAGGAGATTCGGCGTTATCTCGACCTGATGGCCGTGCAGTCGGAACGCATGCAGACGCTGGTCAGCGATCTGCTGACGCTATCGCGGCTGGAGGGCAGCCCGCTGCCGGGCATGGGCGAATGGGTCGACGTGAGGATGCTGATGGCCCAGTGCGAGCTCGATGCGCGGGCCTTGTCCTCTTACATGGGTCGCCTTGAACACAGCATAAATTTTGTGCAGGACGAAGGCAGTGCGCTTTGCGGCATCGCTTCGGAGTTGCAGAGCGCCTTTTCCAACCTGGTCAGCAACGCGGTCCGCTACACGCCGGCTTCAGGCCGGATTGATGTGCGTTGGCGCCTGCTCGAAGATGGACGGGGTGAGTTTTCTGTCATCGATACCGGCCCGGGTATCTCGGCCGAGCACTTGCCGCGTTTGACCGAGCGTTTCTACCGCGTTGATCGCAGCCGGTCGCGCGAGACGGGCGGCACCGGTCTGGGGCTGGCCATCGTCAAGCATGTGCTGCAGCGGCACGGTGCGGTGCTCGATATCCAGAGCGAGGTGGGACAGGGCTCGCGGTTTGCCATCACGGTGCCGGCCGCGCGGGTGCGCGGCACTGCGCCCGAAGAGCAGCTCAAGGCAGCTTGAGGGCGGGGTTGGCGGTCAGGACGCTTTGCCCCATGGCGCGGACCAGCAGCCCCAGGAAACTCAGGGCTACCACCGCCAGGGCCGCGGTGGCCACGATCCAGAAAATCTCCGGGGAGTTTTGGGCTGGCAGCATCCAGGGGCCCCAGTTCAGGCCTTCGTAGGCCAAGACATAGCCACCGGCCAGGCCCACCCCCCAGAGCATCAAGCCATAGATGACAAGGGGCCTGAGGGTGATCCGGTAGCAACGCAGCAGAAAGATGCACACCGCCTGCGTTGCATCGGCCAGGTGGTAGGCACACACCCACAGGAGCAGGGCAGCGGCCTGGCTCACCACGGCGGCATGACTGGAGTACAGGGCGGCAATCTCGCGATGCAGCAGGGCGACCGTGCCGGTGGTCAGCAGCACGCAGCCCAGGCCCAGCCCCAAACCCATCAGGGCCAGACGTCGGGCCTGCACGGGGTTGCCGCGGCCGATCCAGAACGACACTCTCGAGCTGGCCGCCAGTGCCAGCGACAGCGGCACCATGTAGAGCATGGCGGTCATGCTCGCTGCGATCTGATGGCTTCCCGCAGCCACCGCGCCCTGCCGGGCGATGAAAACCGCCATCAGCGTGAAGGAGGTCACCTCCACCAGATAGGCCAGACCACCGGGCAGACCCAGCCGCAGAAACTGCCGCAACTGAGCGCTGTCGGGCCGCTCCATGCTTGACCACAGCCGGTAAGGCTTGTACAGGTCCTGGGTGCGAAGCAAATGCAAGGCCACTAGCAAGAGCAGGTAGTTGACCACCAAGGTGGCCCACGCGCAGCCGGCTGCGCCCATGGCGGGCACGCCGGCCCCGCCCCCGACCAGCCAGATAGACAGCGGGATCTTCACCGCCAGGGCCCCGATCTGTAACCAGGTCACCAGGGTGGGCCGGCCCAGCGCCTGGTTGAGCGTGCTGTAGAGCCGAAACAGCAGGCTGGGAACGAAAGCTACGGCCAGAATGCGCAGGTAGCTCTCGACTTCGGCCAGCATGGACTCGGGCACCTGGGCCCAGCGCAGCATCGGCCCAGGCATCCACAACACCGCAGTGCCGAGCAGGCCCACTCCCGCGCACAGGTAGAGAGCCTGCCTGACCGAGCGACCGACTTCGAGTTCCCGACGCGCACCGCGCATTTCGGCCCAGATTGGCAGCAGAGCCTGGACGACACCGATCAGGGCCACATACACGCTGATGTAAATGGCCGACCCGACCGACAAGGCGGCCAGCGCTTCGACGCTGTGGCGCCCGGCGATCACCGTGTCGGCCACGCCAAATGCCATGATGGCCAACTGGCCGATCAGCACCGTCGACGCGTGCTTGACCAGGATCTTGAGTTCACTCACGGGGGACGGCCGAATCGCGGGCCGGTGCGGCTCGTCGATAGATCAGCAGGTCGTCGACCTTCTCGGTCGGTCGCCTGGCGACCCCCACCGTCATCCAGACCGTGCTGTCGAATTCGCGGCTAAAGCGTTCCTGTGCATGGCGGCCGACCAGCAGGGCCGGGCACTGCGCCTGCGCCCCCGCGGTTTTCAGTTGCAGCCCACCGTGATAGCGCAGGGCGGTTTGATGCGCGGTGGACAGACCCCGCGTTTCCACGCAGGCCTGGCGGTCGATGTGTTCCAGCACCTGTCGAACCAGCGGTTGATAGCCTCGGCCGTAATCGAGCAGCGGCAGCCACAAGCTCATCAGCAAAACCAGGCAGAGCGTGGCCCCTCCGGCCGGCAGTGCCAGAGATTTCCACAGGGCGCTGCGATGTCGTCCTGCCCGCCAACGCACCAGGAAGGCCCAGCCCAGCGAAGCCAGCAAGGCCACGATCAGGGCTGCCCCCGAAAAGCTTGGCTCGAAGCCGGGGGCGAGCTTGGCCACATTGGCCGCCGGCTTTTGGGGCACGCCGGTTTGCATGGCGATCCAAATCACCCAGATGGTGATGCCACAGATCGAGAAGAAGATCAGCGTGAACCAGTCAATCAGGGCCGATACGCTGCGCCTGAGCGTGGGCAGGGAGAAGGCAGCCAGGCTCGCCAGGGCAGGCAGCGAGAGCAGGAGCCCACGGTCGGAGGCGGTGGTCAGCAGGGTCGAGGCGATGATCACCGTCACAAACCACAGCGGTATGGCCACATGCCGGCTGGCCAGCTGTCTGCGCCATTGCCACAGCGTCCAGAGGGCCAGGGGCCAGGCCGGCCACATGAACCAAACAAAGAGGCGAACCAGCGAAAAAAGGGACTTGTCGCGCACCGCTTGGCCCCAGGGTTCCAGATCGATGCGCCAGTGCCACAGCCCCAGAAGCCAGGCCAGGCTGACGCTGCCCAGGGTCAGGGCCATCAGGGTCAGGGGCCAGTGCGGGCTGGGCGCGTGCTCGGCCTCGCCCCTGCGGCGGTGCATGAGCTCGATCACGCAGGTGCCCAGGCCCAGGAGCAGGGCCACAGTGGGCGCCCCGCTCAACGCCAACCCGACCAGGGCCAGGGCCGTCAGCAGGGCCTTGGCCCGGCGAGGCGGACGGGCCAGGCCATAGAGCAGAAGGGCGCTGAAACCGAGTTGGGCCAGGGCCGGCGTAGTCTCGTGTGACAGCTGTGCCAGGCCCAGGCAGGCCAGCAAAGCCAGCACGCTCGCATCGGCCAGGGCCCGGGCGTAGCCCCGCGGGTCGGCTTCACCGCCGAAAGCAAAGGCCACCGGCTGGGCCTGGGGGCTGCGGGCCAGGTGGTAGACGGCGTACCAGGTCGAGGCCAGGGTCAGGCCCAGCAGGGCCATGAAGGGCAAGCGCGATGCGAAGGCGGCGTCGAGGAAAGGCAGGGCCTGTATGGCCAAGGCGCCCAGCCAGAAGGGCAGCAGGCTGTCGTAGCCGCCATGGTCGGCCGGCCCTTGCGGAACCAGCCAGGCCACCTCGCCCTGGGCCAGTTGCAGCATGGTGCCAAAGGCGGTGATGTCGGCACTCTTCCAGGGATCGCGCCCGAGGAAACCAGCCAGGATGTAAGCACCGCAGAACAGAGCCAGAGCCCAGCGCGGCAGACGCCGGACGGCGGCTTGGGCAACGAGGGCGGGTGAAGGCGGGTTCAAGGCAGCGTCCAGAAGGGGAGCACCGATTGTGCCGCCCTGCAAGGCTCTGCGAGGCGGCAGCAGGGCTTTTGCGAATTACAAAAAAAAGCAGCCTGCGAACAGGCTGCCGGTTTTGGGGTGAGGGCCGACCTTATTTGGCGGCAGTGCCCTTGCCAAAGCGGTTGCGGAATTTCTCGACCCGGCCGCCCATGTTGTCCACCGATTTTTGAGTCCCGGTGTAGAAGGGGTGCGATTCGCTGGAGGTGTCGAGCTTGAACAGCGGCAACTCTCGGCCATCGTCCATCTTGATGGTTTCCTTGGCGTTGACGCAGGAGCGGGTGACGAACTTGAAGTTGTTCGACATGTCCAGGAAACAGACGTCGCGGTAGTTGGGGTGTATGCCTTCTTTCATGATCTTTCCTCAGGTTGCGGCAGCCACCCGGGGCCATCCCCTGGCACTTTCCGCAGAAAACCCATCATTATGACAGGTTCGGGCCAGGAGGGCGCCAGAGATAACCTGGCCTCAGCCGCCCCGACGCATCAGGTCAAAGAATTCGTGATTGTTCTTGGTGGCTTTCATGTTCTTGAGCATGAGCTCCATAGACTCGATCTCGTCCATGTTGTACATGAATTGCCGCAGGATACGCGACTTTTGCAGGATTTCGGGCGCAAGCAAGAGCTCTTCCTTGCGGGTGCCGCTGCGGTTGAGGTTGATAGCCGGGAACACGCGCTTTTCATACAAGCGCCGGTCGAGATGAATCTCGCAGTTGCCGGTGCCCTTGAACTCTTCGAAGATCACCTCGTCCATTCGGCTGCCGGTGTCCACCAAAGCGGTGCCGATGATGGTCAGACTGCCACCTTCCTCGATCTTGCGCGCCGCGCCGAAAAAGCGCTTGGGACGCTGCAGCGCGTTGGCATCCACACCCCCGGTCAGCACCTTGCCCGAAGACGGCAGGACATTGTTGTAGGCCCGGGCCAACCGGGTGATGGAGTCGAGCAGAATGACCACATCGTTGCCCAATTCGACCAGCCGCTTGGCTCGTTCGATCACCATTTCGGCCACGTGCACATGGCGGGCCGCCGGCTCATCGAAGGTGGAGGAGATCACCTCAGCACGCACGCTACGCTGCATTTCGGTGACCTCTTCGGGTCGCTCATCGACCAGCAACACCATCATCTTGACCTCGGGGTAGTTGGCAGTGATGGCGTGGGCGATGTTTTGCATCATTACCGTCT
This sequence comes from uncultured Polaromonas sp., assembly GCA_964501235.1. Taxonomy (GTDB): domain Bacteria; phylum Pseudomonadota; class Gammaproteobacteria; order Burkholderiales; family Burkholderiaceae_C; genus Polaromonas. The sequence continues at coordinate 26,799 of CAZCSD010000009.1, read as the reverse complement.
TGCCCGATTTGGGCGGCGCCACCAGCAGGGCTCTCTGACCTTTGCCGATGGGGGCGATGATGTCGATGATGCGGCTGGTGAGATTTTCCTCAGCCTTGATCTCGCGCTCGAGCTTGAACTGATCGCGCGGGAACAAGGGCGTGAGGTTTTCAAACATCACCTTGTGCTTGTTTTGCTCCGGCGCCCGGTCGTTGATCTTGTCGAGCTTGTTGAGGGCAAAGTAGCGTTCGCCGTCTTTGGGCGTGCGCACCTCGCCCTCAATCATGTCGCCGGTGTGCAGATTGAAGCGTCGGATCTGGCTCGGGCTGATGTAGATGTCGTCGGTCGAGGCGGTGTAGCTCGAATCGGGGTCGCGCAGGAAGCCAAAGCCATCAGGCAGGACCTCGAGCACACCGTCGGCAACGATGGTCTCGCCTGTCTTGGCGCGTTTCTTGATGATGGCAAACATCAACTCCTGCTTGCGCATGCGGCCGACGTTTTCGATCTCAAGGGCTTCAGCCTGCTTGAGCACTTCAGACACGTGTAGTGCCTTGAGTTCCTTCAAATGCATGGATGGTCCTGCGTAGGGGCAGCCTCGACTCGCGAGAACTGCGGAACAACGGGGGGATGTTGGGGCTTTTTCAGGGAATCGCTGGATTCCCGCCTCCGAAAGGTGCCTGGCTCGAGCGGCCGGTCACCGCGCGATTATGACAGAGAAAAAGGGCCCGGCTTGGACCGGGCCCCGGACCGGCATTGGGCTCAGGCCAGTTGCTGTTCGAGGAACTCGGTCAACTGGGCCTTGCTCAGGGCGCCTACCTTGGTGGCCGCCACCCGACCGTCTTTGAACAGCATCAGCGTGGGGATGCCGCGGATCCCGAACTCGGCCGGCACTTTCTGGTTTTCATCGACGTTCATTTTGGCCACCTGTAGGCGCCCGTTGTAGCCTTGGGCCACTTCGTCGAGGATGGGGGCAATCATGCGGCAAGGACCACACCATTCGGCCCAATAATCGACCAGCACCGGTCGACTCGATTTGAGCACTTCTGTCTCGAAAGTGTCGTCGGTGATGTGCTTGATCAGGTCGCTGGCCATGGGAGAGATCCTTTCGTGCAGGCGCTGTGTTTTAGATAATCTGGGGAAATTGTGGCAGAAACTGCCTCATCGCGTGAGGCTCATCCTCCGCTGGGCCCGACTCGCAATCGGGCCATGCCCTGAAAGTCCCGCTTCATGCAGTGCGCCCCTCAATTCGAACTTTCCGTGAGCGATCGGCGCTGGCTTTGGCTGGCCGACGAAATGGATCGCTGGATCAAGGACAGTGGCTGCCATCCTTCGCGCTGCATCGTGCTGGTGCCCTACGCCCAGCTGATTGCGCCGGCCCGCCGTGCCTGGGTGCAGCGCGCCCAGAGCGGCGCGAGTTTTCTGCCCCGGATCGAGACCACCCAAACCTGGTCAGACGGCCTGTGGGCCGCACGCGGTGGCCCCCGGTTCCGGCCGGATGACTTTACCGGCGAGCCGGGCCCCGATTTACTCACCGCATGGCGCTGGCTCAGTGCGGGCGGACTGGGCTCCCGGCGAGCACAACTCGGGCCGATCTTGGTCGAGGCGGCCCAATCGCTCTGGCGTGTAGCCGCTGCGGGCGAGCCGAGCGCCCGATCGGCCTGGGCCCGTGCCCTGGCCGCCCGCCTGACCGAGGGCCTGGACCTTCCCGAGCTGCGACTGGAGGCCACATTGGCGCAGATGGCCTTGGCCTGGGTCGGTGCTTCATCCTTCATCACCGATGTGTTGTTTGAGCAGGCGCCGGACTTGTTAATGGTGGTCGAGGGCTGGCAGTCCGACCCGCTGGCGCAGAGCCTGCTCGGGCGTCTGGGTGAGCGTGGTCGCAGCCTCCCCCTGGCCGATCCCGCTGCGGTGCGTGCAGAGAACGCTCAGCCCGTTTTGCAGGCCTGCGCGAGCTTTGAAGAGGAGGCTCAGCGCGCCGCTGCCAGCGTGCTGACCCATTTGCAGGCCGGTCGCGAGCCCGTGGCCCTTATTGCCCAGGACCGGCTGTTGACCCGGCGCATCGGCGCGCTGCTGGCCACCCGTCAGATCGCGGTGCGCGACGAGACCGGCTGGACGCTCTCCACCACCCGCGCTGCCGCCGGCGTGATGGCCTTGCTGCGAGCCGCCAGCCCGGCGGCCAGTTGCGATGAGATGTTGGCCTGGCTCAAGGGACTGCCCTCCGCGCCGCTGATCGATGAGGCCGAGGCCCAGCTGCGTCGCTCGCGCTTGCGCTGGTGGAAGGAGCTGCGCGCGGGGCAACCGGCCGCACAGACCTTGCACGCCCAATTCGAACCCCTCTTGAGCCGCCTGCGCGCACCGCGTTCGCTGGCCCATTGGCTGATCGAGGTGCGACAGAGCTTGCAGGAGCTCGGGCTGTGGCAAGCCCTGATCGACGATGCGGCTGGCCAGGCGGTGCTCAAGGCCTTGTGGCTGCGCGATGAGCAGGGGCTGCCGGTTCCAGCAAGCGGCGAGATGCTTTCGCAAGAGGGTTTTGTAGAGTGGACCCAACGTTGCCTGGAGGCGGCTGTTTTTATGCCGCCTCATCCGGGGCAGGTACAGGTGATGGTGATCCCGATCGGGCAGCTGCTCGGCCGTTCGCCCGCGGCGATCGTCTTCCCTGGCGCTGATGAGCGGCATCTGCCTGCGCGGCCGCGATGGTCTGGGCCCTGGAGTGAGCGGCAGCGCAAGGTGCTGGGGCTTGCCTGCAGCCAGGAGGCCTTGCGGGCGACCCGGCGCATCTGGGACCACCTGTTGCAGTATCGGTGGGTGGATGTGCTCTGGCGCACCAGCGAGGACGGCCAAGCCCTGATGCCAGCGCTTTTTGTGCAAGAGCTTCGGCTCAAGGCGGAGGCCATCGAGGGCACCGATAGGCGCCCAGAGCGCAGTTTGCCAGCCCGGCCGGTTCTGTTGGCACAGGCCCAGGGGCAGAGCCTGCCAGTCCAGCAACTCTCGGCGTCGGCGTATGAAGACCTGCGAGCCTGTCCCTATCGATTCTTTGCCCTGCGACAGCTCGGCTTGAGTCCGGCCGAGGAACTTGACGGCACTGTCGATGCGCGCGACCTCGGGCGTTGGGTGCATGAGGCCCTGCGCCACTTTCATGAAGCATGGGCTGGGCTTACCCATCCGATTGACCGCGCCGAACGTGTCGCTCGGCTCGATCGGGCAGCGCAGTACGCCATGGATCGCAGCGGCATCGATTCGATTGCGTTTTTGCCGCACCGCGCGGCCTGGCCCCTGCTGCGAGACGCGTATCTGGACTGGCTCGACCAGCACGAGCGAGCCGGCCACCGTTTTGAGCAGGCGGAGTCTTGGCACGAGAAGGCGCTCGGCCCTTACAAGCTGGTGGGCAAAATCGACCGCATCGATCGCGATAGCGCGGGCCAAACCTTGCTGATCGACTACAAGACGGAAAGAAAGGAAAAAGTGCGAGCCCGGATCCGGCTGAGCACCGAGGACACCCAGTTGGTCTTCTACGCGGCCCTGCGCGACGAGGAACTGCTGCGGGCGATGTACCTGAGCCTGGGGGATCGGGGCGAGACAAGCCAAGAGCCTCAGCCCAAGATCGGGGTTTTGCGCGCGCTTCTCCTTGAAGGCGTGCGTCAGGACCTCGATCGCCTGCACGCCGGTGAGCCTTTGGTGGCCATAGGCCAGGGCGCATCCTGCACCCATTGCCAGGCCCGCGGTCTGTGCCGGCGTGACTTTGTAGACGAGGCTGCGCAGTCATGAGCGAGCAAGCCGCCTTCAGAATCAACGACCGGGAGGTCGAGGCATCGGTGTTTTACGCGGCCGCCTGTGACCCTCGTCGCAGTATCGCGGTCGAGGCTTGCGCCGGGGCCGGCAAGACCTGGATGCTGATCTCGCGCATCCTGCGCGCCTTGCTGGCCGACGAGGAAAACGACGGCCTGTCATGCCAAGCGCAGGAGATTCTGGCCATCACCTTCACCCGCAAGGCCGCCGGTGAGATGCAACAGCGACTGCAGGAATGGTTGCAAGATTTCGCCCGCGCCGATCAGGCCACCTTGCTCAAGGCCCTGGCCGATCGGGGCGTGCAGGGCCTCGAGAACCCACAGCGCGCCCAGCGGCTGTGTCAGCGGCTGCAGCAGCTCTACGCCAATTTGCTCGCCAGCGGGCAGTCGATCGAAATCCGGACCTTCCACGGCTGGTTTGCCACCTTGCTGCAGGCCGCCCCTGCTTCCGCGCTGCATCGACTGAAGTTGCCGGTGCCCTATGAGTTGCTCGAGGACGACAGCGCAGCCATCCGGCAGGTCTGGCCGCGATTCTTGCGCGCGCTGTCCGAGCAGCCGGAAAGTCAAGCTGATTTTGAGGCCCTGATCCGGGAGCATGGTCGGCATCAGCTTGTCAAGGCGCTGGAGTCAGCCCTGGAGCGCCGAACTGAGTTTGAAGCGGCCGATGCGGCGGGCCGGGTTCTTTCTTCGGTCCAGCGTTTCCAGGAGCAGTTTCCCCGGTATGCGCAGCTGCCCAACCTGCAGTCGGTGCTGGGCAGCGCCCCTGAGGCCGCTTTGCTGCGTGAGGCCGCCGATTTCATCTCCAAGTTGTCAGCCCCGAGCTTTGCTGCCAAAGGGCGGCAACTGCAAGCGGCCTTGGCGGCCGCGGACCTCGACGGCGTTCTCAATGTGCTGCTGGTCACCGACGCCTCTGGGCAGCGATCGCCGAGAAAGTTTGGCCGCTCGCAGTCGGAGGCGATCGTGCGTCAGGCCGGTACCCTGGCCCTGGAACTGTTGCAGGTGCAGCGCCAGGATCAGGCTTGGATCTTTCAGCAGCGTATGACCCGCCTAAGTCGCCTCATGATGACTCAGTTTCGAGAGCTCAAGCGCGAGCGTGGCTGGATTGACATGCAGGACCTCGAGTGGGCGGCCCTGGAATTGCTGTCGGACGAGTCCTTGGCCGGTTGGATGCAGGAGCGTCTCGATGCGCAAGTCAAGCAACTGCTGATCGATGAGTTTCAGGACACCAACCCGATACAGTGGCAGGCCCTGCATGCGTGGTTGGCCAGCTACGCCGGAGCGTCCCGTGCGATACGGGTTTTTTTCGTGGGCGATCCCAAGCAAAGCATCTATCGATTCCGGCGCGCTGAGCCCCGGGTCTGGTTCGAGGCGCGGGACTTTGTGAGGGCATCCCTCGGCGGTGACTTTCTCAGTTGCGACCACACCCGTCGCAACGCCCGGCAGGTGGTGCAAGCGGTCAATGCGGTCATGCAGGAGGCGGTGCTCGCTGACGACTATGGCGACTACCGCAGCCACACCACCGAGTCGCCGCACGAGGGGCGGGTTTTAGCCTTGCCGTATATCCCGATCATTGGCAAACGCGGTGATGCCGCCGAAGAGCTGGTTTGGCGCGACAGCCTTAAACAGTCGCGTTGGTGGCCTGAGGAAAAGCAAATCGACATCGAGGCGCGACAGGCAGCCGCCTGGATCGCAGCGCAACTGGCGGAGGATCGAGCCGGAGGGCCCGGCGATGTGATGGTGCTCTCACGCAAGCGCGATCGGCTGCTGCCCATGCAAACCGCCTTGCTGGCCTATGGCGTGCCCGCGGATATCGATGAATCCATGGAGTTGATCGAATTTTGCGAAATCCAAGATGTGGTGGCCTTACTCGATGTGCTGGTCTCGCCTGGCCATGACCTGTCTTTGGCGCGCGTGCTTCGTTCGCCTTTGTTTGGTCTGGACAGCGCCGACCTGATTGCCCTGGCCCGCTGTGCGGCCCAGCAGGCGGTTCCTTGGCTGACGGTGTTGCAGCAAGGCGGCGATGGGCTCGCTGAGGAAGGCGGGCCGAGCGACTTGTTGTCGGCAGGTCTTTTTCTGAGCCGATGGCAGCGCTGGTTGGCGCAGTTGCCTCCGCACGATGCCCTGCAGGCTATTTTCGAGGACGGCGATGTGATGGCGCGTTATGTCGCCGCAGCCCCGCCCTTGCAGCGCGAGGGGGTGCAGGCGCGGCTACAAGCTTTGCTGATGCAGTCTCTGACCCTGGAGGGGGGGCGTTATCTCAACGCGTATGGTCTGGTGCGGGCGCTCAAGGCGGGTGGCCTGAAGGCCCCCAAAACCAGACGGGCCAATGCGGTGAGGCTGCTGACGGTGCATGGAGCCAAGGGGCTGGAGGCCGATACGGTGTTGATCCTCAACAGCGACGTGGGGCGGCGTCGGGCTGAAACGATGGCCGTGCTGGTTGATGGGCCTGGGGCCAAGCCGGCCCGGCTGGTGTTTCTCCAGAGTCAGTCGCGTCCGCCCGCTTGCTGCCGGGATATGCTGGCGCGGGAGATGCGCGCCGAGGCCAGAGAAGAGATCAACCTGCTTTACGTGGCGGCGACCCGCGCCAAACGCGTGCTTGCCTTGTCTGCATGCGAGAGCGGCCGCGACAGCGCGGGCTCGGTCTGGAGGCGGCTGGCGCCGCATGCCCAAGCCCATCCTGCATGCGAGCCGCCCCCGGCGGCCGCGCGGGTCTCTTTTGGACAGGCGGTGGTGCGGCTGCCGGTGCTGCCCGACCGTCCCGCGGGTCTGTGTGCGCTTCCCGAGGCGGCCCCACAAGACGAGACTCTGCCCCCATCGGCGCGCATCGGCCTGGCCATGCACCGGCTGCTGGAGTGGGGCTCGATCGAGGACCGCGCCTTGCGTTCAGCTTGTCGTGAATTTGGACTCGAGGCCGAGCAAGCCCTGCGTGCTGCTGAGGCGGCGCGTTCGATTCTTCAGGGCGAAGGCGCTTGGCTTTGGCAGAAGGAGAGCCTGCTTTGGCAGGGCAGTGAAGTCGAGTTGGTGCATGAGGGACGCTTGCAGCGCCTGGATCGACTGGTGCAGCACCGCGATGGCACCTGGTGGGTGATTGATCACAAGTCGAGTCTGGCGCCTGAGGGGAAGGCGCAATGGATCGAGCAGTTGCGCGACTATGTCTGCGCCGTTCGCGCCTTGCATCCCGGCCAGACTGTGCGGGCCGCGTTCTTGACGCCCCAGGGTCGGCTGATCGAAGTGCCCGCCGACTAAGGCTTGGCACGCTGTCCAAGGAGGAGGGGGTGACGAGCCTGACCCCGGCACTGACGCCACAGTTAGGGCTGCTTGGTTCCCCACCTGACCCGGTTGGCTGCTTAGCCATGCGGGAAGGCCCGTCGTCGCTATTGTAGGTCCGGCTCCACATGGCTGGAGCGCTCGGAGCTTGGTTTTATGAGCGGCTGCAACAAAGTGCCGCCTTAGAATGCGGCGATGTCCTACCTCGTGCTGGCTCGCAAGTATCGCCCGGGCCATTTTTCTCAGATGGTCGGTCAGACGCATGTGGTGCAAGCGCTGGTCAATGCCTTGCAGAGTCAGCGTCTGCACCACGCTTACCTGTTTACCGGGACCAGGGGGGTGGGTAAGACGACGGTTTCGCGCATCCTGGCCAAGTCGCTCAACTGCATGGGGCCGGACGGGCGGGGCGGCATCACGGCCGAGCCGTGTGGGCGTTGTCCGGCCTGTCTGGATATCGATGCCGGGCGATTCGTCGATTACACCGAACTCGATGCCGCCTCCAACCGAGGCGTTGACGAAATCGGCCAGTTGCTGGAGCAGGCGGTTTACAAGCCGGTGACAGGGCGCTTCAAGGTCTTCATGATCGATGAGGTGCATATGCTCTCCAACACCGCCTTCAACGCCATGCTCAAGACCTTGGAGGAGCCGCCGGAGTATCTCAAGTTCGTGTTGGCCACGACCGATCCGCAGAAAGTACCGGCCACGGTGTTGTCGCGCTGCCTGCAGTTCAACCTGCGACCCATGGCTCCGGAGACTATTGCCGAGCATTTGGCCCTGGTTTTGGGGCAAGAGGGCATTGAGCTGGAAGCCGGCGCCCTGACCCTGTTGGCCCGTGCGGCTCGTGGCTCGATGCGTGATGCGCTTTCGCTGACCGACCAAGCCATCGCATTTGCGGGGGGGCGCTTGCTCGAGGCGGGCGTGCGCCAGATGCTCGGAGCCGTCGATCACGGCCATGTGCACCACCTGATAGGCGCCTTGGCTCAGGGCGATGGGCGGCGCGTGGTTGAGCTCTGCGAGGGGCTCAGGCGCGAGGGGCTCAGTGCCGATGCGACGCTCGAAGAAATGACCTTGGTGCTGCAGCGCATGGCGGTGCTCCAAGCGGGGGCTCAGGCGCCTTCCTCGGAGCCGCAGGAGGCCTCCTTGGCGGCCTTGGCCCGGGACCTGCCGAACGACGAGACCCATCTGCTCTACAGCCTGTGCCTGCACGGCCGCTCCGAACTGGCCCTGGCCCCGGATGAATATGCGGCCCTGACCATGGTGCTCTTGCGCTTGCTCCCCTTCAAGCCAGCGGCGCAAGGGGGTGCCGCCGTCGCTGCAAAAAAGTCTGAGGCCGGGCCCGTACCGGCCGGCGCTGTGGCGGTGCCGGCGCGGTCGGAAGTCCCGCCGCAAACCCAGTCGGCGGTTGAGCCCGCCGCACCTGTTGTCGCCACTGAGATGCCCACCGACGGGCCCGATTGGGTAGAGTGCGTGCGCGGGCTGCTCGCCGATGAAGCCCTCACCGGCCTGGCGCGCGAGTTGGCCCTGCATGCCCAGTGGCTGCGCGCCGAGGGTACGACCTGGATCTTGCGGGTTGAGCAACAGGCCCTTTTGCACGAGTCGGCCCGAGACGAATTGCTGCAGGCCATACGCCGCGGGCTTGATCCGGCGCCCGAGAGCCTGTCGTTTGAACTCGGCCCGGTCAGCGACAGCCAGGCGCTGCGGCGCGCCGCAGCGCAGGCCGCGCGCCAGCGCCGGGCTGAAGAGATCATCGAGGCCGACCCCTTCGTTCGCCAGATGGTGGGGCAGTGGGGCGCTCGCATTGTCCCGGGCAGCATCAAGCCCTGGTCTTGCGCGCCCGGTGGCACCGTATGATGGAGGCCGAGCCCGGTCGCTTGTCCGGGCTGTTTTTATCGAGGAAGTGATATGTTCAACAAGGGACAATTGGCTGGGCTGATGAAGCAGGCCCAGGCCATGCAGGACAACCTGAAGAAGGCGCAGGATGAGTTAGGCCAGCTCGAGGTGACTGGTGAGGCCGGCTCGGGCCTGGTGAAGGTCACCATGACCTGCAAGCACGAGGTGCGACGCGTGCAGATCGATCCCAGTCTGCTGGCCGATGACAAGGACATGCTTGAGGATTTGGTGGCGGCGGCCTTCAATGCGGCCTGGCGAAAGGCTGAGGAGACCAGCCAGGAGAAGATGGGTAAGCTCTCGGCCGGCATGCCGGGTCTGCCCGGCGGCATGAAATTTCCCTTCTGAAGGCAGGCCTGGACGTGACGCGCTCTTGGGGCCTGTCCCACCATGGCTGAGGGGCGGGCGCTTCAGTCCCTCCTACAGGCCCTGGGACGGCTTCCCGGGGTCGGCCAGAAGTCAGCGGCGCGGATGGCCTTTCATCTTTTGCAGCACGACCGTCCCGGCGCTCTCAAGCTCGCTTCGGCCTTGCAGCAAGCGGTCGAACAGGTTGGACACTGCAAAGTCTGTAACACCTTGACCGAGGACGAGGTGTGCGCCATCTGCCGCGATGCACGGCGTGACCGCAGCAGGATGTGCGTGGTTGAGACGCCAGCGGATCTGGCGGCCATGGAAAGCACCCAGGCGTACCCGGGCCTGTATTTCGTGCTGATGGGCAAGATCAGCCCCCTCGATGGGGTGGGACCCCAGGATATTGGCTTGGACCGGCTTTTTGACCGTCTGGCTCCGCGCGACGCCCAGGGCACCCGGATCCCGGACCCTTTGGTACAGGAAGTCATTCTGGCGACCAACTTTACCGCTGAGGGTGAAGCCACCGCGCACGTGATTGCCCAGGGGCTTAAAGGTCTGGGCCTGAAGGTGACCCGGCTGGCACGGGGTGTTCCGGCCGGCAGTGAGCTTGAATACGTGGATCTGGGTACCATCGCGCACGCGCTGGCTGACCGGCGCTAAAGACTCTCAAGCCTGCCATCATGCAATTGCCTTCCTTTACCCTGGCCCACTGGTGCATCCTGGTGGCCGCCATCCTGCCTATCGTGTGCGCCGGTGTTGCCAAGTCCGGCATGATGACCGTATCGCCGCGAGACGGTGGCTACGACAACCGCGATCCTCGGGCCTGGTTGGCTCGGCAGGGTGACTGGCGCGCCCGCGCCAACAACGCCCAGGCCAACAGTTTTGAGGCCTTGCCCTTTTTCTTCGCGGCCGTTTTGGCCGCTCAGCACCTCCAGGCTTCGCCTCTGCTGCTCGACCTGCTGGCCGTGGCCTTCATTGTGTTCAGGGTGGTCTACATCTACTGCTATCTGGCCAACAAGGCCTCGCTACGCAGTCTGGCCTGGGCGCTCGCTTTTTTGGTCAACGTGGCCATCCTCTTCCTCGGCTTTCGCTGAGGGCCTTGCGGTCCGGGCCTTCCCCCGGGCGGCCGAGTACCTGCCGATCAGGTGAAACCCGCACGGGATCATCCCGATGTGGTTTTGGCAAGTGATGCCTATGCTCGGCTTTCTCATCCTGTTCATTTCCAGTTGCCGTGACTCGCAATGGTCTGCCCAGGCGCCGTGCACTCGTGACGGTGGCCGCCCTAGCCGCTACAGCCCTGTCTGCCCCGGGGGTTGCGGCGTCAGCTCGACTGGAGAAAAACCGCATTCAAATCGTGGTGAGCGACAAGAGCAGTTTCCATCATCTGCCCTTGACCCTGGCCGATCAACTCGGCTTTTTTCGCCAGGAGGGCTTGTCGCTGGAGATCACGGACGCGGGTTCGCCCACGCGTGCCTTGCAATTGATGCTGGACGGCGGGTTTGATGTCTGCGCAGGGCCCTACGAGCAGACCCTGAGCTTGCAAGGGCGAGGGCTGTTTCATACTTCTTTTTTGGTGCAAACCAGAACCCCTCAGGTGGCTTTTGGTATCTCCACGCGCAACCTGCCGCATTTTCAGAACCTCAGTGAGCTCAAGGGCAAGCGCATCGGTCTGGCTCAGGGCGGTTCGACCGACGCCCTGGTGGTCAAGCAGATGCTCGCCCGTGCCGGTCTGCGCTTGCAGGAAATCCATTTGGTCGAGGTCGGCAGGTCGATTTCAGCCGTTACTGCCCTGCGCTCTGGCGTGATCGATGCCTTGAGCCATTTCGACCCGGTCATGACCATGCTCGAGCAAAGGGGTGAGGTCAAGATCATGGCTGACACCCGAACGCTCAAGGGCACGGTAGATCTTCTCGGCGGCTTGCTGCCCTCGAGTTGCCTCTATGCATCGGCCGATTTCGTACAAAAACATCCGGCGACCTGTCAGGCGATCACCGATGCCATGGTGCATGCCCTCAAGTGGCTGCAGACGGCTGGACCCGGCGATCTCATCAAGAGTGTGCCCGACCCGTATTTCCAGGGTGACCGGGCGCTGTACCTGGCCTCCTTCATCAAGGTTCGCGAGTCAATTTCGCCCGATGGGTTGATGCCGCCCGATGCGGCTCGCACCGCCCTGCGCGCGGTATCTGAGCTGACGCCTTCCCTGCCCGTCGAACGCGTTGCGGTGGGCCGAAGCTTCACCAACGAGTTTGTTCGCCGCTCCAAGGCGCGCTATCGCGCCTGATCCCGGTTACAGCCTCAGCGCTTTTCGGGCGCTTTTTTGGCGGGTGCCGCATTTCTTTTTTGGGGTGCGGCTTTCTTTTGCGCTGGCTGCGGGCCGGGCTTGGGCTGCGCCTTGCTCGCGGCCGCACGGGCAGGCAGAAACAGCACCACGGAATCCCCGGCCTTGAAGCCGGCGTTGATCGCCACCTTGTTCCATTCGGCCAGATTCTCCGCGCTGACCTTGTGGCGCCGGGCAATCAGCGTCACTGTATCGCCTTTGCGCGCCTTGATGGTGGTTCGGCGGACGCCGCCCTCGGGGGCCAGGGACAGGCTGCCGTTGTCGGCCAATTGATCGGGCACATCGGTCTGCACATGTGGGGCCCTGGGCACGACCAGGGTTGAGCCGGCCTTGATCAGCATGCGCGGTGGAATGCTGTTGACCGAACGCAGTTCAGACTCCACCCAGCCCGTGCGTCGGGCCGCTTCGGCTGCGCTCATGGTGCTGGGCACCGTCCAGGCGGTCCAACTGGCCAGCCGACCCTCGCTGTGGGCCTCCAGATTGCGCTTGAAGATCTCGGCATTGTCCCAGGGCAAAAGGATCTTGCCGGTACCTGCGGCCAGGATGATCGGCCGGTTGGCCGAGGGGTTGAGTGCCCTGAAGTCCTCCAGCTTGACATCGGCCAGCCGGGCCGCCAGTACGACATCGATGTCCCGGCGAATGTCCACATCCTGGAAGTAGGGGTGGTTGGGGATTGCGGGCAAGTCCACGTTGAAGGTTTGGGGGTTGGCAACGATGTTCTTCAGGGCCTGCAAGCGGGGCACGTAGTAGCGGGTTTCGTCGGGCATGCGCAGATCCTGGTAGCGGGTGCCCAGCCCTGCACTGCGGTTGCGGGCGATGGCGCGCCCCACGCTGCCTTCCCCCCAGTTGTAGGAGGCCAGGGCCAGATGCCAGTCGCCAAACATGCCGTGCAGTCTTTGCAGATAGTCCAGGGCCGCCCGCGTCGAGGCCATGACATCTCGGCGGTCGTCCCGAAACACGTTTTGCTTGAGATCGAAGTGCCGGCCAGTGGCGGGCATGAACTGCCAGATGCCCGCGGCCTTGGCGATCGAGACAGCCTGCGGATTGAAGGCCGACTCGACGAAGGGCAGCAGCGCCAGCTCGGTGGGCATGTTGCGCAATTCCAGTTCCTCGACGATATGGAACAGGTATTTGCGTGATCGCTCCACCATGCGCTCGAGGTATTCGGGCCGCGCGGTATAGAGCCTTTCCTGCTGCTTGACCAGGTCGACGGTCAGGTCGGTCATGGCAAAGCCACGCCGGATGCGTTCCCAGAGATCGGTTGGGACCGCGCCGACCTCTGGCGCCGCCGGACTGGTCAATGACTCGCCCACCGTGACCAGAGCGGCCTGCGGTGCAACAACCGGGGTTGGAATTGGGGCCAGGGCGGGCAAGGGCCGAGCGGTGACCGCCGGGGGCGATCCGGTGGGCGTAGCGGCAATGGCCGTTGGCGGTGCGGACTGGGGCGCGGCTGGCGGGGCCACCGCCGCTCTGTTCGGGGCTTGTGCGGCTTCAGCAGCCGCCACTGTCTTGGGCGCAGGCGCCGTCGCGGACTCGCTGTCCGGCGGGGCTGACGGAGTTGAAGGAGTTGACGGGGGCGCCGCAGCGGCCGGTATTGTCGTGCTGGGGATGACGACCACCGGTGCCAGCGAACCGGTGGCGCAGCCGGTCAGGAGCGCGGCCGTGAAGGACCCGAGGGCCAGTCTGATCGAGGACCAGCCGGCGGGCTTGAAGAAGTTGGCCCTGTGCGTCATGGAGGTGGGGCGGGGAAGGTCATCCGTTGCCCGCATTGTGCACCGGCCGTGTAGGGCGCTGTCTAAAATTGGCTGACCTTCTTGTAAAACCTGCCGAAATAGCGCGACCGGCCGATAGCCTCCAACACCTCCACGATGCGTTCCGAACCGACAGGCCTGGCTCAGTGGCTGCAGTCCGCCCCGGGACGCTATCTCCTGGCCTGGGAGCAGACCCAATACGATGAGGCCTTGTCCGATGTCTTCGGGTTCCATGCGCTTCAACTCGGACTGCCCCAGTTGCAGGCGCTGCGCAGCAACCGCATGCCCCACCAATGGCGGGCCGTTGGATCTGATCTGGAGGGCTGGCAACGCGAAGGTGTCGAGAGGCCGCTTGCGGCCCTGTCCCTGCATTCGGCCGCTCTGCCCTTTCCAGAGGCATCGCTCGACCTGGTGGTGATGCCACACACACTGGAATTCAGTGACGACCCGCCCTATGCTTTGCGCGAGGCCGAACGGGTGCTGGTGCCCGAGGGGCGGGTGGTGATCAGTGGCTTCAATCCGGCCAGTCTCTGGGGCTGGCGGCAGCAGCGAGCCCATTGGCTGCGGCGCCTCGGGCTCGGGCAGCTGTTTTTACCCGAGCGTGGTGAATTCATTGCCTACTGGCGACTGCGCGAGTGGCTGCGGCTGCTGAGCTTTGAAGTCGAGTCGGCGCGATTTGGCGCCTACCGACCGGCCTTGGCCGACGAAAAATGGCTCTCGCGCATGGCCTGGATGGACGGTGCCGGCTCCCGCTGGTGGCCCATTTTTGGGGCCGCCTATTTTTTGGTGGCGGTCAAAAGGGTGCGCGGCGTTCGCTTGCTTGAGCCGGCTTGGCGTCGGGCCGGCCGGAGCGCGGCTGCGGGCGCAGCGGTCATGCGCCGTCATGGGCCACCGACGCCGCCGGGTCCGGCTTGAGCGCGCGGCCTTCTGTTACCCTCGCTGCGCCTGAGCATGGAGATCTCTTCAGTGGCCACAGCCCATTCCGCTTCATTACCCAGTGTCGTCATCTACACCGACGGTGCGTGCAAAGGCAACCCCGGACCTGGGGGCTGGGGCGTGCTGCTGCAAAGCGGTGCGTCGAGCAAGGAATTGTGTGGCGGCGAGGCGCAGACGACCAACAACCGCATGGAAATCACCGCCGTCATCGAGGCGCTGTCGGCGCTCAAACGGCCCTGCCATGTCGTGATCCACATGGACAGTGAGTACGTCCGCAAGGGCATCACCGAGTGGCTGGTCGGATGGAAAGCCCGAGGCTGGCGCACCGCCAGCAAAACGCCGGTGAAGAACGTGGATCTCTGGCAACGACTGGACGAACTGATTGCGCGCAGCGAGCATCGTATCGATTGGCGTTGGGTGCGTGGCCACTCGGGCGATCCGGGCAATGAGCGCGCCGATGCGCTGGCCAACCAAGGCGTCGACCAGATTTTGCGGTCGAGCCGCTAGCTCCGCCCGGCGGCCATGGACCTGGGGGCGGTCTGCTTGGTGCAGGGCTGATTGCGGCTGAGGCCGCGATCGGGATGGGTTACAGACCTTTGGCCTGCGTCGGACTCGTACACTTGCGCCCCATGTTGATCCTGGGCGTTGAATCGAGTTGTGATGAGACCGGTGTGGCCGTGGTCGACGCCTCCGGTCGCGACCTTCCCAGGCTGCTCGCCCAGGGCTTGCACAGTCAGATCGATTTGCACCAAGCGTACGGCGGTGTTGTCCCCGAGCTGGCCAGCCGCGACCATGTCCGGCGCGTGCTGCCCCTGCTGGAGCAAACGCTCAAGCAGGCCCAATTGAGTGTGCACGACCTTGACGCCGTGGCCTACACCCGAGGGCCGGGGCTGGCCGGCGCCCTGCTGGTCGGTGCCGGCCTGGCCTGTGCCCTGGCTGCCGCGCTGGACAAACCGGCTCTGGGCATCCATCACCTCGAGGGCCATTTGCTGTCGCCCTTCCTGGGGGACGACCCGCCCGAATTTCCCTTTCTGGCCCTGCTGGTCTCCGGGGGACATACCCAGCTTATGCAAGTGCGTGCCGTGGCTCAGTACGAGTTGCTCGGTGAAACCATAGACGATGCTGCCGGCGAGGCCTTCGACAAGTCGGCCAAGCTTCTGGGGCTACCTTATCCGGGCGGTCCCCACTTGGCCAGGCTGGCGCTCGAGGGTGACGAGCGGGCCTTCAAGCTGCCCCGGCCCCTGATGCACAGTGGCGATCTGGACTTTTCCTTTGCCGGCCTTAAAACGGCCGTGCTCACCCAGGCGCAGCGCCTGGGCGATCAGTTGGCGATCCGGCGTGCCGATCTGGCTGCCTCCACCCAGGCGGCCATCGTGGATGTGCTGGTGGCCAAAAGTCTGGCGGCGCTGGACCAGACTGGATTGAGGCGCTTGGTCGTGGCCGGTGGCGTCGGGGCCAACAGCCGGCTGCGCGAGCAGTTGGGGCGCTCGTGTGAGCGCCTGGGCGTTCGGGTGCATTACCCGGAGCTTGGCCTGTGCACCGATAACGGCGCCATGATTGCCTTGGCCGCTGGCATGCGGGTGCAAGCCGGCCGGTCGCCGGTAAATGCCGGTTATGCCTTCGATGTGCGGCCCCGCTGGGGCCTGTCCGAGCTCAATCATTGATCTTTTAACCCGGGAGTTTGAATGCGGTCGGTTTTCAGGCGTTGGAGCCTGCTTTTCTTCGTTGCGTGCCTGCCGGCCGGGGCCTGGGCACAGGCCCCGGTTCGTATTGCCATGATCGAAACCTTGTCGGGGCCGCTGGCCGCGGGTGGCGAGGCGGCATTGCGTAACCTGGTTTGGGCCACCGAGCGGGTCAATGCCCGCGGTGGCGTCAAGCTCAGCTCGGGCGCGCGGCCTTTGCAAATGGTGCGCTATGACAGCAAGGGGCAAGTCGAAGAAGCCCTGGCGGCTTTGCGCTCGGCCATCGATGATGGGATACGCATCGTCATGCAGGGCAATTCCTCGGCGGTGGCGGCCGCCCTGATTGATGCAATTGGCAAGCACAACGAGCGCGAGCCGGGCAAGCGGGTGATCTTTCTGAACTATGCAGCCGTCGACCCGGTGTTGACCAACGAGCGCTGCAGCTTCTGGCATTTTCGTTTCGATGCCCATGCCGATATGCGCATGGCCGCTCTGATGCAGGTGCTGCGCGAAGACAGAGCGGTGCAGAAGGTCTATCTGATCGGCCAGGACTACAGTTTTGGTCAAGCGGTCTTGCGTGAGGGACGGCGGCAATTGGCCCTGGTGCGCCCCGATGTCCAGATCGTCGGCGACGAGTTGCACCCTTTGGGCCGAGTGAAGGACTTCATTCCCTACGCCACCAAAATCAAGGCCAGTGGCGCGCAGGCGGTGTTGACCGGTAATTTCGGCTCTGACCTGACTTTGCTGGTGCGGGCCGCGCGGGATGTGGGTTTTGAGGGCAAGTTCTACACCTTCTACGGCAACGCCTTGGGGGTGCCGGGCGTGCTGGCTGAGGCGGGCGTCGGTAAAGTGGTGGCGGTGGCCGAATGGTTTGCCAACGTGCCCGGTGAGGCTGCCCAGAATTTCTATCAGAGTTTCAGGCAGCGCTTTCCCAGGCCCCAGGATGACTACATTCACATGCGCATGCAATTGATGATGGAGGCGCTGGTGCAGTCCATCGAGAAGGCCCAGAGCCTCGAGGCTTTCGCCATGGCCCACGAACTCGGTCGTGCCGAGGTCAGCCTGGCCGGCCATGCCGGCCGCATGCGAAGCGCCGATCATCAGTTTCAGCAGCCCCTTCGGGTGGTGCTGATGGACAGGCAGGGCAGCCCCGGGGTTCGATTTGACGCCGAGGGTTCGGGTTTTGGGTTTCGGGTGATCCGAAGTCTCAACGCCGATCAGGCCGAGCAGACTCACAGTTGCAAAATGGAAAGGCCCCAGAGGTAGTGCCATGAGAGAGCTTGTTGACGGTTTGCAGGAGTCCCTGATCCGGGTGGTGGCCAATGAAGCGCTGGACCAGCCGGATGTGCTCAAGTTTTGGTTCGGCGAAAGTGACGAGGTCACGCCGAGCGTGATACGTGAGGCCGCCAGCGCCTCGCTGGCCAGGGGCGAGACCTTCTACAGCCACAACCTGGGCCTGCCCGCCCTCAGGCAAGCCCTGGCGGCCTACAGTCATGCCCTGCGGCCGGCCGGCGCTGCGGCGATAACCAGCGATCGCATCGCCGTGACCTCGGGGGGCGTCAACGGGCTGATGATCGCCGCCCAGTGCCTGGTCGATGCGGGCGACCGGGTGGTGGTGGTGACGCCGGTTTGGCCCAATCTGGTGGCCCAGCCGCGCGTCATGGGCGCCCGGGTGCAGACCGTCAGCTTGCGTCCCCACCGGGGCGCCTGGTCCCTGGATATGGAGGAGCTGCTGCAGGCGCTGACGCCCGACACCCGGGCCTTGGTGATCAACTCTCCAAACAACCCGACGGGCTGGACGCTTGACCGTCAGGAGCAGGCGCAGATCTTGGGTCATGCCCGGCGCACGGGTTTGTGGATTGTGGCCGACGAGGTCTACGAGCGTTTGTACTTCAATGCAGGGCAGGGCGCATGCGCGCCTAGCTTTCTTGATCTGGCCACCGCAGAAGACCGGCTGGTGGTGGTCAACAGCTTCTCCAAGAGCTTTCTGATGACGGGTTGGCGCCTGGGATGGCTCACGGTGCCCTCAACCATGACGGCGGCGGTGGGAAAGTTGCTCGAGTTCAACACTTCGTGTGCCCCGGTGTTTGTCCAGCAGGCCGGTCTGGCGGCTCTGCAACACGCCGATCGGATCACGCCCGAGGTGGTGCTGCACCTACAGCGTTGCCGCGACACTTTGGTGCCGCTCCTGGCGGCTTTGCCTGGGGTCGAGGTGGCTCCGGCTCCGGGCGGGCTGTATGCCTTTTTACGCTTGCCTGCGCACGATGACAGCCTGTTGCTGGCCAAGCGTCTCGTCAAGGAGGCCGGACTGGGTTTGGCGCCGGGCCAGGCCTTTCACGACAGCTGCGCGCCCCAGATGCAGGGTTGGCTGCGCTGGTGTTTTGCCAGCGCCGATCTGAAACGCCTGGGACAGGGGGTCGAGCGTCTGGAACGGTGGTTAAGGCTATAATCGTGGGCTTTCCCGAAATTTGTTCGGAAAAGTGTTTTTAATCACACGGCGTTTCGGTTGACATCGACTGGAGCGTCCGCACGTCAAGGAATCGCCATGATTACCAAATCATCGAAGGCCGAGATTGTCTCGGCCAACGCTCGCTCGGCTCAGGATACGGGCAGCCCCGAGGTGCAGGTTGCCCTGCTCACCGGTCGTATCAACGAGCTGACGCCCCACTTCAAGACCCACAGCAAGGACCACCATGGCCGCCGCGGCCTTCTGCGCATGGTCAGCCGCCGTCGCAAGCTGTTGGACTACCTCAAGGCCAAGGATGCAGACCGCTACTCGGCCCTGATTTCCAAGCTGGGCTTGCGCAAGTAAGCCGGGCGGGACGAAACGAGAGCGCCTGGGTTGGTTCGCTGGCTCAGGCGCTTTTTTCTTCGGAGCAAGGTCAAACGAACACGCGCTGTGTCATTCCAAAAGCGGCCTCGCAGGCTGGTTCTGGAATGGCATCGTGTTCCTCTGGCGCGCTTCGGGCCTTCGGGGCAGCCTCATGCCCCCGCATTCAACGGAGCTAGAACATGAGCCTTTTCAACAAAGTCACGAAAACCTTTCAATGGGGACAACACACGGTCACCCTGGAAACCGGTGAGATCGCGCGTCAATCCACCGGAGCGGTGTTGCTCGATATGGACGGTACGGTCGTGCTGGCCACTGTGGTTGCCAAGGACGATGCCAAACCGGGTCAGGACTTTTTCCCCCTGACCGTCGATTACATCGAGAAAACCTATGCCGCTGGCAAGATCCCGGGCAGCTTCTTCAAGCGCGAGGGCCGGCCCAGCGAGTTTGAGACGCTCACTTCCCGCCTGATCGACCGCCCGATCCGCCCCTTGTTTCCCGACGGCTTCTTCAACGAGGTGCAGGTGGTGGTGCACGTCTTGTCGCTCAATCCGCAGATCGAGGGTGACATTCCTGCCATGATTGCCTCTAGCGCAGCGCTTGCAATTTCCGGCATCCCTTTCAATGGTCCGATCGGTGCGGCCCGGGTGGCCTATGTCGACGGCCAGTATGTGCTCAATCCGACCAAAGACCAGATGGCGCAATCCCAGATGGATTTGGTCGTGGCCGGCACCGAAGCGGCGGTGTTGATGGTCGAGTCGGAGGCCCAGCAGTTGTCCGAGGATTTGATGCTGGGCGCGGTGGTGTTCGGACACGACCAGGGCAAGATCGCCATCGAGGCGATCCACCAGTTGGTGCGTGAGGCGGGCAAGCCGGTCTGGAACTGGCAGGCACCGGCCAAGGACGAGGCCCTGATCGGCAAGATCAACGAAGTCGCCCTGGCCAAATTGCAGGCGGCCTATCAGATCCGCAGCAAGCAGGCCCGCACCCAGGCCTGCCGCGTGGCCTACACCGAGACCAAGGAGGCGTTGAGCGCTGCGGGCCTGGCCTTTGACCCGGTCAAGGTCGACGGCTTGCTGTTCGAAATCGAGGCGAAGATCGTGCGCAGCCAGATTCTGGCCGGCGAGCCGCGCATCGATGGCCGCGATACGCGCACCGTGCGCCCCATCGAAATCCGCAACTCAGTGCTGCCACGCACGCACGGCTCGGCCCTTTTTACCCGCGGCGAGACGCAGGCGTTGGTGGTGGCCACCCTGGGCACCGAGCGCGATGCACAGCGCATTGACGCCCTCTCGGGCGACTACGAAGACCGCTTCATGCTGCACTACAACATGCCCCCGTTCGCCACTGGCGAGACCGGTCGCGTGGGCAGCCCCAAGCGGCGCGAGATCGGCCACGGCCGGCTGGCCAAGCGGGCGCTGGTGGCGGTGCTGCCCACCAAGGAAGAGTTCCCTTACACCATGCGCGTGGTCTCCGAGATCACCGAATCGAACGGGTCTTCGTCCATGGCCTCGGTCTGCGGCGGATGCCTTTCGCTGATGGACGCTGGCGTGCCGCTGAAGGCCCATGTGGCTGGTATCGCGATGGGTCTGATCAAGGAAGACAACCGTTTTGCAGTGCTCACCGACATCCTCGGCGACGAGGACCACCTGGGCGATATGGACTTCAAGGTGGCCGGCACCACCAACGGCATCACGGCGCTGCAGATGGACATCAAGATCCAGGGCATCACCAAGGAAATCATGCAAGTGGCCCTGGCGCAGGCCAAGGAGGCGCGCATGCACATCCTGGGCAAGATGCAAGATGCCATGGGACAGGCCCGTACCGAGGTTTCGAGCTTTGCACCCAAGCTCTACACCATGAAGATCAACCCTGAGAAGATTCGCGACGTGATCGGCAAGGGCGGCGCCACCATTCGCGCTTTGACCGACGAAACCGGTACTCAGATCGACATAGCCGAGGACGGCACCATCACCATTGCGGCCACCGATGGCGCTAAGGCCGATGAGGCCAAGCGGCGCATCGAGGAAATTACTGCCGAGGTGGAAATCGGCAAAGTCTACGAGGGCCCGATCACCAAGATTCTGGACTTCGGCGCCTTGGTCAACCTGCTGCCTGGCAAGGACGGTCTGCTGCATATCAGCCAGATCGCTCACGAGCGGGTGGAGAAGGTTACCGACTACCTGGCCGAGGGTCAGGTGGTGCGAGTCAAGGTGCTTGAGACCGACGAGAAGGGTCGCGTCAAGCTCTCGATGAAGGCCCTGATCGAAAAGCCGGCTCAGGTCTGAGCCTTTTCCGGCTTAGCGATCCGGCCTGCCGACCGAGGGTGGGAACAACCTCCTGATGAAAGCTGTTGAGATCTCTGCTCCCGGCGCGCCCGAGGTGCTGCGTCTGGTCGAACGCCCCGACGCGCAGGCCGGGGTGGGGGAGGTGCTCATCCGTGTCGGCGCCAGCGGCGTGAACCGGCCCGATGTGTTGCAGCGCACCGGCAACTACCCGGTGCCGCCGGGCGCCTCGGACATCCCCGGCCTTGAGGTGGCCGGCGAAATTGTCGGGGGCGATGCTTCCGCGATAGCCGCGCGCGGCTGGGCCGTTGGTCAGCGTGTCTGTGCCCTGGTGGCTGGCGGTGGCTACGCCCAGTTGTGCGCCGCCCCCATCGGACAGTGCCTGCCGGTGCCACGCGGCTGGACGGACGTGCAGGCTGCAAGTCTGCCCGAGACCTTTTTTACGGTCTGGAGCAACGTCTTTGATCGCTGCAAGCTGCAGGCGGAGGAAACTCTGTTGATCCAGGGTGGCTCCAGCGGGATTGGTGTGACCGCCATCCAGCTGGCCAAGCGGGCCGGAGCGCGGGTTATCGTGACCGTCGGCAGCTCGGAGAAGGCCCAGGCCTGCATCGGGCTGGGGGCTGACCACGCCATCGTCTACAAATCGCAGGATTTTTCGACCGAGGTGCTCCGGCTGACGCATGGGCGCGGTGCCGATGTCATTCTCGACATGGTGGGTGGCTCCTATATCCCTCGAGAAATCGACTGTCTGGCCGACGACGGCCGCCTGGCGCTGATTGCCGTGCAGGGTGGGGTCAAGGCCGAAATCAATCTGGGGCAGATCCTGCGTCGCCGCCTTACCTTGACCGGCTCAACCCTGCGGCCGCGCAGCGTGGCCTTCAAGGCAGCCATCGCGCAAAGTCTTTGGGCCCAGGTCTGGCCCGATCTGGAGGCCGGACGAATCGTCCCGGTCATTCATAGCACCTTTGCGGCGGCCGATGCCGCCCGTGCCCATACGCTGATGGAGTCGAATCAGCATATCGGCAAGATTGTGTTGACCTGGTGAGCACATCGATGAGACAGCTAATTGCCGGTAACTGGAAGATGAATGGGTCTCTGGATTCCAACCAGGCCTTGCTCAGTGCCTTGGCGCAGGGTCTCGACCAGACTCCTCGCGCCGATGTTGCGCTGTGCATACCCGCCCCTTACTGGGCCCAGTTTCGTACGATCGGTACGCAGTCGCAGGCGCTCGAGGGTGTGGCCTTGGGCGCGCAGGATGTTTCGGCGCATGCCGCCGGCGCTTACACCGGCGAGCTGGCAGCGGCGATGCTGCGCGACTTCGGTTGTCGCTATGCCATCGTGGGTCATTCCGAGCGCCGGCAGTACCACGGCGAGACCGATGAGGCGGTGGCGCAAAAAGCCAAGCAGGCATTGTCTTGCGGTATCACGCCTATCGTGTGCGTCGGCGAGACGCTGGCCCAGCGCGAGGCCGGACAAACCTTCGAAGTGGTCAAACGTCAGTTGGCGGCGGTGATCCATGTCAACGGCCCGTGCTCCAGCGAACTGGTGGTGGCTTACGAACCGGTCTGGGCGATAGGCACTGGACGCACGGCCACGGCGGAGCAGGCGCAGCAGGTGCATGCGGTGCTGCGCGAGCAGTTGAAGGCGGCGGCCCAGGCCAAACGGGTGCGCATTCTCTACGGTGGCAGCATGAACGCGGCCAACGCCGCCGATCTGTTGTCGCAGCCCGATGTCGACGGCGGCCTCATTGGCGGCGCCTCGCTGAAGGCGGCTGATTTTTTGTCCATCATCGGCGCTGCGCGGCGATGAGGACGTTTGTGTTTTAGGAGTTGAGCATGGATATTCTTTTGACTGTTTTGCTGGCTGTGCAGATCCTTTCGGCCCTGGTGATGACCGGGCTGATCCTGATACAGCACGGAAAAGGCGCCGACATGGGCGCTGCCTTCGGCAGCGGTTCGTCGGGCAGCCTCTTTGGTGCCACCGGCAGCGCCAACTTCCTCTCGCGCTCGACGTCAGCGCTGGCCGTTGTGTTCTTCGTCAGCACCTTGGCGCTGGCTTATTTCGGCACCTCGCAGCCTCGCAGCGCCTCCAGCGTGCTCGAAGGCGCCACTGTCCCGGCCGCTGGGCAGATCCCCGGCTCCGCGCCGGCGCCGGCCGAAGGGGCGGGCCAGATTCCGGCCCCAGTGACGGCTCCCGGACCGGCGCAGATCCCCGCCAAGTGAGGATGGGGGTCTGGCTCATGCTTTGAGGGGGCCGGCCGCACAGGGGCGGTGCTGTTTTGGGGGCTGCTCCTCTCGGAAAACCGGGTCTTTTCGGAGTAAACTACTTGGGTTTTGCACGGGGTCTTCCTCAGGCCCGCGAATTGAATGCAAAGCGTTTACAAGAAGAGCGGACGTGGTGAAATTGGTAGACACGCTATCTTGAGGGGGTAGTGGCGAAAGCTGTGCGAGTTCGAGTCTCGCCGTCCGCACCAAAGATGGGCAGTCAACGCGTTTTGTGAGGGCGTGCAAGCGTCAGGTCAGGTCCGAAGGACAGGCTTGGGGTCTTGCTCGGAACGGGCGCGTCCAAGGCAGTACGAAACGATGAATCTCGACCAGTACCTTCCAGTCCTGATGTTCATTCTGGTCGGGGTCGCAGTTGGCGTCGTCCCCCAAGTCCTGGGCAGGGTGTTTGGCCCCAACCGCCCGGACAGTGAAAAAAACTCCCCCTACGAATGCGGCTTTGAGGCCTTCGAAGACGCTCGCATGAAGTTCGATGTGCGCTACTACCTGGTGGCCATCCTCTTTATCCTTTTCGACTTGGAAATCGCTTTTCTCTTTCCCTGGGCGGTGGCCTTCAAGGACATCGGCTTGGTGGGCTTTTGGGCCATGATGGTCTTCTTGGCCATCTTGGTGGTTGGGTTCATCTACGAATGGAAAAAAGGCGCACTTGACTGGGAGTAGTCGAGGGGCAGGCTAAGAGGGTCTGACGCGGGTTGGCAATCGTTTGGCGCGAGGTATCTCATATGTCACTTGAAGGTGTGTTCAACGAAGGCTTCATGACCACAAGCTACGACTCGGTGGTCAACTGGGCCAAGACAGGATCGCTGTGGCCCATGACTTTTGGTCTGGCCTGTTGCGCGGTCGAGATGATGCATGCGGGTGCGGCCCGCTATGACATCGACCGTTTCGGTATGCTGTTTCGTCCCAGCCCCCGCCAGTCCGATCTGATGATCGTAGCCGGCACCCTGTGCAACAAGATGGGGCCGGCCCTGCGCAAGGTCTACGACCAGATGTCCGAACCGCGCTGGGTGATCTCCATGGGGTCCTGCGCCAATGGGGGCGGCTACTACCATTACAGCTATTCGGTGGTGCGCGGTTGCGACCGCATCGTGCCGGTGGACGTCTATGTCCCCGGCTGCCCGCCGACTGCCGAGGCGCTGCTTTACGGCATCATCCAGTTGCAGCAAAAAATTCGCCGCACCCATACGATCGCGAGGGCCTGAGATGCCGTTTGAAGCTGTCTTGACCGCTGCCCAGCTACGACCGGCCCCGGAGAGCCTGAAGCAAACCCTGAGCGACGTGCTTGGTGACAAGGCGCGCCGAGTGACCCTGGCGCTCGGTGAGGTGACTGTGCTGGTCGCGCGCAAGGATTATCTCGATGTGGCGGTCACGCTGCGCGACCATCCCGCCTGCCGCTTTGAGCAACTCATTGACCTGTGCGGTGTGGATTTCAGCGATTACAAGGCCGGTCAGCACGAAGGGCCGCGCTTTGCGGTGGTTTCGCATCTGCTGTCCGTCAGTCTTAATCAGCGCGTGCGTCTGAAGGTGTTCTGCGACGACGACGATTTTCCGGTTCTGCCTTCGCTCACAGAGGTCTGGAATTCGGCCAATTGGTTTGAACGCGAAGCCTTCGATCTGTTTGGTCTCATTTTTGAGGGTCACAACGATCTGCGGCGCATCCTGACCGACTATGGCTTTATCGGCCATCCCTTCCGCAAGGATTTTCCCACCACCGGCCATGTGGAGATGCGCTACGACCCCGAACAAAAGCGTGTCATTTATCAGCCGGTGAGTATCGAATTGCGCGAGATCACGCCGCGCATCATTCGCGAAGAGGGCTACGCGGGACGGCCTGTGGGCAGCAGGGACTGAAGACCATGGCTGAAATCAAGAACTACACCCTCAATTTTGGGCCGCAGCATCCGGCGGCCCACGGTGTGCTGCGCCTGGTGCTCGAGCTCGACGGCGAGGTCATACAGCGGGCCGATCCGCATATTGGACTGCTGCACCGGGCCACCGAGAAGCTGGCCGAAAGTCGCACCTATATCCAGTCACTGCCCTACATGGACCGGCTCGACTATGTCTCGATGATGAGCAACGAGCACGCTTACTGCCTGGCGATCGAGAAACTCATGGATATCGAGGTGCCCGAGCGGGCCCAGTACATCCGCGTCATGTATGCCGAGATCACGCGCCTGCTCAATCATCTGCTTTGGCTGGGCTGCCACGGCTTCGATTGCGGCGCGATGAACATCCTGATTTACTGCTTTCGTGAGCGCGAAGCCTTGTTCGATATGTACGAGGCGGTATCGGGGGCGCGCATGCATGCCGCTTATTTCCGACCGGGCGGCGTGTATCGTGATTTGCCGGACGCCATGCCGCAGTACAAGGCCAGCAAGGTGCGCAACGCCAAGGCGATCGCGGCCCTCAACGAAAATCGGCAAGGCTCGCTCCTGGACTTTATAGACGACTTTGTGCGCAAGTTTCCGGCGCTCGTCGATGAGTATGAGACGCTGTTGACTGACAACCGCATCTGGAAGCAGCGCACAGTGGGTGTGGGCGTTGTTACGCCAGAGCGCGCGCTCAATTTGGGCTTTACCGGCCCGATGCTGCGCGGCTCGGGCATCGCATGGGACCTGCGCAAGCACCAGCCCTACGATGTCTACAACAGGCTGGCCTTTGACATCCCGGTGGGCAAGACCGGTGACTGCTACGACCGCTACTTGGTGCGCATCGAGGAAATGCGCCAGTCCAATCGCATCATCCGTCAATGTGTGGACTGGTTGCGCGCCAATCCGGGCCCGGTGATCACCAGCGACCACAAGGTGGCCCCCCCAGCTCGCGAGGCAATGAAGGCCAACATGGAGGAGTTGATCCACCACTTCAAGCTCTTCACCGAGGGCTTTCATGTACCCGAAGGACAGGCCTACGCGGCCGTTGAGCACCCCAAGGGCGAGTTTGGTATTTACCTCATCAGCGATGGGGCCAACAAACCCTACCGACTCAAGATTCGTCCGCCCGGTTTTGCTCATCTGGCGGCTATGGATGAAATGTCTCGCGGACACATGATTGCCGATGCGGTGGCGGTGATCGGCACCATGGACATCGTATTTGGGGAGATTGATCGATGAGCGTCTGCCTTTCGGCATGGGCGGCGGCCGTTTTGAATTGCGGCGGTGCGAGACCTTCGATGGAGAAGTCAATTGGCTGAATTTTCCGATTCTGTGCTTGCGCAGTTTGCGCGAGAAGTGGCCAAGTACCCGCCTGAGCAGAAGCAGTCGGCGGTGATTGCTTGTCTGACCATCGTGCAGCAGGAGCGTGGCTGGGTCAGTCCCCAGAGCGAGAAGGCGGTGGCTGATTACCTGGGTATGGCCCCGATGGCGGTACACGAAGTCAGCACCTTCTACAACATGTTCAACCTCAAGCCGGTGGGCAAGTACAAGCTCA